>MEXN01000004.1 GCA_001773695.1 Candidatus Amesbacteria bacterium RIFCSPLOWO2_01_FULL_48_25 | reverse complement strand
AATGAGCCTTTTGGACTAGCGCCCATCGAGTCCATGGCCTGTGGTACCCCAGTACTGGCGGTGGCCGAAGGTGGTTTCAAAGAGACTGTAGTTGACGATGTTACCGGCTGGTTACTACCCAGATCTCCCGAGGCATTTGCCAAAAAGTTACTCTACTTGATACACCATCCCGCTAAAGCCAGGCAAATGGGACTAGCCGGCCGTCGTCATGTTGTCAAACATTTTACATGGGGTCAGCATATGAAAATATTAGACAAAGCTCTTCTCCATGTCTAAGTTATCAATCATTACCGTCAACTACCATTCCCAGGCTTTTGTAGACTCGCTCAAGGACTCACTCCGTCACAGTCATTTTAAAGATTATGAATTTATTGCCATCGACAACGATTCGAACAATATCGGTTTCGGCGCTGCTAACAACCAAGGTTACCAAAAGGCCCGTGGGGAATATCTTTTTTTCCTAAATCCTGACACCCAAATATTTCCGGACACACTAGATACGTTAGTAAATTTTCTCGACTCGCACCCCAATGCAGCCATCGCCTCACCCGTCCTGGTTCGCCCCAATAGCCAGTTATATGAGTCGGTTGGCAGCAGTACCCTCACTCCAATTCGGGGCATTTTCGCCCTATCATTCCTAAACAAACTTTGGCCCCAAAATCCAATTTCCAAAAACTACTGGATCGAAACCAAAAAATTAGACAAACCCACCCAAGTTGGAGTAGTTCCGGGAACAGCCTTCGTTATTAGAAAGTCTATTTTCAAAAAAATTCACGGTTTCGATCCCAAATTCTTCATGTATTTCGAGGAATCTGATCTGTGTAAAAGGGTCAATGATCTGGGATACGATGTTTATCTTTTGCCCCAAGCAAAGATTGTTCATCACGGCGGTAAAAGCACACCCGAATCCGCTTATATAAAACACATCTTTGCATCCAGCCGCTTCTATTATTTTCGTAAGCACTTTGGATTTTTCTCGGCCCTTGTTGTAGAGTTTTTCGCCCATCTCTCCCTAAAATCTGCTTCCCTGGCAATTATTCTATCTAGCAGTCTCACACTCCTTCTTTGGAAGTTCAACGAGAGCACTCAGTTTATAGGCGATCAGGCCTGGTTTTTTATCTCGGCCAGGGATGCCTTACTTACTGGTAAACTTCCACTATTAGGAGTAACCACAAGTATTACTTGGCTGCACCAGGGAGCCGTGTTTACTTATCTGCTGATTCCCGCCTTGGTTCTGGGTAGTTTCAACCCCGTTTTCGGATCCTACCTAACCATCACTTTTGGATTTCTATCGGTAATTTTATTTTACTTTCTAGCCAAAAGATTCTTTGGACTCTTGCCGGCCCTCCTTTCTTCGGCCGTTCTAGCTACTTGGCCATTTTTTATTTATCAGTCCCGCTTTTCCTATCACACAGCCCCCATCCCACTATTTACACTCATTTTTTTAACTGCATTATTTCATCATCGGTTTACAATCGCCGCATTATTTCTAGCGTTTCTATATCAACTTCATCTATTAACTTTTATTTTCTGGCCGATTTACGTTGCCGTTGTAGGCTCAAAATTTAGATTTAAATACCTGGCTGTGTTCCTGTTCGGTATCTCCCCACTCATCTTGTCTGGACCCATTCAAACTTTAGGAATATTCGCCTGGCTGGTCAAACAAGTCTTTTCCGGTTTCACAGCCGTCAGCGGCGGCTCTTACGCCTATATCATGGTCCTTATCGCTCCTATGTTTCTGGCTCTTGCCGGGATTTTGAAATTACTGCCACGGAAAGCTGCCCTTCTCATTTGCGCTGTATTTATCTTAAATAATCTGCTTCACCGCCAATTCATCTCCTCAAACTCTTATAAACTTCATCTGGATCTTGCCCGCCAAATTTTCGCTATCAGCTCAACCAATACTCCCCAAATAAAAATGACCGGTGTAAACAGCGAATACAAAACTACTTCCGCCCCGTATGAATATTTCATTTGGTGGCTATCGAGATTCCAAGACCCAGCCGGACGATATTCCCAGTTCGAAATAAACGAATCTGATCAGACCTTTCGAGTGTTAAAATGACCTCATGCTTACCGCTGTTGTCCTGGCTAGAAACGAAGCCCAAATCCTTCCCCGCAGCCTGAAATCATTAAAATTTTGTGATGCTATTTTGGTCATCGATGACAATTCAACCGACAACACTATTCAAGTTGCTCAAAAGTACAAAGTCAAAGTTGTTTCCCATGCCTTAGCCGGCAACTTTGCCAGTCAGCGTAACTTTGCTCTATCCCAAATCAAATCCGGCTGGGCCTTATTTGTAGACGCCGACGAAGTAGTCACCCCAAATTTGGCCGAAGAAATCTCCAAAGAGCTCAAAAACCCTCTGTTTCACGCCTATTTTCTCAAAAGAGAGGATGTCATGTGGGGCAAGCGACTTAAAGCTGGTGACTCGCGTGCTAGCCTCATTCGTTTAGGTCGAATCGGCATGGGCCGTTGGACTGGCAAAGTTCATGAAACCTGGGTCATAGAAGGCAGAGTGGGAGAGTTGAAAAATCTTCTCACCCATTATCCCCATCCGTCTCTATATAAATTCTTGAGTAAAATAAATTTTTATTCTTCCCTTCGCGCTCAAGAGCTCCGCGAACTTGGTCAGAAGTCAAGCCTTGCCCAAATTATTTTCTACCCAATTCTCAAATTTTTGCATCTTGGGATTTGGAAATTGGGATTTGCCGATGGTACTGCCGGTTTTATTTGCGCCATGGTTATGGCCTTTCACACATTCCTTACCCGGGGCAAGCTTTATTTAATAAGCAAAGGGATTTCAATAGATGCGTAAAATCGCAATCAACATCTGGGTTTATCTAAGCTCCATTATAATTATTGTCGCCTCAGCAATCGGCAACATCTATAAAATCCCTTTTCTCCGAGACGACATCCACGCCACCATAATCGATCTCGCCGTTCTGGCAATTATCGTATCCGGACTGGTAATTGGTGTCGTTACCCAAAATCGCGACTCTAAATACTCAAAAACTGTCCTGGCATTTCTAGCCGTTGCCATCCTAACGTTGTTGGTTAGCGGCAGTCGATATGGTCCGGCCGCGTTACTCGTGGGTAGTCTGTATATTTTGCGCTGGGCCGCTTATGGTTTTTTTCCCTTCTTCTCCCGAATTCTTCAAAACTCTCCCAAAGGCCGCCACCTTCCATTGATAGTCTGTCTGGTAATAATCATAGTGAGCGTTGCCCAGTATTTGTGGCAACCGGACATACGCCATCTTGCCGTAGCCGAGTGGGACCCCCACTATTATCGGGTCGTCGGGTCGTTTTTGGACCCCGGATTTACAGGATTGCTCTTAGTCTTTTCACTGGTATTTTTTACAATCAAACCTCGTATCCACTCCCAAATTGTCAGAACCTTACTTTGGGGCATCAATTATCTCGCCTTCGCCTTCACCTACTCTAGAAGCAGCTATCTCGGGTATCTGGCCGCCATGGCCTATATCTCCTGGCGCCGCCGCTCAATCAAGTTTTTTTTGGCTACAACTCTTCTTTTAGCAATTACTATACCCATTTTGCCCCGGGCCTCTGATGGAGACGGTGTGAAATTAGAAAGGAAATTTTCGGTATCCGCCAGATTCGACAGTTGGAAAAATTCGCTGATTATTTTCTTTCAAAATCCCATATTAGGAGTTGGTTTTAATACTTATCGCTACGCGCAAAGAGCGTACAAAATAGAACCAGATTCAAAATGGCTCAAATCTCACGCCGGAGCAGGTGCCGACTCATCGCTGCTTTTTGTAGCCGCCACTACCGGAATGGTCGGCCTGACAGCTTATCTTTACTATCTCAGGCATCTATTTTCCTATTCGGGCCTGCGATATTACCTTATCCCCCTCCTTTTTCACAGCTTTTTTCTCAACTCCCTATTTTACCCTTATGTCATGTTCTGGCTGGCACTTATGCTGGGGGAAGAACTCAAACACCAACCGGCCTAGCGGTTATAAGAGACTTTAATTTCTTTCCTGGTCTGATTTCCAGCCTGATCTTCAGCTTGAAACACTAGTGTATTTTCCCCCTCGGTCAAACCATAAAAAGTTGAAAATTTCCCATCACCACCCACAATCATTATTCGGTTGTTAATAGTCAATTTTGTTTGAAGAGCAACCACTCCTTTTATTTCAATTCTACTGTTACTTCCAAAAAACTTTTGTCCATCGACCGGTGTATCCACGGTCAAGTCCGGAGCTTTATTGGCATACCACACACCTAACGATTTAGACGGCTGGCTTCTATTTCCTTCTTCATCCACCGCCACGGCCGAAATGGCATTGTTACCTTCGTCCAAAATAATGCCGTCATATTCAAAAACCCCCTCATCACCCACTCCCGTTTTGCCAGCAGGCTGAAAATTGAGAGTAAAAAATACGCTGGACTTCGGTTCTGCTGTCCCCCTGATCAACAGTTGAGCACTATTGGTAGCCGTATAGGTAATAATTAGAAATGGCGGTCCAGGAGGGATTAAATCTGATTTGTCCCGGTTGGAGCTATTTGCCCTCATATTCCCAAACCACACAGCCGATCTGACGAGAAGAGGCAACCCATATACGGCCAAAAGTCCCATAATTCCCACTATTGCCAGCACCAGCCACACAGACTTTTGTAAATTCCTGTTTTCTTCGACTCTTTGCAATCTACTTCTGTACATCTTGGTGATAAAATTGTAACACTCAGTTTACGCTGAGCGAAGTAGAAGTGCCGGGGTAGCTCAGGGTAGACCTGCCCGCCACATGCCAACGTAGCTCAACGGTAGAGCAACGGTATCGTAAACCGTCGGTTGAGGGTTCGATTCCCCCCGTTGGCTCAAGGCCTTGGCAGGCGGGGCAATGCTTTCCCACCCCCGGCTCACAAATAACCAAAAGGTCGGAGCGGGAGACGGGACTTGAACCCGCGACCTTCTGCTTGGGAAGCAGACATTCTACCGCTGAACTACTCCCGCACAGTGTAGAAAAACTACATTACATTTTACACTTCATTTGCAGACCACAGTCAATACAGTCCCTATTTCCAGCTTCTGTGGGTCGGTTATTCCATTAGCGTCAGCAAGCGCGGGCCAGTCAAAACCACTACCGCAATACCTTTGGGCCACTCCCCACAGGGTATCCCCGGCCACCGTCACATGCTCGACAGTCTTGGGGTCCACCTTTGGTAAAACAATTTTAGTGCCCACATATAACAAGTTGGCGTTTGGTATCATCTGCTTATTGGCCGCCTGTATGTCCACCCAGTTGTACCCCGTGCCGTAGACCCTTTCAGAAATAGTCCACAAGCTGTCACCCTCTTGGATTACATAATCCGCTGGCAACTGATCCAGACCGGGCAATTCTCCCTCACCCAACACAGATTCCGTGGCCGTCGAGGACACTGATTCCCCAGCCGGACGGTTTATGGACCTAAAATAGCTAACCAAAAGCAATACCCCCACGCCGATTATTATTCCCCCCAGCCACCTATTTTTACCTATTGGATTCAATATTTCCTTCCTGGGCAGAAGATTGACTGCAATATACCACTTATCATTCAATTATCAAGTCTCAAACTGCGGCGACTTGTGGACTATGTTAGCCACTTCTACAGGTATAACAAAAGTATTCTTCACAGCTATCAATCAAAACTATGGATAAAGCCAAGTTTAGCCTTGGATATTTAAGTGCTATTATTCTTAAAAGATATGAGAGAGATATTGATGGCAACAACAAACCAAGCTAAAATTGATCAAATTGGAGGAGCTTTGTCCAACGTAGGAATATCTGTGGTTGGAGTTGAAAACAAAGATTTATTACCAGAAGTAATTGAAGATGGGGCAACTGCGTTAGATAACGCCAGAAAAAAAGCATTAGCATTTGCTAAAGCTTTGGGTAAGGTTGTTCTTTCCATAGATAACACCCTGTTTTTTGACAAATTAGATGGCGATCCAAGGCAACCAGGATTAAATGTTAGAAGAATTGCGGGAGTAGTTGGTAAACCCACAGATGAGGAAATGATTAAATACTACTCACAATTAGTCAAAGAATTAGGAGGATCAGCTGAAGCGAGGTGGGAGTATGGAGTTTGTGTTGCAGCTCCTGATGGTAAATTAGGTGAAGCTACATTTGGCTATAAAACCACTTTTGTGAGTAATCCAAGTAGCAAAACGATGAATGGGTATCCTCTGGAGTCCTTACAAATAGACGAAGTTTCCGGTAAATACAGGTCTGAAATGACAAATGACGAATTAGCTCAACTTTGGCAAAGAAAAATAGGACAGCCGTTGTCTGTTTTTGTTAAGTCTCTGGACTTCTTTACGTAATCAGCGGGGCCGACGGGATTCGAACCCGCGACCTTCTCCTTGACAGGGAGACGCGCTAACCAGCTGCGCTACGACCCCAAACAACCATATTTTACATCAAGTCCCCGAAACTTTTCTCCAGCTGACCAGGTTAAATCAAACTTTCAATAAACTTCCTACTTTTCAAACTTTTTAGGACATACACGCAGGGAGGCACTGCTAACATGATAATATACCCGCGACCTGTCCGGTGTTACACCGGACCGCGCTAACCAGCTGAGCTACAGCCTCAACCCAGTTCATTTTACTATAAAACTTTGATAATATTCAGCGAGGGAAGAGAAATGTTCACTTGGCTAACCTATACCTAATAAGAAAACGAAAACATAAAAAAGACCCCGCATATAAACACACGGGGTAGGTAACTCAATACTATCATTCTTTCATGAAAGTCAACCGTAACATGACCAATTTACAAATAGCTCAACTCTTGCGGGCTGTGGCAGCTGCTTTGGAATTGACTCCGGGCGACAACCGCTTCCGCCAAATAGCCTACGAGCGGGCAGCCGACGCCATCGAACACTCGTCTTCCGAGGCCAAGGACTTGTGGGACGATAATGAGTTGGCAAGCCTGCCTGGAGTAGGGGAGTCTATAGCCTCGCATCTGGACGAACTGTTTCGAACAGGCAAAGTCCGCCATTTTGATAGCATCCTCAAAGAATTCCCCCCCGCACTGTTTGAATTATTAGACATTCCCGGAGTTGGGCCCAAAAATGCCCTAAAGCTATGCAAGGCTCTAGGAATTACCTCGGCTCACTCCGCTATCTCCAAGCTGGAAAAAGCCGCCAAGAAGGGCCAGGTGGCCTTGATAGAGGGGTTTGGAGAGGATTCCCAAGCCAAAATCCTCACCGGAATCATCGAACAAAAAGGCCGCTCAAAGCGACTTCTCTTAAACACCGCCCAGACAATCGCTGATTCCATTCAAAACTGGATGGAGAAAATTCCCCAAGTGGAAAAAATTAACGCCTTAGGCAGCCTACGCCGTCAAGCCAGCACCGTAGGGGACATCGATTTGTCGGTTGCATCAGACGACGCTCGAGCCGTCATCGAACACTTCACAAAATACCCCCAGAAATCACGGGTTTTGGAAGCCGGAACACAGACCGCGTCACTCACTCTTCCCAACGAGTACCAAGTCGATCTCATGGTTCAGCCATCTCAAGCCTACGGCTCGCTTCTCCAGCATTTTACCGGTTCTAAGCATCACAATATTCTCTTACGCGAATACGCTCTCAAAAAAGGACTCTCTTTATCCGAACACGGCATAAAAAGAGCAGGCAAAGTTGTCCAATTTGAATCCGAACAAAAATTCTACAACTTTCTTGGTCTAGATTGGATCCCCCCCGAACTGCGCGAAGGCGAAAATGAAATTCAACTGGCGCTTACACACAAAATTCCCAAGCTTGTAGAACTTGCTGACATCAGAGGAGATCTACAAATTCACAGCAACATAGATGTAGAGCCCAGCCATGATCTTGGTGAAAGTACGCTTAGAGAACTTGCCGAAAAAGCCAAACAATTAGGATACGAATACATTGGGCTTACGGAACACAATCCAGCTGTATCTGGTCACACCGAAGGAAAAATCGAGGAGTTAATTAAAAAGAAGACAGAAATTGTTCATTCTTTTCATGACAGTATTCACATATTCAACGGGATGGAAATTGACATCCAGCCGGGTGGTAAGCGCGCCTTGCCTGACAAATGTTTGTCAATGCTCGATTATGCTTGTGTTTCCGTTCACAGCAGCTTTCGTCAAAACAAAAGCGATATGACCAAACGCGTACTCGCCGCTCTTGATCACCCCAAAGTAAAGTTTTTTGCCCATCCCACGGCCAGGCTCTTAAATGAAAGGGAAGGTATAGAACTTGACTGGGATCAAATTTTTGATTTTTGTCTTAAAAACGGCAAGTGGTTGGAAATTGATGGCTGGCCCAATCGATTAGACTTACCCGACGTTCTGGCTCACGAAGCGGTGAAATCTGGAGTAAAAATAGTCATCGACACCGACAGTCACTCCGCAGACCATTTAGACTACATGCGTTATGGAGTCTCAGTTGCCCGTCGCGCTTGGTGCACCAGAAATGATATAGTCAATACACTACCTTTGACAGGTATGCGAAAATTATTGTGTTAGGAGGTGATTATCTTGTCATTGCCATTCATACTACTCATTATTGCTGTCGTACTCGCTTTTTTTGTCATCGGCGTATACAACGACCTCATCTCGCTCAGGACTCGCATCAAGGCTTCTATCCAAGAAATCGGAAACCAACTTAAGCGCCAATCGGAATTGATTCCCAATCTGGAGGAATCAGCCAAAGCCTATCTCAAGCACGAGAAAGACATTTTAAAGATGTTGTCTGACGCCAGAAAAATGGTGGATTCGGGTAAAGATGCCTCACAAAAAGTAGCCGAGCTATTACCCAAGCTTCAAGTAGTCGTTGAAAGCAACCCCCAATTAAAAGGAACGGACGTTATCACCCGACTCATGGACGAGCTGAGGGACACCTCGGATAAAGTCATGTATTCCCGCCGGACTCTAATAGACATCGTCGCCGACTACAATATCAAATTGGCTACTTTCCCGACTAACCTGGTCGCCAATTCATTTGGCTTTACTCCCGAAAAAGGTCTGGATACTCCCGTGTCTGGGGCACATTTAGAAGTGTCTGAAGCCGAAACAAAAACACCCAAGGTGAATTTGTAACATGCTCAATGTCTACGAATCAGTCGACGCGAACAAGCGCAAGAGTGCGCTAATTATCGTATTCTTTATACTGTTTATCGTCCTAGCTTCATATTTCATTAGCCGAGGACTGGCTGCTTATTACGGCTACTATTCATCAGGTCTGGAACTTACAGGTATTGCCCTAGTTATTTCGGGTCTTTTAAGCTTTGCCTCGTATTACTGGAGCGACAAAATTATATTAGGTCTTTCCGGCGCCCGGCCGGCCGACAAAAGGAAAGACTTCATTTTCTACTCAGTTACAGAGAATTTGGCATTAGCCGCCGGGTTGCCCATGCCCAGACTGTATATTATTGAAGACACGGCCATGAATGCCTTCGCCACCGGCCGTGATCCGGCCCACGCCGTAGTTTGTGCCACCACCGGCATCCTTACCCGATTAGACCGCACCGAACTAGAAGGTGTTATTGGTCATGAACTCTCTCACGTCGCCAACTACGACATCCGCCTCATGTCAATAGTCACGGTTCTAGTGGGAATTATTACTCTTTTGGGAGACTGGTTCATCCGTGCTAGTTGGTATGGTGACAGAGGTCGAGACCGAGAGTCGCGTGGATCCGGAGCCATCTTCATAATAGTAGGTATGCTATTTGCACTTCTTTCACCCATTATTTCCCAGCTGATTCAACTTGCTATTTCTCGTCGTCGGGAGTTTTTAGCCGACGCCAGCTCAGTTAAACTCACCCGCCAGCCAAGTGGCTTGATCTCCGCCCTCAAAAAGCTAGGGAACGATCGTGAGCCATTGGAAGCCGCCAACAAAGCCACTGCCCACCTTTATATCGTCAATCCTCTCAGAAACCTGCCTGCCGGCAGGCAAGGTCATGATGCAATCGGTTGGTTCGCCGGCCTCTTCAACACCCACCCACCCCTAGCCGATCGCATTAAGACTTTGGAGTCCATGCTTTAATCCTTGTTGACTACTTTATTGCCCCCCATCCTCGAAAGAAATATTCCACCAGCAATTATTGGGGCAGAGAAACTTAACAGATCAAGCACATCTCCTCGACATAAATAATTCGGGTTAACACACATTTTCAGTCGTTCCGAAGTCAAATTGAAATTAGAAATTTCCTGAGCTATCCCGATTAAACCAAAAGCCATTCCAGAATATGCAGCTACGTAAGCTAGCTTTTTATTGATTTTGATTCTAAATTCTGTTGGCATGTCAATAATGGAACTCATAGCCGTGAAGATTGTTGTCGTCATCAATGCTGCTCCTACAGGACCTAGAACATCACCCATTTGCCCAATTGCAAAATTCGCAACACCTTCTCCCAAAGTACGATAAATTTTCCAGTAGTGTGCTACATGCCCCTGGATAAATTCGCTATAAAACGCAAGACCACAAGATACTCCACTAGCAAACCCCATCGGCACTACTCGTCCGGCTAAGTATGCAAACCTATCACGAGGTTCAGTCATCCACCAATTCTATAGGATTATAAGATTAATTAAAAGTCCACGGTCGTGAAAACATTAATTAGCACTCTTGGTATCAGACTCTCCCCTTGACTGCCAACAGGTATTTGTTACACTTTAATTACACCGCCTCCTATGGACTCAAACAAACTCACACTCAAGTCTCAAGAAACTCTAGTTGACGCGACTCAACTGGCCAAAGAACACCATAATCCAGAAATTGGCTCTGTTCACGTTCTTTTAGCCCTCCTAACGGACTTCGACAGCATTGTGGTCCAGGTTCTAAAAAACAGGGGGCTTAAAATTAGCGACCTTATTGAAAAACTGGAAACTTTAGTCTCATCACTTCCTCAAACCGACCCCAACCAACCCCTTCAAACGAGTTACGAACTGCAACAAGTGCTAAAAGAGGCTTTAAATCAGACAAAAAAGCTAAGCGATGAATATATCTCCCGGGAACATCTTCTTTTAGCACTCATTTCGACTGACTGCCAAGTATCACCAATTCTCAAAGAGTACCAATTACAGCCCAAAAACATTGCCGACTCCATAATGTTGCTCCGTGGATCACAAAAAGCTGACACCGAAGACCCAGATGCCCGTTACAACGTGCTTGAGAAGTATACCCACGACATGACAGCCCTAGCATCGTCCGGAAAATTAGACCCTGTTATTGGCCGCGATGGTGAAATTCGCCGGGTGATGCAAATCCTGTCCCGCCGGACCAAAAACAATCCAGTTTTAATTGGGGATCCGGGGGTGGGCAAGACTGCAATAGTCGAAGGGCTGGCCCAGCGCATTGTAGCCGGAGATGTTCCAGAAACTCTCAAAAATAAACGTCTGGTATCTCTTGACCTGGCATCCCTTTTGGCTGGCAGTAAGTTTAGAGGCGAGTTCGAGGACCGGCTAAAGAGTGTCCTAAAGGAGATAGAGTCCGCCCAAGGCAAATACCTTCTTTTCATGGACGAGCTTCACACCCTGGTTGGGGCCGGGGCTGCCGAAGGAGCTGTCGACGCCGCCAACATTTTAAAACCTGCACTTGCCCGGGGTCTTCTCCACGCCATTGGCGCAACAACAGTTAAAGAATACCGCCAACACATCGAGAAAGATGCCGCATTGGAAAGAAGATTCCAACCCGTATTAATTGACCAACCATCGGTCGAAGACAGCCTAGCCATACTCAGGGGGCTCAAGGAACGCTACGAATTGCACCACGGCGTACGCATCACCGACGATGCACTTGTAGCCGCCGTCACTCTTTCCATTCGTTATGTCCCTGACCGGTTCTTGCCAGACAAAGCCATAGACCTCATCGACGAGGCCACCAGTTCCCTTCGTATGGACATAGACTCGCTTCCGGCTCATTTAGACACCCTCAAACGTCGAAGCACCCAAATTGAGATCGAGTTAGCCGCTCTTAAGCGGGAAAAGACTGACTCAGCTCACAACCGCCAAGTCTCGCTTGGCCGTGAGTTAGCCAATCTGAAAGAGCAGCTTTCTCAGGAGGAACTGGCCTGGAAAAGCCAAAAAGACATCATCAAATCCATCCAAAATCTAAAAGAAACCCGTGACCGGCTGCGTGTAGAACTGGAACAGGCAGAACGCCAGGTCGAGCTGGAAAAAGCCGCCGAAATCAAATACGGTCAGCTACCACAATTAGAAAGCCGGCTCAAAGAGGCTGAAAAGAAATGGCAGTCCATACCAGCTGAAAAGAGGATATTACGCGAAGAAGTCACCGAAGAGGACATTGCCTCCGTAGTTTCCCGCTGGACCGGCGTATCGGCGACACGCCTGGTTTCCTCGGAGAAAGACAAACTGTCTCACCTAGAAATTGAACTAGGCAAACGGGTAATTGGCCAAAAAGAAGCCATTATTGGAGTCTCGAATGCTATTCGTCGTTCCCGAGCCGGCATTTCTGATCAAAACCGGCCTATAGCCTCATTCATTTTTTTGGGCCCGACCGGCGTGGGCAAGACCGAGTTAGCAAAAGCCCTCGCCGAGACTTTATTCAATGACGAATCAGCCTTAATCCGTATCGATCTCTCTGAATATCAGGAATCACACTCGGTGGCGCGTCTCATCGGTTCACCCCCAGGCTACGTAGGTTACGAAGAAGGTGGGCAGCTCACAGAGGCAGTTCGTCGTCGGCCCTATTCTGTAATTCTTTTCGACGAGACAGAAAAAGCTCATCACGACGTATTTAACCTCTTCCTGCAAGTTCTCGACGACGGACGACTTACGGACGGCAAGGGTCGGATAATCAATTTCAAGAACACGATAATCATCATGACTTCCAACTTGGGTTCGGATTTGATTCGATCTGAAAAAGACCAAGTGGCGATCAACGATCAACTAAATAACTTACTGCGTCAAACTTTTCGTCCCGAGTTTCTCAATCGTATTGATCAAATAATAGTTTTTGATTCGCTCTCAAAAAGTAAAATTGAGCAAATTGTTGATCTTCAATTAGATCGAGTACAAAAAAGACTCACTGATCAAAATTTAAGGCTGGATGTGTCCCAGGAGGCCAAACATCTCCTGGCAGAGCTGGGCTACGACCCGGGCTTCGGTGCCCGTCCCCTCAAACGCGCAATTCAAGACCACATCTTGGATGAACTGGCCCTCCGCATTATCGAAGGCCGCGCTAAATCCGGGTCCACCATCCATGTTACCGTCTCCAACGACAAAATCGTGCTAAACTAAGGGTCATGGACGTGGCGCATGTGGCCAAACTGGCCAATTTAATACTTAAACCCGGGGATGAGAAAAAGTTTCAGGAACAATTCGAAGAGACTCTCAAGACAGTAAATATCATCAACGAACTGGACACTTCCGGAGTCGAACCCACATCCCAAGTCACAGGCTTGGTCAATGTAGTCCACCAGGATGAAATTGACACTAGCCGGATTCTCCCTCCACCTTCGTCAAACAATGGTTATTTCGTCGTCCCAGCCATTTTCGATAATGAATAAATTGTCCCTAATTCATGCTCGAGATGGTCTGAAAAAAAGGAAATTTTCCAGTGTCGAACTGGTTAAATCTTGTCTAGATCAAATAGTAAAACATGATAAAAAAATTCATGCCTTTCTCCACATAAATTCGGAAGCACTATCCCAAGCTCAAAAGGCAGATGTCACTTTACCTCTCGGTGGCATACCTGTCGCAGTTAAAGATAATTTTCTCACCATCGGCATGCCTACAACCGCTTCTTCAAAAGTCTTGGACGAGTATCTGCCACACTACGAATCCACAGTGACGCAAAAACTAATCGAGGCCGGAGCAATTATACTGGGCAAAACAAACATGGACGCCTGGGCTCACGGTTCTTCGACTGAAACTTCAGATTATGGATCCACCAAAAATCCGTGGAACACAGATTATTTACCAGGAGGTTCGTCGGGGGGATCAGCGGCAGCGATAGCCGCTGACATGTGCACGGCAGCTATCGGCTCAGAAACTGCCGGGTCCATTCGCCAACCGGCAGCGTGGTGTGGAGCCACCGGTTTTAAACCTACTTACGGTCGAGTTAGTCGCTACGGGGTTATAGCTATGGCCAGTTCCACCGACTCTCCAGGTCCAATCACCAAAACCGTCGAAGATGCCGCACTTCTGACTCAAATTATCGCTGGCCACGACCCCTTCGATGCCACCACTTCGCCATTGCCCGTCCCCACATATTCTATTTCTATGCACCTAAGAGCTAAGCACTTGAGGATTGGAATTCCCAAAGAATATCTGGATGTTATGCAACCAGAGGCAAAAAAATTGGTACTGGAGGCAGTAAATAAACTCACAGAACTTGGCCACAAAGTTGAAGAAACCTCACTCATCCACCCTAAATATTCAATAGGCGTTTACACTATTGTTCAAAGAAGCGAGGTTTCATCTAACCTAGCTCGTTATGATGGAATTCGTTATGGCCGAGACCGGACTTATTTTGGTGATGAGGCCAAGCGCAGAATAATGCTTGGCACCTACGCCCTTTCTTCAGGATATTACGATCAGTATTATTCCAAGGCCCAAAAGTTGCGCACATTAATTATCCAAGATTTTCATAGCGCATTTCACAAATATGATTTATTAATTGATCCCGCGTCTCCTGGACCAGCTCTCAAAGTAGGAGCCACTGCGAACGAACCCATGTTTGGCGAAATGCAGGACGTCTTGGTAGAGCCATCCAGTATTGCCGGGCTAACCGGTGTATCAATCCCTTGCGGATTTATATCAGGCCTTCCCATCAGTTTCGGGCTTATTGGCACCCAGTTTTCAGAAAGTCTTGTTCTCCAAATAGCCAATCAGTTTCAATTAGCTACCAACTGGCATTTACAAAAACCGAATATATGACCAGTTGGCAACCAGTTATAGGTTTTGAGGTCCACATCGAGCTGGCGACTAATTCCAAAATGTTTTGCGGGTGTCCTGCCGACCATTTTGGCAAACCCCCCAACACTCAAACCTGCCCGGTCTGTCTGGGCCTACCCGGCGCTTTACCTGTACCCAACGCCAAGGCCATTGAGTGGTGTATTAAATTAGGTTTGGCCTTGGGTTGCCAAATTAACCTTACTTCCAAATTCGACCGCAAAAACTATTTTTACCCTGACCTTCCCAAAGGCTATCAGATCAGCCAATACGACCAACCGTTTTGTCACCACGGTGAGCTATTGGGTCACAAAATTACCCGAGTGCATCTGGAAGAAGATACAGGCAAGTTGCTCCACCAAGCAGGAAAAACCCTTATTGACTTTAATCGCTCGGGGGTCCCATTAGTCGAGGTGGTCACTGAACCAGACTTTGAAAGTGTGCAGGATTCAGACGTTTTTCTCAAAGAACTCCAATCAATCATTAGAACTCTGAAAATATCGGCTGCTGATATGGAAAAAGGCTCCATGCGCCTAGAAGCAAATATCTCCGTCCGCCCCACCAACTCAGCTGATTTACCCAACTACAAAGTTGAAATCAAAAACGTTAATTCTTTTCGTTTTATCAAGAAAGCCATCGAGTTCGAAATCACTCGCCAATCACGCCTCTTGGAGTCAGGCGTGAATCCCAAACAAGAAACCAGAGGGTTTAGTGAGACCAAGGGGGAAACGGTTGGTCAACGAAGCAAAGAAGCCGCACACGATTATCGATATTTCCCCGAGCCGGACATTCCCCCCATTCAATTCACCACTGAGCAAATCGAGACCTGGCGATCCCAACTACCTAAGTTGCCATCCCGTATTCGCCAAGACCTTCTCAATTTAGGACTCAGTGAAAATTACGTCAAAATAATTGCCGCCGATGAGAAAATGTTTAACGAATTTATGAAAAAACCTTCAAAAGCCAACGCCGACTCTATAGTCAACAAACGCCCTTCTAAATCAGAATCATCTTTCCCATCTTCAGAAGATACTCGATCAGTTGCCGAAAGAGTTATCGCAGCCAATCCCAAAGCTATTGCAGATATTAAAGCCGGTAAAATTCAAGTTATGGGATTTCTCTTAGGTCAGATAAAAAAAGAGCTCGGAAATATCGACGTCCCCTTGACCCAAAAATTAATAAATGTCATTATTGCATCATGCTGACATACCAAGATCTCAAAAAAATTGGCGAGATGTTTGAAAATAAGTTTGACGAAAGATTTAAAATAAACATCAAGCCTATTCAGTCAACCTTGCGTAAGGTGAACAAGGATATAAAACTCATAATAAACTTTTTCGATAGAGAGATGATCGATCTCCGCAAAAGAGTAAAAGTGATTGAAAGAGAATTAAATCTCAACCAAATCTGAAACTGCGGCTAGTCCGCTGATAACAAAAGAGTCTATGTCATCAAATTTTGTTCACCTCCATGTCCACTCCGAGTACTCACTTTTAGATGGCCTCTCTAAAATCAAAAACCTGGTAAGAGCGGTCAAACAGTTCGATATGCCAGCTGTGGCTCTTACCGATCATGGGGCTATGTATGGAGCAATCGAATTCTACAAAGAATGCACTAAAGAAAAAATAAAGCCACTAATCGGCATGGAAGGCTATATCGTAGGCAGAGATTTGCACGACAAATCTGGCAAAGGAGAAAATTATCACCTTCTACTCATAGCACGTAACTTTACCGGCTACAAAAACTTGATGCAGCTAAGTTCAATAGCCCACCTTGAAGGCTTTTACTATCGTCCCCGTTTCGACAAAGACACCCTCAAAAAATATTCGGAAGGACTCATCTGTACCTCCACCTGTCCCAAGGGAGAAGTCGGCCAACTCCTAATTGCCGGCAACTACCAAGCCGCCAATCAAGCAGTAATCTGGTACGCAGACGTATTTGGGCAAAACAATTACTATTTGGAAATACAGCGCCACTTCTACCAGGATTATTTCGACTCGGCAAAAAACCAACCTCAAGTTTTAGGCAAACTACAAGACTTACAAAAATCGGAAAAAATTTGGATAGATGGCATCGTCAAACTCAGTCGTGACATCGGATTACCACTAGTCGCCACCAACGATGCCCATTATCTAAATCAATCTGACGCCACCGCTCAGGACGCTCTGGTGTGTATAAGTACTGGGAAAAACGTTACTGACACCGACCGCATCCGTTACATTGACACCCCTACATTTTATCTGCGTCCTTCCTTGGAAATGGACCACATATTCTCCGATTATCCTGAAGCCGTTAAAAACACACTCCAGATCGCTGATCAATGTGAGGTTCAAATCGAGCTAGGCAAATGGCACTTTCCAAATATCGACCTGCCCAAAGGTCGTGATCCGGCCACTACGCTTCGCGAAATGGTAGACAGCCACGTTTCCACTCGTTACCCAAATGTGAATCCGGACCTACAAAAACGCGTCGACATGGAACTTGACACTATTATTTCCAAAGGATACGCGCCGTATTTCCTGCTTCTGGCGGACCTAGTCAGTTGGTGCTCTGACCACGGAATTATTACCAATACTCGTGGTTCTGCTGCCGGATCTGTAGTCTCCTACATCATTGGCATAACTACGGTAGATCCCATCCGCTATCTATTACCGTTCGAGCGTTTTCTTAACCCCTTCCGTCCCAGTCCTCCTGACATAGATTTAGATATTGCCGATGACCGCCGTGAAGAACTTATTGCTCACGTCACCGAAAAGTTTGGCCGAGACAAGGTCGCCCAAATTTGCACCTTTGGCCGGATGTTAGCTAGAGCCGCAGTCCGCGACATTGCCCGAGTATTGGGTCACCCCTACTCATTCGGCGACCGCATAGCCAAGATCATCCCAATAGGCTCCCAGGGATTCCCGATGACTATCGATAGGGCCTTGGATGAATCTCCCGAGTTCAAGATCATGTATGACACCGATCCTGCCGCTAAACAAGTAATCGATCTGGGTAGGGAAATCGAGGGCAACGCTCGCCATGCCTCGGTCCACGCCGCCGGCATTGTCGTTTCTCCGACTGATATGAAAGACTTCACCCCCTTACAACTGGAACCAAACGGCGACAAAGTTATCACTCAGTACGAAATGCATGCCTGCGAAGAAGTGGGGTTAGTCAAATTCGATATTTTGGGTATCAGAAACCTTTCTATCCTGGGAGCTGCTCGGGACATCGTCGAAAGAGAACGAGACGTTAAAGTTGAACTGGCCAAAATTCCACTTGACGACAAAAAAACATTTGCCATGTTGTCTTCGGGCCAGACCATGGGAGTATTTCAAATGGGCGGCCCGGGTATGACCAAGTGGCTGCGCGAACTGCGTCCCACACGAATCGAAGATCTAATGGTCATGATCGCACTGTTCCGGCCGGGGCCTATGGCCAATATCCCGGAATTCATAAGCCGTAAGCATGGCCAAAAAAAGGTGGAGTTCCTCCACCCCAAAATGGCCAAATACTTAGACAAATCATATGGAATTCTTGTTTACCAAGACGATGTCTTATTCACAGCCTTGGAACTAGCCGGATACGACTGGAATTCGGTAGATAAATTCAGAAAAGCCATCGGCAAAAAGATCCCCGAGGAAATGGCCAAGCAACACGAGATTTTCGTCACTGGTTGCCAGAAAACCTCAGATATGTCCAAAGCCCAAGCCGAAGCATTGTGGGACCTTTTCGTTCCTTTTCAGGGATACGGATTCAACAAAGCTCACGCGGCTTCCTACGGCATCGTTTCATACCAAACGGCCTATCTCAAAGCCAATTACCCGGTAGAGTATATGACCGCCTTGTTAACAGCAGAAGCAGGCAACACCGACAAGATTGTCGAGGCTGTAGAAGAGTGCAAACGCATGAAAATAAAGGTCCTGCCTCCCCAAATAAACAAATCTGACACTGGCTTCACCATCGAGCCGGACACTGGCTCATTAGACGGCCGGGCGATTAGATTTGGTTTATCGGCCATCAAGAATGTAGGCGAGGTTGCTATTCACATTATTTTGTCATCTAGGCAGAACAAGCCTTTCTCTTCCCTTACCGATTTTTGCCTCCGGGTAGACGCCCAAAAGGTAAATCGCAAAGTACTCGAAAGCTTGATAAAGGCGGGTAGCATGGATATCTTTGGCAATAGAGCTGCCATGCTGGCCGGGCTGGATAAAATTCGTGAACAGGGAATCTCCATCAACAAGCTTAAGAGTTTGGGTCAGTCAAGTTTATTTGGCGACGCCCAAAACACACCCAACCCCGAAGATCAGCTACCCCAAATAGAAGAATTAGAAAAAAGCCAAAAATTAGAATTGGAAAAAGATCTTTTGGGTTTTTATCTTACCGAACATCCTCACTCTGGCAATCTCGACTTGCTCAAAAAGACTATATCCAAGTCAATATCAGATTTATTCTTGGAAGACACGACAGGCCAAACTATTACCACTGGGGGAGTTATCGAATCCGTCCGAAATGTGACTACCAAGTCTTCGGGCCTGCAAATGTGTTTTGCAAGAGTGACCGATTTAACCAGATCGGCAGAGGTGGTAGTATTTCCCAAAGTGTTCGCTATCACTTCCAGTTGCTGGCAGCCCAATAACCTCGTCCTTATATCGGGGCGTATTGAAAACCGTAAATCCGAAGGCAGCGCAGACTCCGATGAAGAGGCTTCGCATGAGATCACAATTATTGCCCAGTCGGCTGCCATTTTCGCCGGTCCCGAGACGCGCCTCCCCCAAGTTAGTACTCCATCATCCCCTAAGGATGTAACCGGTCAACCCAAAGTAACCATCTATATTCCCCCATCCACTCCCCAAACCAAGCTAGTTACTTTAAACACACTTCTCCAAACCCATAAAGGTTCGAAACCAGCGACTCTCGTATTTACAACAGGCAGCTCTTCCAAAGAAGTCCCTCTCCCATACGGCCTAAACTGGAATCCTAATCTCGAAGCCAAAATTAATGCCCTGTTAAATTCTCCTCATTTGGGGTAAAATGCCACAAGTATGGCTAATGTGTTTGACTACCAGGGTGCAAAGATCCACTCTGGAGACCTGGTTCGGGTCCACCTTAAAATCATTGAGGGTGAAAAGGAAAGAATCCAAGTCTTTGAGGGTATGGTAATTGCCATCCGGGGCAGAGGAGAAAACAAATCCTTCACCGTCCGCAAACTCGCTGCAGGAAATATCGGAGTGGAAAGAATTTTCCCCATTCACTCCCCATGGATTGCCAAAGTTGAGGTTAAAAAGCAAGGTCAAGTCAGGCGGGCTAAACTTTATTATCTTCGTCACCAGTCATCTCGGGAAGTCTCGCAAGTCCACTCCCAATTTGCATAAAAAAGAATAGTTACCTCCAAAATAGATTTACCATAAGAACAATTTTTTGAATTTTGAAAGGAGGTGACAATCATAATTCATGACTAGAATCTTTGTAGGCAATTTGCCATATAACACCACTGGTCCCGATCTAACTACCCTTTTCTCCCAACACGGGGAAGTAACATCGGCAACAGTAATTGTCGACCGGGCAACCGGACGCAGCAAGGGTTTCGGTTTCGTTGAGATGCCAGACGACGCTCAAGCAAATAAAGCTATTTCCGAACTCAACGGTAAACCATTCAATGATCGAAATCTGGCTGTTTCAGTGGCCAGACCACGAGAAGAACGCCCCCAATAAGACGTTTTATGCAGCCCTATGAAATCGGCCGTAACCTTACTGGTTATAGTTATTCTTGCCAGCGTTATACGCTTGTGGGACATCGGTCGCCTCCCAAACGGGCTGCATTGGGACGAGCAAGACACTGGCTACCAGGCTTATTCTCTTCTCAGAACCGGTAGGGATTACTTCGGTAATCCACTACCGGTGTTTCCGCATTCCTTCGCAGAGTTCAGAACTCCGGTTTTTATCTATTCAACCGTGCCTTTTGTGACTGCATTAGGACTTACCTCCACAGCCGTCCGTCTCCCAGCTGCTTTTTTTGGAATTTTGTTTGTAATCTTAATGTACGCTTTGGGTAGTTTGTTATTTAAAAATTTGAAAATTGGTCGTTTAGCAGCGTTCAGCGCTGCGCTCTCTCCCTGGCACGTTCAATATAGCCGCCAATCCGTCGAAACCGGCTCAGCCTTATTCCTCTTTCTCCTGGGATTTTGTTTGTTAGTAAGAGGAATCAGAAAAAAAACCTTTTTACCATTTGCCGGGTTATTCCTAAGTTTATCAACTTTAGCCTACGCACCACTCAAACTCTTTGTTCCTCTCATCCTCATTGTTTTCCTATTTATAAATCGCAAATCTTACGTCATAAATCAGCAACTCCTCATCGGACTATCACTTTTCATATTAATTTTCACTCCAATATTTATAGACGGACTAATAGGTAAAAGCGGACAGCGATTCCGGGAATTATCAATTCTTACCGACCCCACAGTTAGCTCTACGGTCGATAACCGGAGGTTGACACAACAACTGTCATCCGGAGTTCCCAGGCAAGTTGGCCTCAGTCCCCGGGTTATCGACCGGCTACTTGTCAACAAGCCAATTCTTTGGGCAAAAACTTTCCTTGAGAACTATTTTCACACCTTTTCCACACAGTATTTATTTACCATTGGAGACACCCAATTACGTCATTCACCAGGACGTGAGACAATTGGCATGCTTCACTTAATAGAAGCGCTTCCACTGCTAGTTGGGTTAGCAATATTATTTACCACAAAAACCCATAGTATGATATTATTTTGGCTGTTTCTTGCCCCGCTCCCCGGTTCATTAACCAGATCAGATAATCCTCACGCCGCGCGCCTCCTGATTTTACTTCCTGCCTTAATTTTCACAATTTCTCTAGGGCTTTGGCAACTTACTCGATGGGTCAAACTAACAATTCCAGTGTATTTAGTTTTTTTAGCTATATCTAGCCTCTTTATTTACAATTATTTCTTTAGCAATTATCGCTGGGAAAGTGCCAAACCTTTCCAATGGGGCTTTGACGCTGCTATTTCCACAAGTATTTCTGAGTCTCCAAATTACGATCGTATAATTTTGGATTTTAAGGACGACTCGGCCATCATGGCCTACCTCTTTTACACCCGCTTTGATCTTGTAAAATTTCAGAACTTACAGCCTCTAGCAAATGTCGAGGTTACTCCGGGTCTGACTAGCCGTCAATTCGGAAATATTTACTTATTGCACCCAGGCATCCGGGTTTGGACTAATATCCACCTGACGGGAAAAAATTTAATCATCGCTTCAGCCGACCAGCCACTTATAGATCAGATCAAGCCAGTTGTCAATCGCATTGACTACCCCGACTCCACTCCCGCCTTCTATATTTTCGAGCGCTAATCTGTTATACTACAGGACATGGCAATCTCGCTAATCGAAGCCCTATATCGAATACCACGTCAAGCTAACTTAACCGAGTTAACACTCAGGGTCCTGGATGGAAAAGAAGCCGTCATAATCTGCGAATATGACAGCCTAACGGCTCCCATAATCGCCCAGGGGTGTCGTGACGAAAAAATACCTGCCAGTTCAGTTGGACTACGCTTAATCGAAAACTGGGATAGGGAAGATCTTGAGATGGCCTTGAGGTATATTCTAGCCAACGTACCACACGTATTTATAGCTGGATTTCGACATACAAGAGAAAATCTGGACCCGCTAGTCAGAGTGATTGAGGAAGCGAGTGGAAAACCAATAATCCCAGTTAGAAGCCATGCCGATGTTTGCTATGCCCTCCACCCTGAACGCTATAGAGAGCCTCCCAGATAAATAGTTGGAATCGAGTTGTCATAGCGGGTTATAATATAATCTCGCCTAGCCAAGTTGATATAGATGATCAAGAGCTCATTGCTCAAACTCAGATATATCCCAACTGCTGAAACAGAAGTAGAAGGGGAAGGTTCTTGGATAAAGAATTCAACCGGAGAGCCATCCACCACCTGGAAAGCTACATCGATCTTCTAGCTCGCTCCCAGACCAAGATATAAAATCCGCGTAGGGGTAAATTCCATAGTTTCTCTAAAAAATTTCCTAACAGGACCTGGATTTCCCAAAATACCAGCTACTTCCCGTAATGTCCATGAACCTAAATTTCCTTTTTTGCCAAGATCGGCGGCGTACGCATACACCTCAAAATTTTCCAGGATCCTTTGTTTAGTTTGTTCTTCGGTTTCACCAATATTGCCACTCTTCTCCCAACGCATGTATGCTTCAAATAGTTCCTTCAGGCCAGCTGTATCATGCTTCCTTGCCAAGTCACGAATTTCCATAATTAAATTCCTCGGTGTCACACTAACATCGGGTTTTCCTGTCTTACTATCAAATTCGTCTACAATTCGTCGCTCAGCCATAGGTCAGCATTATAGAGCAATTTGCAAGGGAGTCACGAAATAGACAATAATAAGGATATGCCTGTGTTTCGAAGTTTCTTTCATTACGTTTGGCGACACAAACGATATTTTATCGCTTACTTAATAGTGGCCGGAGCCTCCAGGGTGGCCGAAAGCGTCCAGCCGTTCTTTCTAAAAGCCATAACCGCCGACGCGACAAATGGCCAATTCATCCATGCTTTTTGGATAGTCATAACCCTGGGCATGGTGATGCTGGCCGGAACTCTAACTTACGCCTTTTCCATGATTCTAAGTGATAAAAACGTGATGCTCAGTGCCGTGGATTTACAGATGGAAGTCATGAAACGGATACATGAGTTGGACTTTTCCTACCATACCGAAAAAAGCTCAGGAAAATTGATCTCCATCATGAAACGAGGCGAAGATGCGTTCCTGACAATGTATGACTCGATAATTAGAGAAGGTTACGCCGTGGTTATCAGCCTTGTCGTTATGCTTTACGCGTTTTGGGGAGTCAGCCCTAAATATTTTTGGTTTAGCCTCACAATCCTTTTTTTGGCCTTTGTCAGCTCCATTCCACTGGTTAAATCTAACATGGTAAAACGAAAAATCTTCATAGGCATAGACGATGAGGTATCTGGGGTCAGAGTGGATAATCTGATGAACTTTGATACAGTCAAGTATTTTGCCAAGGAATTTTACGAGCAAATCAGACTGGGAAATTTGTTATCCAAGTGGAACGATGCCGCTCAAGCGTATTTTTTCACCTTTCGTTACTTTGACTTGATAATCGGCAATTTATCAAACATAGCCATGGCAGGAACTCTGTTTTTAGCCATAACCGATTTGGCTCAAGGTCTAATAGACTTACCCCAGTTTGTTTTAATCGCATCGTTTTCGGCAGCCTTCTTCCCCAAAATGGTAAGCACCCTCCTAACTGCCAGAAATATGGCTAAAAAGTACGGGGATATGGAGCAATATTTAAATGTTTTAAACGAACCGGTCCTAGTAAAAGATCCCCAGAACCCGTCAATAGTAAATAATCTTTCAGGTCGGATCAAGTTCGATAAAGTGGGATTTGCTTATCGAGAAGGCCAACCGATATTTGCAAATTTTTCACTGGATGTAAGGCCTGGTGAAACAGTAGCCTTAGTCGGTCTATCGGGATCGGGAAAGACCACCCTGGTCAAACTTCTGATGAGAATGTACGACTTGACTGCAGGCTCAATTTCGATAGACGGGGTAAAAACATCTGACATGTCCAAGTCCTATTTAAGAGGCTTAATCGGAATAGTCCCTCAGGACCCACTTCTGTTCAACAACACTCTCAGGTATAACCTCGGTTACGCCAAGACGGATGCCAGTGAAGAAGAGCTCTGGGAAGCCTTGGGTTATGCCAAATTAGACGATTTTGTAAAAAATTTGCCAGAGGGATTGGAAACTAGAGTGGGGGAGCGTGGTATCAAACTTTCCGGAGGCCAGAGACAAAGGTTAGCTATAGCCAGAGTACTATTAGAAAAAGCTAAAATCATTGTTTTTGACGAGGCTACTAGTTCCCTTGATTCAGAATCTGAAAAGGCAGTCCAAGAGGCGTTTTGGAGTTTAATAAAAGACGAGGGTAATCCCAGAACAAGTATTATTATTGCCCACAGGCTATCCACGGTTATGCGCGCTGATCGCATAATAGTTTTGAGAGAAGGAACGATTACCGAGGCTGGAACTCACAAAAGCTTACTTAAAAGATCCGCCGGCTTATATAGTCGTCTCTGGGCATTGCAAAAGGGAGGATTCCTAGGCGATACCCAAATGACCTAATGAGAGGACCTTTCCACATACTTGGCACTGCCCGGTTCAACATAAACAATTATGCCGTTTTCGTCCCTCCAAACTTTCGCTTGAACAATATCTGGACCCCAAACGGACAGGTATCCACTAAAGTAGGCACTGTTTCTATATAATCAGTGTTTATTTTTTTGGGGGTGATTTATTTGAAAAATCCTGTTGCTAAAGAAGTCAGGGAAGAAATATTGGGTAAAGTGAAGGCTGGTGAAGCAGTAGCAGCTTTAGCTAAACAGTATGGCGTTTCTGACAAGACTATCTATGCTTGGCTTAGGACCGGGGCGACCCACTCCGTCAGCTGGATGGAACACGCTAAACTAAAGAAGGAAAACCAGGTCCTAAAGGAGATCGTCGGGGTGTTAACCGTCGAGTTGGAAAAGGTAAAAAAAAAGAGGCGAACTTAGTTTCCTTATCCTCACTCGGGTCCCGGCAGCCACTAAGACCTTGGTCTCTCACCTATTGGGTATCTGCCGGGCCGGGTGGTACAAGAACCGGGGGAAACTGAAATTCCGGGATGAGAGACTCAAAGAGGACATTCTGGAAATCTTGAAGGCCAACCCAGGATATGGCCATCGCCGGATCGCTTTGGCGCTATCTTTAGGTAAACGCCGGGTGAGAAGGGTAATGAGGCTTTTTGGCATCAAGCCGTACAAGAGGAAAGCTAGATGGAGTAAGAAGCGGGATCGGGGCAGGCTGGCGGCTAAGTATCCCAACTTGATCAAAAACTCCTGTCCGATTAAACCCGGAATAATTTTAGCCGGGGACTTCACCCGAATACCCTACCGGGGAGGGATTGTGTATCTGACTACCTTCATCGATTTGTACACTCGGGAAATCGTCGGCTGGAGTGTAGCCACCCGGCACACCTCGGACTTGGTGATCAACTCCCTCTTCGATGCCATTAAAACTCTGGGGAAAATCCCCTTAACCATCCACACTGACCAGGGAGCCGAGTACACCGGAGGAGAATATACCCGCCTTCTGGAGAAGCTGGGTATCCGGGTATCCCTGAGCCGGAAACGCAGCCCTTGGGAGAACGGTTACCAGGAGTCGTTTTACGACAACTTCAAGACAGACTTGGGGTTGGAGTTTGACCGCTTTGAATCTCTGGGTGAACTGATCGAAGCCGTCCACCAAACCATCGCCTACTACAATCAAACCCGGATCCACACCAGCCTCAAGATGTCACCCCGCCAATTTCTGCACCTTTACAATCAGCGGACGTAGAAAGCCTGTATACCAAACCGTATACTTGACAGTAATAAACGAAGAACAATACAAGACAAAGAAAAACGAACTATTCGAACAGAAATTCAAACTTCAGGAAAAAATATCAAAAATTCAGAGTGGTGGTTCGAGTTGGCTCGAACCTTTTGAGGAGTTCATAAAAAGCTCAATAAATTGCGGAAAAATCGCGCTTGGAAAAAATAATTTGCAAGATATTTCATCTCTTGCAAGAAATGCCGGCTCGAACTTCAATCTTTCTGACAAACGCCTTTCTTTTGTCCCCAATCTGGGCTTTGACTCGGTCAAATCCTGGCGTGGCAGTCGGCCATCTGCCACCGCCCATTCTGCGATATCCGAAAGTGTGAGGCGGCTGGGACTCGAACCCAGAACAAACAGCTTAAAAGGCTGCTACTCTACCATTGAGCTACCGCCCCATGAATTGTCAACTTACGCCCCGACCCTCAAATTATACTTCAATTCTGGTAAAATTGTGGCTGAGGGCGAATAGCTCAACGGTAGAGCAGATGTCTTATACACATCATGTTGCAGGTTCGAATCCTGCTTCGCCCACAACAAAAAAATTCTATATAATTCCCTAAACAAGATCGGGGGTGAGACAACAGATGATAAAAACTCTAGAAGGCATATTACTTTCTTCACCAAGTGCCAAAAAATTAGCCAAGTTCTATCAAAATACCTTGGGGCTGAAGCTCAAAAGCGAAGCCGTGTTTGGCGAACATGACGAGGAATTTTACGAGTTCGATTTGGGTAAAACCAGTCTATATATCGCCGATCACTCCGAAGTAAGGGGGACCAACCCCAATCCTCAGAGGATTATTCTCAACTTCGAGGTAGACAATATTGAGCGCGAAATTACCCGCCTCAAAAAAGCCAAGGTAAAACTCGTAGCCAAGATGTATCACATCCAGGATTACGGCTATATCGCAACTTTTGCCGATCTGGACGGGAACTATTTCCAGCTCGTCAAGACTCGAGGCTAACAACACACCACCAGCTGCCCACCGGCAGCCACTCTGAAACCGTAACCTCGGAAGAGTAAAAGGCAGATGCGGCTCCGCCGTCCAAATTTATAGCCGATACCACCTTCCACCCTTCCAAACCAGCAATTCGCATTACTTCTCCAGGTAGCTCCGCTAACGTGGGTCCATCTAAACGGGACTTCTCATCATAAATCATCACAAAAACCATTCTACCATTCGTGACTTCGATCACTACTGACCGCCTGGCACTACTGTCATTTTTAATCTCCAGATTTAACGCTCGTCCACTTTCTACCAGCATCGGTCCCGTCTGCACCCCGTAATTGATTTTCACCGGTAAATTCCGACCTACTCCAAACGACCCACCCCCCCTAACCCACACAAATCCATTAAACAATTGGCTGGTTTTAACAGGATTTATCACGCTTCCATCAATCACGACGAGCCCAATCGGTTTTCCGTTAGTGGCATAAAAACCCCCATTAATCCCAAATAGACACTCATTTTCCGAAACCAGTTTCAAGCTGGGCAATTTGCTCTCATAATTCGGGATCAATTTCAATCGACTCTGATCTTCCACCACAAAATAAACATAAACGCTCTCCGATTTAGCTGACTTCACCCAACCAGATGTCTGGTTCTGTACCGATTTTTGTTGCCCGCCCAACCACCAACCCGCTACCGCTGCAAAAAAAACTACCACTGCACTCATAAACAGCCACTTGCCCACACTCAACATGATATCATCCAAGTACGATGAAAATCCTCGGCATCGACCCCGGCACTGCTACCACAGGCTTCGGCGTCATCCACGTCAACGGTCACGAACAGTACCAAGTATTGGACTTGGGATTGGTAGAAACATCCAAAGACCAACCTCACGGTCAAAGACTACAGCATATTTATGACGGGGTAAGCAAAATCATCGAGATGCACCAACCAGAAGTTGTAGCCATTGAAAGGCTGTTCTTTGCCACCAATGCCCTTACTGCTATCGCCGTCGGCCAAGCCATAGGCGTAATTAAATTGGCTATACATAAACATAACTTACCGGTTTTTGATTACACTCCCATGCAGGTCAAGTTATATGTTGGTGGCAGCGGCAAAGCCGATAAAAAACAAATGAAAATGATGGTCACAAAACTTCTCAAGGTCAAGGCCAAAAAGGGGCGCAAGTCTCACTTCGACGATACGGCCGACGCTCTGGCTATCGCCATCTGCCACGCCAGGAAAAGTATAATGGTCAAATGAGGCGATTTTGGAATTTGGTCATTGGATCTTGGTGCTTATTTGGAATTTGGGATTTTGGATTTGGGATTTCAAAAGTCGTAGCCATTTACGACCCTTTGTCTGTCCCTAACAACCGAATAGGAGTCCACATTTTAGACCCTGGCGAGATATCCCAAGCCGCCAAACTAGTAAATTCCACCGGCGGGTACTGGGGCTACGTGACTATTCCCATGAGAAGCAACGACCGAGACCGAGAGAAATGGACGGATTTCTTTCTCCAGACCAAAAATCTGCACTTAATTCCCATTATTCGCCTGGCCACTTACCCCGATGGCGGTACTTGGGTTCGTCCTACCGTCTACGACCTGGTCGACTTTGCCAATTTTTTAAATGACATGCCCTGGCCCACCCAAAACCGTTACGTTACCTTCTTTAATGAGCCTAATCATGGAAGCGAGTGGGGCGGAGAAGTTAACCCTAGTCAGTATGCTACTTTACTCATAGACGCCAAGGACATTTTCAAAAGCCGGTCAGCAGATTTCTTTCTCTTATCAGCGGGTCTAGACATGTCTGCTCCTACAAACCACACATCACTTGACGCCCTTGAGTTCTACCGGCGCATGACCAAGTCCCAACCCAATTGGTATAAATCGATTGACGGCCTGTCCGTCCACGCTTACCCAAACCCCGGATTTTCCGCATCTGTTTATTCCAAGGACCGCTATGGCATTACAAGTTACAGGTATGAACAAAAATATCTCAAAATTAATTTGCCACTCTTTATCACTGAAACCGGATCATTAAATTCCAGCGAAAATTTTTACACTACCGCTTTCAATCAAGTCTGGACAGAGCCAAATATTGTCGCCATCACTCCGTTTTTACTTTTCGCCACCGGCCAATTTCAGCCCTTCTCCTTATTAGACACATCCCACCAGCCCACAGCCCATTACGCTCAAATCCAACATTTACCAAAGATAGCTGGCAGCCCGCACTTGTCCACCCAAACATTAAAGCCATCTGAGCCCGGTTTACCATCTCAGCCGTCAAAGTCAACAAACAGTCCAGACTTTGTGCGCCGCTTGCTGAATCTACTCTCACCAGCATCACCCCAACTCACATTAGGTCAAACTACAATTTCGGTTGAGATTGCTGATACTCCCCAAACCCGGGCCCAGGGCTTATCCGGCCGAAAGGCACTACCAGAAAACACAGGCATGCTGTTTATGTTCCCCCAAGTAGGCCTGCCCACTTTTTGGATGAAAGACATGGTGTTCGCCCTAGACTTTATCTGGATAAATAAGGGTCAAATCGTTCAAATTCACAAAAACATTCCTCCCCCGTCAGACCCCACCGACCCCCCCCAAGTGATTACACCAGATTATGCAAGCCTGTGGGTCTTAGAAGTTCCAGCCGGTTTCATAGATAACCACAATATTAGTGTTGGCGACACGGTTGTGCTAAACTAAAAAAGTAATACATGAAAGTCGGGGTTGTTTCCCACTACTTCCCCACAATCGGCGTCGCCATCGTCGATCTCACTCAATCTCTATACATAGGCGAGCGGATCCGCTTTTCAGGCTCATCAAACTTCTCCCAAACCGTCTCCTCCCTCCAAATCGAGCACGTACAGGTCGAATCAGCCCAACCCGGGCAGTCAATAGGTCTCAAAGTAACTAAGCCAGTTTTAGCGGGAGACGAAGTGATAGTCGAACGGATATAATCCAAAAAGTATGAACTGGCAGCCCGCACCGGACATCAGCCGTCGTATCGCTCACTTGATATCGCACCTACCCTTTAATCACGCCAAATCGGACCGGATATTTTGCTTTCGTAGCACCGGCTCCACTTCCCGGGCCACCGCCCGCATTTGGAGCTTGCCCACAATTTGGCAGCAAGCTCTAAACACCCAGGCCGCCTACTGCCTGGAAGTCATTTCCCATCGCTTTGATAAATTAAATTTGGACGAACAAGAACGGGTTCTCATCCACGAACTTTTGCATATCCCCAAGACATTTTCTGGCGCTCTCGTACCCCACCGTTCCCGCGCCCACGGCCGCCGCACGTATCGCCATTACCACGACACCGTAGAAGCTTTATTTCAATCGCTTCTTCGTAAATCATATCAATGATTATTCTCCATGGTGACAACCAAATAACTTCTCGGGACCATTTTCTATCTGCCAAGCACGCGGCAATAAAACAGGGACTTAATATTGTCGACCTCTCAGGCGACAGTTTACAAATAGGCCAGCTGATTCAAGCCGTCGAATCAAAATCACTATTTGGCCCAGCCAACGCCGTATTTATCGAAAATCTCCTCTCATCTCGTCCATCCGCAGCCAAAAAAGAACTAATAAAATACATTGAAAAAAATCAAGCAGAAAGTATCATCATTTGGGAGTCCAAAGATGTTTCCTCCCAGCTAAAGACTATTGACCCGAAATTAACGACTAAATACGATCTCCCCAAACATATTTTCGCTTTTCTAGACAATCCCACCGTTAGCACTTTGCACTTGGCATTAGGTACTGCCCCCGTTGAACAAATTTTTGCTAGTTTATGTACCCGACTGCACAAAGTTCTCCTCGGCCAAGGCCATTTCACTCGCCAGTTCTCCAATTCGCAATTGGCAATTTTAAATTCGCAATTATTAGACATCGACTACAAGCTAAAGACTGGATCCCTCCCCTACGATCTCACCGCCGCCCTCGAGCTCTGGCTAGTCAAAATTGACAAGTAGATCCTTATCTAGTATACTATAAGCTGTATGATTCGGGCTACAGCTTTAGATGGACTCAGCAGTGCAATCAGCAATCTAGACGAGGATGTGGTTCGCAACACCGAAGCGTATCTCAGCGTTTACGGGAAAGAGAAAGAACTTGCCACTCAAGGCTATGGGAAGAGAGACGCTGACCAACTTGCAGCCGCCGCAATGTTCGGACTTGCTTCTTGCAATCCGGATGCACTCAGGGAAATTGGAACGGCTTTATTAAAGATAGTCCCCCTAACACTGACCGACGAAGGATTTCGAAGTAAGTACGGCCCTGAAATATCGAACCTAACCGCAAAAGCGTTAACAAGTTGTCTCCTATTTCTTGCTAAATTGGCAGAACGACCAGACACACGAAGGGAACTCCCGATACCGGACGATATTTCGCCAGACGTATACCGACTCTCACCCGCCTGGCATATATTCGCACAGGCTGGTGATGGAATAGTAAATCAAGCAGTTGGCAGAAGAATCAACCAAGATCCCAAGATGCGCAGCGCTCTCAGAAACGCATTCAGAGCCGCGCTTAGAACACTCGATTCAGAGTAAACCTGCTCTTGAACTCCCCAGGGCAAAACTACATAATGAGTAAAAGCCTGCCATGCACTCCGACCCCCTGCCCCCATCTTCCCCCCCCATCTCCGACTCCTCAGATCTAGATACCACCGGCGTCAGAAAATCGATTCTTGCTCTACCCGATCAATGTCAGCAGGTATTTAAAGACATGGCCACAACAACAATTCCTCCCCATTGTTACAACGTCAACAACATCGTGGTCTCCGGCATGGGTGGTTCGGTTCTGGGGGGGCGAATTATAGCGAGTCTTGAGCGCCAAATCATAAAAATTCCGGTTATCATATCTACCGAGTACCACCTCCCCAATTTTGTCAATGAAAGAACTCTGGTAATCATATGTAGCTATTCGGGTAATACCGAAGAGACCTTGTCATCCCTCGCCGAAGCCAGAGCCCGAGGAGCCCAAATATTTATCATCGCCAGTGGCGGCAAACTAGCCGAATTAGCCAGGCAATTCGACTTTCCCAACTATATTTTTCATCCCCTGCACAATCCCAGTAACCAGCCCCGCATGGGTCTGGGCTACAACATAATGAGCCTGGTTGTCCTCCTCTCTCGCTGTCAGTTGCTACACCAACCCAGTGATTTAGGGTTATTACCTCAGTTTTTACGTAGCCGCCAATCCAACTTTCCCCACCTTGTCCACCTATCCCGCGACCTCACAGGCCACGCCATTGCCATCATCTGTGCCGAACACCTTAAAGGAGCAGCTTACGCTATGAGAAACCAACTTCACGAAAATGCCAAAACATTCGCCGTCATGTTCGATCTGCCGGAATTAAACCACCACCTGTTAGAAGGCCTGACCTATCCTCAGAACCTGAAAGACCACCTCACGTTTCTGTTTATCGACTCCCCCCGGTACCACCCCGAGGTGACCCGCCGGTTCGCACTTACCCAGGAAATCGTTAAGAAACAACGACTATCGGCTTATCACCTGGAAGTTGCCGGCAACTCTCAGCTTTTCGAAGCTATGGACCTGGTTCAGTCCGGCGCCTATTTAGCATATTCACTCTCCCAAATTAATGGGGTTGACCCAGGACCGATTCCCTGGGTAGACTGGTTCAAGGACAAAATGCATGACCAAACCTAAATATATCAAGTGGTTCGAGGACGTCTCCAAATCAGACATTCCTGTTGCAGGCGGTAAAGGAGCAAACTTGGGAGAAATGACCCAAGCCGGTATTCCGGTCCCACCCGGGTTTGTTGTCGTCTCCCAGGCTTATTTCACTTTTTTAGAGGTAAATAAACTTCGCCCGGCAATCCACAAAATTCTCTCCTCCACCGATATTTCTGACTCAGACAAACTCAACCATGCCGCAGACAAAATTAAACATCTTATGGCCAAATCTGATATACCTCGTGAGATAGTAAACGAAATATTTACCAGTTACCACGAGCTCACCGCCCACCACTCACCCCTATCATCGGGTGTACCCGTAGCTGTTCGATCCTCGGCTACAGCCGAGGACTTGCCGGAAGCCAGTTTTGCCGGCCAACAGGAATCCTACCTCAACGTCATCGGTGACGCCAATGTTTTGCAAAAAGTAAAAGAGTGTTGGATGTCTTTATTCGGAGCCAGAAGTATTTTTTACAGGCAGCAGCAAAAATTCGACCACTTTAAAGTAGGCATTGCCGTACCTATCCAACAAATGATCCAATCAGACGTGTCTGGTGTCATGTTTACGACCGACCCAATCTCCAAAGACAGAGATCGCATTGTCATAGAGGCCATCTTCGGTTTAGGTGACTACATAGTCCAGGGTGTAGTCACCCCGGACCATTATGAAGTCAGCAGGGCCTCGGGCAAGATCATCACCAAAAACATTAAGCCACAGGAAATCATGGAGGTCAAAAGTAAACAGGGTGTCAAACAAGTCAAAGTTCCATCCCGTGATCAACGTAGCCAAAAATTAACCGATGGCCAAATTTCAAAACTGGCCGAAATAGGCAAAAAAATTCACCAGCATTACTTCTTTCCCCAAGATGTGGAATGGGCTATGGAAGGGAGTTCGCTTTACATCATCCAAACCCGCCCCATCACCACCCTCGATAATAAATCAGCGGCTGACTCCAGCTCTCCGGCTCTTAAACTCTCCAGCTCTTCCATATTAAAAGGTGCTCCCGCTTCCCCCGGCATCGTCTCCGGACCGGTTCGGCTCATACCGGATATCAAGAAATTGAGTCGGGTCAAGACTGGCGACATTATGGTCACCGATATGACAACGCCTGATTTTGTCCCCGCTATGAAGCGGGCAGCGGGTATCATCACCAATCGCGGCGGTTTGACATCACACGCCGCCATCGTCTCGCGCGAGCTGGGTGTCCCCTGTGTAGTCGGCACCACCACTGCGACCTCGGTTCTAAAAGATGGCATGATCGTTACAGTCAGTGGTGCAACCGGGGAAATTTATCTTGGAGCCGTTACGCCCGTCACTACTCAAACCCAATCATCCATTCCTACCCTAAACCTGCCCGAAAACTTCAAAACAGCAACGCGTGTCTACGTCAACCTGGCCGAACCAGAAGCAGCCGAAAGAATCGCCCAAAAAAACGTGGATGGGGTCGGACTCCTTCGAGCCGAGTTCATGATAGCGGGGCTTGGCGTCCACCCCAAAAAAGTCATCGCCGAAAAAAAACAAAAAGAATATATCGCCAAATTAGCTCAAGATATGTCCATGTTTTGCAAAGCCTTTTTTCCCCGTCCCGTAGTTTACCGGGCCACTGATTTCAAAACCAACGAGTATCGCTCACTTCGAGGAGGAGACAAATATGAACCGGTTGAATCCAACCCCATGCTGGGCTTCAGAGGGGCATTCCGCTACATCAAAAACCCCGATGTTTTTAATCTGGAGTTGGAAGCCATAAAAATCGTCCGCCAAAAAAAAGACTTAAACAATCTGCATCTCATGATCCCCTATGTCTCAACAGTTTCCGAATTAGTAGAAGTCAAAAAACTGGTGGCCGCTTCGGGACTCTATCGATCTGGTACATTCAAGCTCTGGATGATGGTAGAAATTCCCGCCAACGTCATTTTATTAGACGATTTTTTAGACGTGGGTATCGACGGAGTCTCGATTGGCAGCAACGACCTCACCATGTTGACGCTGGGGTTAGACCGTGACAACCAGGAAGTAGCCTCCCAATTCGACGAACGCAACCCAGCGGTTCTGTGGGCCTTAGAACGCACTGTCAAAACCTGCCTCAAACATGGAGTTACCAGTAGCATTTGCGGCCAGGCTGCGTCAGAATATCCTGAGCTAGTTGAAAAATTAGTAAACTGGGGTATAACCAGTGTTTCTGTCAACCCCGACGCCATCGAGAGAACTCGTGAAGTCGTCTATTATTGCGAATCCAAACTCATCTCAAGACTCTAAAATATGGCTAAACTTGACCGCTTGTATGCTCACGAAATCTTAGACTCCCGAGCTACCCCCACCATCGAAGTTGTGGCCATTTTGGACTCTGGAGACTACGGCGTCTCCTCAGTTCCCTCCGGCAGCTCCACCGGCTCTCACGAAGCTCACGAACTTAGAGACAACGACCCCAATCGTTACCTGGGAAGGGGGGTTTTGAACGCCGTCGCCCATGTCAACGGGGACATAGCCGGGGTCCTCGTCGGCAAAAACATAGACTCAATTGCCCAGGTTGATCAACAACTTCTGACACTCGACGGAACGATAGACAAAAGTCACTTCGGAGCCAATACCTTGCTGGGGGTTTCTATGGCCGTCACCAAAGCGCTCGCCGCCGCCGCCAAAGTCCCCCTATACCGCTATGTGGCCCATCTGGCCACAAACACCCAGCCACTCTTCATTCCCGCCCCATTATTCAATATGATCAATGGAGGCAAACACGGAGCCGGCAATTTAGATTTTCAGGAATTTATAGTTATTCCCAATCCTCACCAACCCTTCACCATCAGTTTAGAAACCGGAGCCGTCATATACCAAAACATCAAGAAAATTCTCTCCCGCCGGGGCGCGATTCACAGCGTTGGCGACGAAGGCGGCTTTGCCCCAAATCTCTTTACCAATCTCGACGCCTTAGAAGTCCTCCAGGAAGGCATCGCCGAGTCGAATCGCAAGCCAGGTATCGACGTTGAGTTGGGGTTGGACATCGCCGCCAATTCATTTCTCAAAGACGGCCGTTACGTCATAAAAGACCGTAGTTCTCCCATGGACACTGCCGAATTCATAGATTACCTACGTGACTTAAATAACCAGTATCACCTCCGGCTACTAGAGGACGCACTGTCCGAAGACGACTGGCGGGGGTGGGCAGCCCTCACCGCCGAATTAGGCAGTGTGACGACAATTGCAGGTGACGATTTACTGGTCACCAACCCCGAAAAAGTCAAAAAGGCCATCGCCGAAAAGGCCTGTACAGCTGCAGTCATTAAACTCAACGAGGCTGGCACCGTCACCGAAAATATCGCTGTCATCAACCAAGTTCGAAGCGCCGGTTGGAAAATAATTATCTCCCACCGCTCGGGAGAAACCAACGATACCTTTATAGCCGATTTCGCAGTAGGCGTAGGAGCTGACTACGCCAAATTCGGAGCCCCCGCCCGGGGTGAACGCGTCGCCAAATACAACCGCTTCCTCTCCATCGAAACCGAACTGACACAATCACCCAAATAACTCTCCCTCAATCCCCAACAGCCTGTTGTACTTAGCCAGTCTTTCCCCACGGTCCAGACCGCCAAATTTACACATTTGTGAACCGGTCCCCACGGCAAAATCCGCCACGAAATCATCATTCGTCTCTCCCGCCCGATGCGACACGATCGTTTTCATCTCAGCCTGATGGGCTAATTTTACAGCCTCCAAAGTTTCGGTTACAGTTCCTATCTGGTTCAATTTAATAAGTACCGCATTAATCGCGGACACACTTACAGCTTTTTTTATTCTCTCCACATTTGTCACTACCAAGTCATCCCCCACTATCTGCTGCTTGCCTCCTACCTTTTTCACAAAATCGGACCAGCTGTTCCACTCTTCCTGATCGAACGGATCCTCTATTGACCAAATAGGAAATTCCTGAGACCACTTCACAAGCTCATCAGCCCAGGCTGCAGGCGAGAGCGATCGGTTGTTCTCACTCTTTAGCACATACTTCCCTGACTTAAAAAATTCTGACGCTGCCACATCTATTCCCAGCACAAATTGGTTCCCCGCAGCTTGTGTAACCAATGCCAGGGCCTCGTCATTGGACACCAGTTCCGCCGGGCAATATCCCCCTTCAAATCCTACCCCCGTCGACCAGCCTTTTTCCGAAAGTATTTTTTCCAAAGTTCGAAACACACCCAAGCAAGCCTCCAGCTCCCGGGCAAATGAATCAAAAACCCCGCTCACGGGGATCACCATCAGCTCCTGAATATCAGTCGCCCAATTCCCATGTCTTCCTCCCTCCATCACAAGTACCGTTGGCCGCGGCAGCTTAAACTCAGAAATATCAGCCAATTTTCCTATATATTGATACAATTTCAGTTTCAAAGACACCGCCGTAGCCCTCGCAAACGCCATAGAAACTGGCAAAACCGCATTCACTCCCAATCGCGATTTATTTTCAGTTCCATCAAGTTTAATAAGTAAATCGTCCAACTCACGCTGGTCCCAAAATTCTTTCCCCAACAAGTTTTTACAGATTTCACTCCTAACATTTTCTACAGCTTGTTGGGTATTCTGTGTAATGGCCTCAGCCTTTCCCACAGACGCTCCAGACGGTACAGAGTCCACACCCGCCGACCCGTCAGCCAATTTCAATTCCACTTCCACCGTTAGGTCTCCCTTTGAATCTAATATTTCCCTGGCATCAATGCTTGCAATTGCACTCATCTCTACTTGATAATATCACGTATGCCGAATCACCCTAAACCAGTAATTCTCACCATCATCGATGGATGGGGGATTGCCCCTGCCGGCCCGGGAAATGCCATCACTCAAGCCAAAACACCCAACATGCAGGCGCTTTGGGCGAGTTATGTCCGCACCCAGCTCATCGCCCACGGAGAATCGGTCGGTCTTCCCAAGCGTGAACCCGGCAACACTGAAACCGGACACTTAAACCTGGGCGCCGGACGTATCGTGTACCAGGATTTACCCCGGATCAATATTTCTATAGCCGATGGCACATTTTTCCAAAACCCAAATCTTCTAGCCGCTGCCAACCACGCTAAAAAAAACAAGTCATCGCTTCACATCATGGGTTTGGTCGGAGGAGGTGGTGTCCACTCGGACCTCTCACACCTCTTCGCGCTACTGCGCCTCTTTCACGAACAAAGTGTCCCGGGAGTGTTTATTCATATTTTTACCGACGGCCGGGATTCACCTCCCACCGCATCTATGACCTACATCCAACAGATACAAACAGTTATCGCCCGCGAAGGTATCGGTCAAATCGCCTCCGTCATGGGCCGTTACTACGCCATGGACCGAGATTTCCGCTGGGACCGCACCAGTAAAGCCTATTTCTGTTTAACTGCCGGCCGGGGCAAAACAGCTCCCAACATCAAAGAGGCCATCAGCATGGCCTATGCAGCCAAAGAGACAGATGAATTTATCTCTCCCACTGTCATCACCAACTCCCAAAACCAGCCGGTAACATTAATTCGCGATCACGACGCAGTTGTTTTTTCCAATTTCCGCATTGATCGCCCCCGCCAGCTCACTAAATCTTTCGTACTGCCAGACTTCGAAAAATCGGCTAACTTTGCCGCCTTCGATCCCTACACCGTCAAATACTATCAAAAACACGAACTGGACAGCAAACATCTAGCTAAACAAAAGCCATTCGACAGAGGCAACGCCATCTCCGACTTGTACTTTGTTACCATGACCGAGTACGAAAAAAACCTACCGGTCCACACTGCCTTTCCCCCACAACCCGTTGACAATCCATTGGCGAGGGTCATCTCCGACAATAATCTACGCCAGCTCCATGTTGCCGAGAGCGAAAAAGAACGGTTCGTCACCTATTATTTCAACGGCTTACGCGAAGACCCCTTTCCTGGAGAAGAACACTCCATTATTCCCTCTCCCAAAGTACCCACATATGACAAAAAGCCTGAAATGTCCGCCCGTGAAATAACTGCCAAATTAATTTCCGAGGTCGCAACCGGCCAATACGACTTCATCGTCGTAAATTTTGCCAATCCAGATATGGTCGCTCACACCGGCAACATCAAGGCCACGATTTCTGCCTGCGAACTTGTAGATAATTGTATTGGCGAGCTTGCCAATACAATTATCCCGAGCGGGGGAGTACTAGTCATCACCGCCGATCACGGCAACGCCGAGGAAATGATCAACCCCACCACCCAAAGTTCCGATACCGAACACAACGCCAACCCCGTGCCTCTTATCATCGCGGGCCTTAACTTTCGCATTGCTCACCAAGTTCCTCAGGGCATACTTGCCGACGTCGCTCCGACCGTCTTATCACTTCTACAAATCCCCACTCCGGTCTCTATGATCGGCCGCAACCTTCTCTCCGACATCCCGAACATAAACCAGTAGCGTCACCTCACCCTTCAAATTTTCCTTTATACCTGATACGTCATACGTTATACGTTCATGTATCTTTGTCATCTCCCTCGCCACCACTATTTCTGCACTCGGCCATTTTGACCTTATAGCCTCGATCGTCTTACCGAGTCTTACTGGACTTTCGTATATCACATGGGTATATCCTGGCAGTAATTCCCACCTTTTTCCTAAAAATCCTAGAAATATAAATTTATTTGTAGGCAACCCCGATGCAGACAAAGCCGCCGTCACCGCACTTGACCCCGGAATAGGGGATACATTAAAACCGGCTTCCCTTGCTGCTCGTACCACCTTAAATCCCGGATCCGATATCAAGGGCGTCCCCGCATCCGAAACCAGCGCCACATCCCGATTCACCAATTCACCAGTTATCAAATCAACAACTTTGGCCTCATTCCAATCCCGAACAGACAAGAATTTTTTCTTGTCTGTGAGGGATATCAAAGGACCCTGCGCGGCAGCGTCAGGAAGAATCCCTTTGATATCACCATACCTCTCTTTTAATAAATTTATCAATATTCCCGTGTGGCGTGTATCTTCGCACGCAATCACTGACACCGATAACAAAGTTTTTATGGCTCGAATAGTAATATCTTCCAGATTGCCAATAGGCGTCGCCACAATGTACAATACTCCCATTCGTAAATTATACCTCTAATGCACTTCAATCTAATCGAACTAATAAAAACCGTAGGACTTTTCGGAGTTTGGGGTATAGTTTTTGCCGAATCCGGATTGTTTTTCGGTTTTTTCCTCCCCGGAGACAGTTTACTCTTCACAGCTGGCTTCCTTGCATCACAGGGTTATCTCAACTTCGTCGGTTTGTTAATAGGCAGTTTTATTGCCGCGGTTTTAGGAGACAACGTCGGCTACACTTTTGGCAACAAAGTTGGACCCAAAATCTTTTCTCGACCCGATTCCAAATTTTTCAAAAAAGATCATTTAGATAAAGCCCAAGCCTTTTACCAAAAGCACGGTCCCCAAACCATAATTCTCGCCCGGTTCATGCCCTTTATCCGCACTTTTGCCCCCATTGTCGCCGGCGCAGCCAATATGGACTACAAGACCTTCGTTACCTACAATCTGGTTGGCGGCGCTCTCTGGTCATTGGGTATCCCCACTTTAGGCTATCTTCTAGGCAGCCTCATCCCTGATGTGGACAAATATCTCCTACCCATAACTATAGTTATAATCTTGGCCTCCGTTGCCCCCGGCATATACCACTACCTCAAAGAAAAAGCCTACATAAAAGACCAAAGCATCTTGCAAAAGGGTCTTTAATTCGCGTATCCAAACTTCCTAACTACCCCCACCACTCTGCCCTGGATACGGACTTTAGTTACAAAAATCGGTGACATGGCAGAATTGGCCGGTTCCAGGCGAACCCGTGTGGCTTCTTTGAAATAACGCTTTAAAGTGGCAAATCCATTATCGAGTAAGGCCACCACCACATCCCCGCTATTGGCCGTCTCCACCTGCTCCACTACCACGTAATCCTGATCGTATATTCCCGCCTCTATCATCGAATCACCCTTTACTTGTAGTACGAAACACCTCTTTTTAGAAGACACCATCGATGGCGGCACCGCAAAGCTGGCGTTCGGATCCGTATAGGGTTCAATTGGCCGCCCCGCAGCAATATAACCCAAGACCGGTAATTCCACTGCCGCTACACTATCGGTTCTCCGGGCCGCGTTTTTATCTAAAATCTCAATCCCTCTTACCGAACCATCGTATCTCTTTATAACCGCCTTTTTCTCCATCGCCTCCAGATGCTCATGAACTGTTGCCAAGCTAGACACACCCAAAGCTTTTGCTATTTCCGACAGAGTGGGGGAGTAGCCGTAAGTCTGGATGTACTGGGCTATAAAATCAAGTATCTGTCTTTGCCTGTTGTACAAGGTTACCGGCATGAATATAATCTAACCGAATAAATACCAAATGTCAATATGTTTAAACTTCATTCCCCCTACAAACCAACCGGTGACCAACCTCAGGCTATTGCCAATCTTGTTCAGGGTCTAAACAAGGACCAAAGGCATCAGGTCCTCCTGGGTGTAACTGGCAGCGGTAAAACTTTCACTGTTGCAAATGTTATCCAAGCCGTCCAAAAACCCACATTAATCATCTCCCACAACAAAACCTTAGCAGCGCAGTTATATCAAGAATTCAAAGAGTATTTTTCCGAGAATGCCGTGTCCTACTTCGTGTCCTACTATGACTACTATCAACCCGAAGCCTATATTCCCCAAACAGACACATACATTGAAAAAGAAACAAATATAAACGCCGAAATTGATAAGCTTCGCCTGGCCACCACCACCAACTTACTGACCCGCAAAGACACGATCGTTATCTCCTCCGTATCTTGCATTTACAATCTAGGCTCACCGGCCGAATACGGTAAATCTATTCTTGAACTAGCTCCGAGGCTCAAGGTTACCCGTCCCCAGGTCACCATGCGGCTAAATGACCTCCAGTACACCCGGTCTGATTACGACTTTCATCGCGGCACCTATCGAGTCAGGGGTGATGTCATCGATATTTATCCTGCCTATGAGGACATCTGTATCAGAATAACACATCAATTAGATAAGATTATTAAGTTAGAAAAGCTAAATCCTCTAACTGGCGAACTGATAAACTGGCAAACTGACAAACTCGTCATATATCCTGCCAAGCACTATATCGCCCCTAAAGACAATTTGCCTCAAGTGTTCAATCAAATTGGAAACGACCTCGAACTCCAAGTCAACTATCTCCAAAAAAACGACAAACCTCTCGAAGCTCACCGCCTGCGTCAACGAGTCACCTACGATTTGGAAATGATTCGTGAACTCGGCTACGTAAATGGCATCGAAAATTACTCGAGATACTTTGACGGGCGAAAAGTTGGAGACCCTCCGTACTCTCTACTAGACTATTTCACAACTTCTGACTACTTATTGATAATTGACGAATCTCACATGACCGTTCCTCAAATTCGTGGTATGTACCATGGCGACCAATCCCGCAAAAAAACCCTTATCGACTACGGATTCCGTCTCCCTGCCGCCCTTGACAATCGGCCACTGCGCTTCGACGAATTCATGCGTCGTATGGGCCAAACGATCTACGTCTCAGCTACACCCAACGATTGGGAGATCAGTCAATCTCAAGGTCGCATAGTCGAGCAGCTTATCCGGCCCACCGGCCTCGTCGACCCCCAAGTTCTTGTTCTTCCCACCAAAGACCAAATCCAAGATCTAATATCTAGGATCCAGAAGCTAGTCTCCAAGCATCAGCGTGTTTTAGTTACTACTCTTACCAAGCGTATGGCAGAGGATTTAACCGAGTATTTAAAAGAAAAAAATATCAAAGTCCAATACCTGCATTCAGACGTGGAAACTTTAGAACGACTGGACATACTTGCCGATCTGCGAACCGGCGCTTACGACGTGGTCGTGGGGATTAACCTATTGCGGGAAGGTCTAGACTTACCGGAGGTCTCACTTGTTGCCATCCTGGACGCTGACAAGGAAGGTTTCTTGCGCTCCCGAACCTCCCTCATCCAAACCATGGGTCGGGCCGCCCGTCACGTAGACGGTGCAGTAGTCATGTATGCAGATCAAATCACGGATTCTATGCGCCATGCTATATCAGAGGTTACCAGGCGTCGTCAAGCCCAAATTGAATACAATAACCTACACAAAATTACTCCCCAATCAATCGTGAAAGCAGTTCGTGAAAGAATTGTAGACAAGGTTGACTCAGAGACCATCAAACTAAACCCACAGGACATTCTCAAAGGCCGGGCATTAGACACGTCAGATATCGACGTCTCTCGCGTTAACCAATTAGTTCCTTCAGATCGAACTATGCTCATAAAGTTGATGACCAAACAAATGAATGTGTCTGCAAAACAGTTAGATTTCGAAACCGCCGCCAAAATCCGAGACAAGATAAAAGATATTCAAAGCCTAACCGCCTAACCATTGAATAAAACCCGAAAAGACATTACAATAGTTCGTCATGGACTTCATCAAAATCAGAGGTGCCCGGGAACACAATCTCAAAAATATAGACTTGGACATTCCCAAAAACCGCCTAGTGGTCTTCACCGGATTATCTGGCTCTGGCAAAAGCTCCCTGGCTTTCGATACGATTTATGCCGAGGGTCAACGTCGCTACGTCGAATCGCTTTCCTCCTATGCTCGCCAATTCTTGGGCGTCATGGACAAGCCAGATGTAGATCACATCGAGGGTCTATCCCCAGCCATATCCATCGATCAAAAATCTACATCACACAATCCCAGATCTACTGTTGGTACCGTAACCGAAATCTACGATTATCTCCGCCTGTTATTTGCTCGCGTCGGCCACCCCCATTGTCCCGTCTGCGGCCGGGAAATCGCCCAGCTCTCCGTCGAGCAAATAGTAAATTTGATAGTTAAAGAATTTGAAAATTGTAGGTTCTTACTTCTATCTCCCGTTATCCGCGATCGTAAAGGAGAATTTACGGAGCTATTTGGGTCACTTCGCCAAAAAGGTTTCTCCCAAGTCAGAATCGACGGAAAAATTGTTGGGTTAGACGAAGACATTTTCATCCTCAAAAACAACAAGCACTCGATTGACGTTGTAGTCGATCGACTAATAATAGATAAAAAAACTCTTAGGACTTCGCAACCAGAACTTAGAACTAGGTTGTTCGATTCGGTCGAAAAAGCCGCCAAACTATCAGAAGGTTTATGTATCTTGGCCAAAGTACTGGATAAATCATTTGAGTTGCCAGTTAAACCAAAAATCTTTGAAGATCATCTTTTCTCTCAAAAATTCGCCTGCCCGGTGGACAACATATCTCTTGGAGAAATCGAACCCCGAATTTTCTCATTCAATTCCCCTCACGGCGCTTGTCCTACCTGCACCGGCTTGGGAACGCTTCTCAAAATCGAAGAGTCACTAATATTAAACCCGAACTTGACCATCTCTGAAGGAGGTGTTCTCCCATATGCCAATACTTTCACATATGATTCTTGGTTCGCCAAAAAAGTGGCCCAATTTGTCCCCATCCGCATCCCAATCAATAATTTAACAAGTCAACAGATCAACACACTTCTTTATGGTACAAACGATTTCGAAGGCATTATCCCCAACCTCGAACGCCGCTACAGGCAAACTGAGTCAGAATACATAAGAACCGAGATTGAAAAATACATGCGCAAGGAAATTTGTCCCAGCTGCCAAGGCAAACGTCTTAAACCAGAAGCGTTGGGAATAACTATCTCCCTAAAGTCCATCGTCGACATAGCCTCCCTATCCATCACCGACTCTCTAATTTTTTTAACTAATCTCACCAACTTAAACGACCGTGAATCGAAAATATCTCAGCCCATTCTCAAAGAAATCAAGGAGCGGCTGGGTTTTCTAATTTCAGTCGGCCTGGATTACCTAACTCTTGATCGAACAGCAAACACTCTAGCAGGCGGCGAGGCCCAACGAATCCGACTGGCTTCCCAAATCGGCTCCGGCTTATCCGGGGTCCTATACGTTCTGGACGAGCCATCCATCGGGCTGCATCAACGGGACAACCAGCGTCTCATTGACACTCTCAAACGTCTCCGGGATTTAGGCAATTCGGTTATTGTCGTCGAGCACGACCGCGACATAATGCGCCAGGCAGACTGGCTGGTAGATTTTGGCCCAGGCGCCGGTGAGCACGGAGGTCTGGTTATCTCAGAAGGTACGCCAGCTCATATCATGTCCGACCCCAAATCATTAACCGGAAAATATTTATCTGGTAAAAATCAAATAATGACTATCGATGGCTATCGAATGACCACTAACACCATATCATTGAAACTCACTGGCGCTTCGCACCACAACCTCAAAAACATCACCGTTACTTTCACTTTGGGCAAATTCATCTCCATTGCCGGCGTTTCCGGATCGGGCAAATCCACCCTGCTTATAGACACCCTCTATCACGCCCTAGCTAAAGAGCTAAATCCTGATCACAAAGAAAAACCAGGACCCTACAAATCAATTTCCATATCTTCCACTCTCCAGCTCTCCAGCTTTCCAGCTCTACACGATGTCATAAATCGTGTCGTTATGGTCGACCAATCACCTATCGGTCGTACTCCCAGGTCAAACCCAGCCACATACACCGGTTTATTTACACCCGTCAGGGAGATATACGCCATGACACCGGAAGCTCGCGTCAGGGGATACTACCCTGGGCGGTTTTCCTTCAACGTCAAGGGTGGCAGATGCGAAGCCTGTCAGGGCGAAGGCCAAAACAAGATAGAAATGCAATTTTTACCAGATGTCTATGTCAACTGCGAAGTTTGCCACGGCATGCGTTACAACTCAGAGACCCTGGAAGTTCATTTTAAAGGCCAAAATATCGCCGAAGTCCTAAACATGACGGTTGAAGAGGCATCAAATTTTTTCGCATCTATTCCGGAAGTTTCAGATAAACTCACCACTTTAAGTGATGTCGGGCTTGAGTATATCCGCCTCGGACAGCCAGCCCCCACCCTCTCCGGTGGTGAAGCGCAGCGAGTTAAATTAGCCACCGAACTATCCAAACGATCGACAGGGAAAACTGTGTACATTTTGGACGAACCTACAACCGGCCTGCATTTTGCCGATCTAGAAAAGCTTCTCTTAGTGTTGCGTCGTCTCGTTAATTCCGGAAACACAGTCATCGTCATCGAGCATAATCTAGACGTCATCAAAAACTCCGACTGGGTGATTGAACTTGGGCCTGGGGGAGGGGAGTCCGGCGGCCATCTCATCGCCTCCTGCCCCCCCAACGAACTTAAAAAAGTAAAAGGTAGCCCCACCGGCCAATTTCTCACCGCCCGCTAACCACTCTTCAGAATAAGATCTTTGGCTCTTTCAAGCTAATAATTCTCCAACCGATTTTTCCAGCAATAATTTTCTGACAGGATCAGCCATATTACATGATGCTCCTTCCAAAACCCTTAACACAAACGACCCAGATACACCGGGCTCGACAAAGAATTCACCTTTTGCCGTATCAAGCCGAGGACCCGGTTTCTCACATCTGCTGCAGCCAAAAGTTCCCCAGTCCCTTTTTACTCCACAAACCTTTGCACAAATAGCATTATTAAAATCGTCGGCAGTAAAACCTTTTTCCAGCACCGTGAGCGAAAAACCTATAATAATCAAGCTGTGCTCTCCAATCAACTTTTTGTCAACACGGACATCGGTTCGTATTTGCTAAGACATGTTCTGCATACGTTAGCACATCAGCACAAGCTATTCCCTGTCAAAAGCTGATATAATTCCCAGATGTCAACCATAGCTTGCGTTTTTGCCCATCCCGACGATGAGGCCTTTGGACCGGGGGGGACCCTAGCCAAACTAGCCCGCGACCACGAAATTCACATCATCTGCTGCACGGACGGCGACGTCCATAACAACGGACTTAAAAACGTCAGAGATAAAGAATTGCTCGCCTCGGCCAAAATTTTAGGCGTCAAACAAGTCCATTTTCTAAAGTTTATCGACGGAGCATTATCAAATGCCTTGTATCATAAACTGGCAGACAATCTCAAGACTAGGTTAGACAAAATCGAGCCTGAAATAATTATCACATTCGACCCCAATGGCGTCTCCGGCCATTTAGATCACATTGCCGTCACTTCCGCCGTCAATTTCCTTTTTCCCAAACTAAACTATGTCCAAAAAATAATGTATTTTTGCTTAAAAGACGCAGAAAGATCACAAATCTCCGATTACTTCGTCTACATGCCACCCGGCAAGCCGAAAGAAGAAGTTGATGAAATTGTCGAGATCTCTTCAGTTTGGGATATTAAAGTTTCGGCCATGCAAGCCCACGTTTCCCAAGCATCCGACTGTGACTGGATCTTATCCATCCAGTCCAAACTCCCCAAAGAAGAATGGTTTCTTGTAAGATCAAAGAGGTGAAAAAGATTTTGGTATTAATTGGGATTTGTAGTTTGTGGCTTGGGGTTTCCCCCGCCAGAGCGGGGGGTGATTTCTACACTTCATACACCGTTTCCTACACAGTAAACGATAAAGGACTGGCTTGGGTAGAAGAAAAAATCACTCTCACCAATCTTACTTCACGGGTTTACGCCGACCAATACCAGCTCACCCTTCCTTTCAAAAATGTGCAAAACGTATCCGGAACAGATTCACACGGGTTATTAAAAATTATAGCCCAAGACAACCAACTCACCGCCTATTTTAACGAGCAGTTAGCTGGAAAAGGCAAGGCATATACTTTCAACTTGTCTTACGTGGTCCCCATCGCCATCAAAAAAGGCGAGATATGGGAAGTCACACTACCCAAACTAGGCAATCCCGACATTATCGACCAATATGAACTCACTCTCGCTCTTCCCGAATCATTCGGCCAACCGGCATATATTTCCCCCCTCCCAATCACATCCGACGCCAGATCTTACACTTTCAACCGGTCTCAACTCCTCTACTCACCGGTCACAGCCACATTTGGCAACTTTCAATCATATCAATTTCAGCAAAAGTTCCACTTGGAAAACTCTGGTCGCCGACCGACTAGCCAATCAATTACTCTTCCCCCCGACACTTATTACCAAAATGTTTATTTGTATTCTCTTACACCCCAACCCGATAAAATAGACGTTGACCCCGATGGCAACTGGCTCGCCTCGTACAAACTCAAACCAAAATCAGCAATTGACGTTACGGCTCGAGGATACGTCCATGTCCGGTCTCAACCAGTGCGATTCACTTCCAGCCCTGCACTAGAATCATTCACCTCGTTTCTCAAAACAGACAAATTCTGGCCCACTTCCGATCCCCAAATCCAAAGCTTGGCCCAGAAGCTAAAAACTCCAAAAGATATTTACGATTACGTCACCACGACCCTCACATACGATCCTCAAAGGCTTGTCAAAAGTCCCGCCCGCCGGGGGGCGCTCAGCGCCCTAACCGACCCCAGCCACAGCCTATGCACTGATTTCACCGATCTGTTTATAACCATCGCCCGAGCAGCAGGAATTCCTGCCCGGGAGGTAAACGGATTTGCCGCTACTTCCGACACCCAACTCCTGCCACTAAGTCTGGTAGCCGACGAGCTCCACTCTTGGCCCCAATACTGGGACGAGGCTGCCCATACCTGGGTTGACGTCGACCCGACTTGGGGCAACACCTCGGGCGGCACCGATTACTTCAATAAAATGGATTTCAATCACATCGCCTTCGTTATCCACGGCACATCATCTACTTCTCCGCTCTCAGCTGGCCTGTATCCCAACTCAAAAGACAGTGACATTCAAGTTAGCCTCTCTCCCCACGTCCCGCTCCCACTCACTCCGCCTGAAATTAATTGGGATCCTCCTTGGCAAATATTCCCCTGGTCGACTAAGTCTCGCCTGCATCTAACCAACCGCAACAGCCAAGCCATATATCAATTCCCCGTGACCATTTCCGCCCCGGGCATAGCCGAAGTTTCTCCCACCTCTCTTTCCATTTCAGTCCTGCTTCCTCTTTCTTCTTCAACTTACACCCTATCACTAAAAAGCCCAATTGGGCCAAATTTTCAAACAAGATCACTAATATTCAACCAAGGACAAAATCCAATAACTTATAATATCCCCAATCATTTATTTCTTGTCTGGCATGTCACTCTCGCCATCTTCATCACCGCCATCATCATCGCACTGGTCTGGCTTACCCACCAGGCCTGGTATCTATATCTTCAAAGACAAGTCAGAAAAAATTCTTTACGTGGGTAAATCCAAGTCCCTTCGCGACCGAGTCCGATCATATTTCGTTCCTCCCGTAAACCTCAGGCCCATTACCCAAAGGCTTGTCTCACGTATCGACTCAATCGAGCATATCGAGGTCAATTCAGATCTCGAATCGCTCCTTTTAGAATCCCGCCTGATAAAAAAATTTCGCCCTCGCTACAATATCGCTTCCAAAGATGACAGATCCCCATACTACATCCACTTTATCCGCGATACGTATCCTCTGCCTGTAATAAATCACAATCCGGACGGATCACTAGCGGGTCCTTTCCTGTCAGGCCTTATCGTCCGCCGCGTCCTCCATCAATTCCGGCGCGTCGCCCCCTACTGCACCTCCCACCGTCCAGTCAAACGGCCCTGTCTTTACTCACACCTAGGCTTATGCAACCCTTGCCCAGCTACAGGCGACCGGAAAGGTTATTTACAAAACATCGCCCGCTTAAAAAGCCTTATCCGCGGTCATTTCGCCTCCGTCCGCCAAAGCCTACAAAAAGACATGGGTAAAGCTGTAAAATCCCAGGATTACGAATCCGCGGCCAAGCTTCGCGACCAATTAAAAAGTCTTGACTATCTGCTTTTAACTCCCGTAGCTCCTGACGACTATATCGTCAACCCCAATTTAGTAGAAGATCAACGCCAAGAAGCCGTAGATAGTCTCAAATTAGCGCTTAGTACTTCGCACTTAATACTAAATTCATTACATCGTATCGAATTTTTCGACAACGCTCATCTTTCCGGCACCGCTCCCACCTCTGCCATGACCGTCGCCATAGACGGAGAAGTCACCACTCGGCATTATCGCCATTTCACACTTAAAAATCAGGAAGGCGACGATATAGCTATGATGGGAGAGGTTCTCTCCCGCCGCCTAAAACGCGCCGACTGGCCCACCCCAGACTTAATAGTCTTGGATGGTGGTCTCCCCCAACTTTCCGTTGTCAGCTGGAACATACCTACAATTGCCTTGGCAAAAAAACAAGAAATAATCCACTTGCCAAACGGTGAACAAATCAAACTAGACAAATCCCATCCCGGACTAAAACTCCTAATGCACCTGCGTGACGAAGCCCATCGTTTTTCCCGCCGCCTTCACCACAAACACCGCTCAAAAATGCTAAAGTAATACCATGCTCCGCCTATTCCTAAGGAGTGTTGCCATCAACCTGGCCTCGGTCTACATCGCTTCCCAGATCTTATCCTCCATCATAACCTACGTCGGCGGCTGGCAAACATTATTCTTAGCCGCGCTAGCCATAGCCCTAGTCAACTTATTCGTCCGCCCGGTAATAAATTTGTTGCTCCTGCCCATCCATCTAGTCACCCTAGGCGTATTCCGCTGGGCCACGAACATTGTCACTCTCTACATTATCACCTGGCTTATTCCCAATCTCCAAATACACGCCTTTATCTCCCCTAGAATAGACCTCACTTATATCATTATTCCCGCCATCCACTTCTCGGTATTTGGGGCTTTCATTTTAACAACTTTTACCCTAACTCTCATCTTCCATTTCCTCTACTGGCTCCTCCAGGACTAGCCCCTGGTATAATGCAAATTACCAAAACATGCACGAGGCCCTGACAATCGTCCAAATAATTGTTGCCGTCATAATGGCCGGATTAATCTTGCTCCAGGCCAAGGGAGTAGGGCTCGGACGGTCACTTGGCGGTCTATATCACTCCAAGCGTGGCATCGAAATCCTTGTTTTTAGAGCCACCATAATTCTGGCTGTCCTCTTTGTCACAGTTTCGGCCTCAGTCGCTCTCGTGTGACGCCTCGCATGCGCCGTATATACAAAAAAATTCGCTTTTTCCTCCGTTTTTTAGCGGCCCTCGTGGCCAAATACCAAGGAGCGATACTCATAGGCATTCTATTAGGATCGCTCACTTTTGTCCTCCTCCCCCGGATCGTCGTTGCCACCATCCAGTTTCGCTCAACTTACTCAATAGCATACGTCGCCCGACCTACACTCTCGGATCTTCCCCTAGATATCCAGCGCCAAATCAGTCTAGGTCTCACCCACATCGATTCCCGGGGTCAACCCCAACCAGCTCTGGCCTCATCTTGGACAGCTACCGATAGCGGCAAAACTTATACCTTTATTCTTCAACCCGGCCTCAAATGGCACGATGGGACTCCAGTCAAAAGCTCACAAATTACCTACCAGTTCACCGACGCCCAGATCTCTTATCCGGATAGCAACAGCCTGACTATTCGCCTAACAGACCCTTTCTCTCCCCTCCCGGTAGTCCTCTCCCAACCGATCTTCAAAACCAAGCTCGTGGGAGTCGGTTCCTACAAAACCACCTCGATAAGAAAAAACGGCAATTACATCGACTCCATAACTCTCTCCCCAATCAATCCGGATTCCCGGCTCCCCCGACTGCGCTACTATTTTTACCCTTCAGAAAAACTGGCCCGTACAGCTTATAAACTTGGGATCGTCAACTCTATCGCCGATATTTCCGATCCCGAGGATCTCTCTGATTGGCCAAACACTAGCGTCTCCCAAGTCACTCGCACAGATAGATACGTAGCCGCCTTCTTCAACACTCAAAGTCAGGTGTTTTCAGGTTCTGGTGGAAAATCATTACGCCAGGCATTGGCCTACACCACGGACAAAACCCGTTGGCCAAACGATAGTCGCATCACGGGTCCTCTTTCCGCAACAAATTGGGCATATACTTCAGACATCAAAAAATACGATCTTGACGTCGCCCGGGCTCGATCCCTCCTAGGTAAGTCCGGACCAAATCTACCCAAAATCATTCTCTCCACTTTTCCCGCCTACCTCACAACCGCTGAAGAACTCAAATCCGACTGGGAAACCCTAGGCCTCGAAATCGAAATATCCGTCACCCCCGATGTTCCTGACGATTTTCTAGTCCTAGTAGCAGCCCAAGTTCTCCCCACCGACCCCGACCAATACCATCTCTGGCACTCAACCCAGGCCTCAAATCTCACCCGTTTCTCCCACCCCAGAATCGACAAATTACTTGAAGATGGTCGCAAGACATCAGACCCTAAAGAGCGCCTGGACATCTATCAGGATTTCCAAAAAGCTCTGGTCGAAGAAGTCCCGGCCATATTTCTCTATCACCCCCAAAGCTACACCATTACCCGCCGCTCCAGCCCGTAGTAAAAACACACTTGACAACATTTAGCACTCGCGGTATAAGACTGATAATAACAGAGGAAAGGAGGTAAACAAAAAAAATTGCCGTAAGATCAGGCAAGTAATTAATAACCGGCAGGGATATAATCGTCCTCGATGGACCCGTCCTTGTCGGTCGTTACTGCAGCCGCCATTATCGATAGCTTCAACCCTTGCGCCATATCGGTTTTGCTGCTAACTATCGGTTTTCTCGTTCACGCCCAGAAAAAAGTCATCCCCATAGCTAGTACGTACATATTAGGCATTTTTGCCACTTACATCCTCATTGGATTGGGCGTCCTACGCGCTTTAAGCTTCTTTGGCTTTCCCCACGTTCTCTCCAAATTCGGGGCAGCCATTCTAATTATCACAGGCTTCTTAGGCCTTCTTAAAGTTCCTCTAGGCCTTCCCGCCTTTATAAAACCCCACCTGGCCAAGCTTATACACACTTCCACCTACCCCGCCATGTTCACCTTGGGAATCCTAGTCGGTCTTTTTGAATTCCCTTGCACCGGTGGCCCATATCTGCTTATTCTTACTCTCCTCCACGACAAGTCCACTTTACTCCAAGGAGCCCTCTACCTCATCTACTACAATCTAATATTTGTCTCCCCCCTGGTCCTGATTCTTACACTGTCAACTGTCAACTCTCAACTGTCAACTAAGCTTCAATCTTGGCTCAAGTCAGAAACCATCTCCTCCCTTGCCATGATTATTCTAGGTGCGATAATATTCATGTTGTGAAACTCAAGGATCTCCTCTCCAAAATAGAAAAGCTGAAAAAAACCGGCAACTATGATCTTTCTCTGGAAGAAGATTTAAGTATCGCCATTATGAATTTGATTAGCCTCGAGGAACATTTCTTCTTAACCGCCGAAAAGACCGGAAAAGACGAGTACTTAAAGCTTCTGGAAGAGGTTCGCGAAATGCGCAAAACTTTACTAGCCAAAATGATTCCCGCCCACGAAGGCGAAACCTGGTGCATTACCAAGCACCTTTTGGCCGCCACCATGCGCCTTTTAGAAGTAGGAACCAAAAGCCGCAAGAAGGAGTACTTCGACTATGCCTATAAAATTTATTCCCTCTTCTGGGCCCTGCGCCTCAAGCTAATCAAACTTCCCCAAGTCAAAGACACTATCAAAGATCAGGACTGGTCCCTTCAGGACATTACTTCCAAACTTGTCGATTGTTGCAAGGAATGATGAGTCCCAAATTAGTCCTATCCGTCCTAGCCGTCATATTAGTCATAATCACAGGAACAATTTTTCTTACCCGTCCCTCACAGCAACCCAAGCTTCTAGATCAATTTGCAAAGTGTTTAACTGAGGAAAAAGTTACCATGTACGGCGCCTACTGGTGCCCCCATTGCCAAAATCAGAAAAAGCTCTTTGGCGACTCATTTCAATTTGTCCCGTACGTCGAATGTACCGCCGTCCCCAAAACCTGTACGGAAAAAGGAGTAGCTGGTTATCCTACCTGGATTACCCAAGACGGCACTAAGCTCGAAGGCGAACAATCCCTAGAAAAACTCTCCCAAATCTCAGGCTGCCAGCTTCCATGATGTGGGCTCGGAGAGATTCGAACTCTCGGTCGTCTCCTTAAGAGGGAGCTGCTTTACCTCTAAGCTACGAGCCCAATCTAGCTGCGTGGTTCTGACGTTATTATAAGTGCATTAGAGAAGATTGTTAAGGCTTTTGAAGATATTGTGCAGGTTCAATTAATCAGGGAGCGATGGGAGGAAATTAAAACCCTGCAATATAGCCGCCTAGCCCAAAATCCTGACCTACTCGTGAGCTAAATATCCTGTTATAAGATCTTTCACTTTCTCTTCAGTTAACTCAACATCTCTAAGATTTAGCTCTTCATTCCATTTGTCCCAAAACTCAGCGTTGGTAAGAGTCACCAGTTCAAACAATCCCAGATCCCTTAAAAGCTGGTTTAATTCTTTCTTTGTGGTGTCGGCTTCTACCTCGAAATTATATTTGTCGGTTTTGCCCAGCTGATGAGTCAGTTTAATTTCAAAATCTGGTTGTTTAAAAATATAATTATCGTGTTGATATATATAGCATGAGTCGCCACCTGGAATTAGTACCCTGAGAATTTTGTATGTATTAAATAAATCGTCCGGATTGGGAGTTAAAGTTATTCTTCTTTCCGTTCTTACTCTGACCTTTTGGTCGCCGATTCCTCCAACTTTCTGCATAATCTCCGGTTTTCCGTCAGTGACTCTTATCCTAGTGTCAACTTCGTTTCTGGAATGATCCCAAAAAGAAAAAGAAAGCCGTTTTGAGTGAACAGGTTTACCAAAACGTTTGGTAAACAAAGCTAAAAAGTCTTCGAATTGTTTCTTTGTCAAAACCCCCCAGGATTCTTCTTCGGTCATGTTTTAATTATACAACGATTCTATGGATGGTATTGCCAAATTTAGCAAACTACAGGACATAGTGATAAAATCTGGCTATGGAAAGAAAAATAGGAGTGATATTGCCGCGCGAACTCATTGGCGGAAGAGAAATTCTTGAGTTAGCAAAGGAAACCGAAAAAATGGGATTTGATTATGTAGTTGCCTGTGATCATGTTGTTTTACCAAGTCAGAATCAAACAGGTGAGAAGCTGAAATACTCTTTAGAAGAAAAATACACAGACCCGCTGACCTTACTGGCAGCAATAGCTGCCGTTACAGGTAAGATTGAGCTTTTCACTGGTGTACTTGTACTTCCCGAGAGGCAAACAGCCCTTACAGCCCGGCAGGCAGCAGATGTAGATATTCTGAGTGATGGCAGGCTAAACCTAGGGGTAGGGGTCGGCTGGTTAAAAGAAGAGTTTGACGCTTTGGGAATGGGAAGTATCTTTTCTCAAAGAGGTAGAAGAATTGAGCGACAAGTTGAGCTGCTCCGACAACTATGGACACAAGATTCTGTTAATTTCTCAGATCAGCAAGAGCAATTTAAATCTGTAGGAATTAACCCTCGACCTATTCAACAACCAATCCCTATTTGGATGGGGGGAACTAATAATAAAGTTATAGCGAGAACAGTGAGGATAGCCGATGGGTGGATTCCAAGAGGAAAGGCCGCCGAATTTAATTATCAGTATCTTCCTCTGTTGAAACAATGTTTAGAAGACCAAGCCAGGGACCCGCAAACATTGCCTGTTATGGGAAAGGTTAACATCAGATGGGAATCGGGAGAAAATGACTGGAAAAGAGAAGGTGATGATTGGCTTGCACATTCTGAAGTCAGTCATTTTTCAGTCGGATCAGTTGGAGGCAATAAGAGTAGTATTGATGACCACCTTGAAGTTCTGCGTAAAGCTAAGGAATATTTCAGGTAAAACTTTATGTTTCAGGTGAGCCGTTTCTGATTGTGCTGAGTAGGTCGTTAAATTCTTCCATTACTAAATTTAAATCCCTGCTGCCGTCTATCCGGTAAACTGAAGTTGCAGGTTCATAAGCTGCCAGAAGTCTGTTGTACCAAAAACTTATTCGTTCGGGAAATTTGATCCACATATTATTTTCGTATACTAAACCCCCATGGCTTTTGTATTTTTTCCTTGTCACTTCGGGGGGCACATCAACAAAAATGTAATGATCCGGATGGTATAACTTGCGCCCCATTTCATTAACAACCCACCTGTAAACTGGTTGGGCTGAAATTCCCACTTGTTCTTCCAGAACCGAATAGAATGTTAATGTTGATAAATAGCCTCTGTCCACTAGTTTTAACTGCTGCGGTGCAGCCTTAGCTCTGTGAAGCTTATCTTCGTCCCGCTCCAAAAAGAATTCTATGGGTGGATCTTTCAAATCAGATGGCCAATTCTTATAGATTATGGCTGTATCCGGAGCTTCTATTGCTTTTAATAGAGTAGTTTTACCGGAGCGGGAAGATCCTTCTAAAAACACAGTAACAGGTGTTCTTTCAACTGACATACTACCGGATATACGTTAACTCCGCCAAATTTTACCACTAACTGGCAGTTTTCCAAAAAAAGAGCTAGAATTAGCCATTATGTGGGTAAATTTGGAACCTTTTGGATACAATCTATACGGGGAAACAATTGGCAGCGCCTGGATGAATCTTGTGGGTGTAGTTTTAAAAAATGGACAATTAACCAACGATGAGGGAAGGAAGCGTTTGAGTTTGCAGAATATTCGTATAAAGTCGCTAACTCAAGTATTCCCAGATCCTTTAATGGAAAAATACGGTAATAAAAAAAATATCGAAGAAATAATAAGCTTAACTTTTGACAAGGAAATAATGCACGATTTTGATATTGTTCCGTCATTCAGTCCTGGAAGTCAAAGCTACTTTGCTAGAATCAAAAACTGGAAGATGATGGATTTCGTAGTGGAAAGATTGGCTGAAATCCCCGAATCTAAGAAGGCAATAATGAGTTTTGTGAGAAAAGAAGATTATGAAAGAACCTTAAATCGACCGAGAGATGATTATCTTCCTTGTATTACTACAATCCAATTCAGGTTGCTGAAAATTGATGAAGACAAAGGATTTCATCTGAATACCATCTTTAATGCCAGATCCATTGACGCCTACCAGAAAGCTGGGGGCAATATGGCTGCAATATCTTTGCTATCCAAAGAGGTCTGTAAAAGATTGGAAAAGAAGCTTAAAGTCCATGTTTGGACCGGGCCACTCGATGGCTTTGTCACCGATGCGCATATTTATCAGGAAACTATGAAAGAAGCTAAGAAAGTTTACGCGATGTATAAACACTATGACCAAAATATTGAATAATATTGGCATAATTGATATCAAAACTAAAGTCAACGAAGACATGGAACTGCTTTCGGTACTGGATATCTATTTTGAAAAAAAACGTGGATACATTGTAAAAATGCCGGAAAAGGGCAGTAGCGTAGTTGCCTGTCTTTCCGGCGGTCAGGATTCTGTTACAAATATCGGTATACTTATGGAAGAGTTTGGTTTACATGTTTACCCATTCTTTATTAGCAGGGGTCAATCAAATTATAAATACGAAAAAGCATCAGCAGATTTCTTCGACGAATTCTACAAAAAGAGATATCCCAAACTCTACAACGATTATTTAGAGATAAATGTTCCAACCCCGGGAACAGAATATAAAGATTTGTTAAGAGAAGCAAAAAAGAAAGTGGATTCAATTCTTCTTCGTCATAACATTTCATATCCAGCCAGAAATCCGATAATTTTCCTCACGGGGATGGAATATGGCTATTCGCTGATGGCTAAAGATGTAAAAATAAACACAATATTTGCTTCGCATCTAAGTTCAGACAGCTCATATCATTGCTCCCAAACATGGACAAGACTTATGAATTTACTTATGTGTCAAATTTTAAATGACTACTCTTGGCAATTTATTTCTATTCCCATAGAAACAGCTTTTGGAAATTATTATGATAAGGATGTATTTATTAAGTGGGCTTATGATCATGATATCCCTATTCATAAAGCCAGAACTTGCGTAAAGAAGTTTGATCTCGAATGCGGCGATTGTCCGACTTGTTGGGATAGGCGAAGAGGTTATAAAGAAGCAGGGGTCAAAGATCCTACTCAATATAAATTCCCCATGTCAGAAAAATACCCTACCTACTACGATCATGAAAAAGAAGAAAAGGCAGAGCAAAGTTAAGTTTTTTCCCTCAGTTCTTCCAATTTCTCAGCCAATGAATACAAGTCGTCGTAAGACTTAAATCCAGACGGAAACATTAATCTAACCCCGTTGTTGCTTTTTCCATGATCCGTCAGTTTACCCCACAAGCGGATAAGAATTTCTGCTTCCCGTGTGGGGCTTTCGTTTCCAGACTCATTTTTTGATAAGTTGTGAGCAATTTGGGCAATTTTCTCTGCTCCCAGCTCCTGTATTATTCTCTGCGAGTATTGAAACTCCTGGACAACTGGTTGAAATGGCATTTCCTTTCGCTTCCAAAAACCATATAACTCAATCAAGTCGTTCAATACTGGTTGTGACGGTCCGATCTTTTCTGTGTAACTGAACGGAATACCACAAGCTAGGTCAGTCTTCTCAAATTGTCCCCAATCAGCAGCCAAACCATATTGTTCAGGTTTTGCTGCCATTGGAGATCCATACGCTAATTCGTATGGTGCTTGTTTAAATGTATAAATATATCGACTGTGGTCATGGAGAAACTTTAAGTTATAAATAGCCTCAAAAATTTCCAGGTCATCGGCATCTATGTCGCGGCCTAAAACCTTTTTCTCGAAAGAGAATTTTTTACCATCCTGAAAATAATCTTGCCTTAACGGATAGCCGACAATTACGAAAATATGTGACATGATTCCATTTTCAGCTAAATTCTTCAGAACACTCCCAAATTTTTTCACTTTTGATTCAGATGTTCCCTTTACCATAGACTGCATTTTTGGAGGATATGTGGTTTCAAGACCAAACTGGGCGAATCTTAAGCCGCCTGCTGCAAGCTGCTTGGCAGCTTCCGGATCAACCAAAAGATCTGACAAGTCCTTTCCATATTTTTGTCTGTAATTTGTAGTATCCCCAGCGTCATCAATTCTCATATAGCAAGAGTAAACGACATCCTGATTAGATGTATTTATGCCCCGACTGGCCAGGGCTTTTGTAAGCTCTAAAGCCTGATCGACAGTAAACTGTTCATCAGTTATATCTACTACTGAAAATCCATTCTGAAGTCCTTCTTGTATCTCCTGAGCCATTCTTTCGGCACCCAATTTTCGTTGAGCAATAACCTTAATCCCTCTTTTTCCGTCAATGGCGTCCGGAGGATAACTTAAACCTTGTTCAATCTGAGTCGAGTCTGATAATACTGGAGCCTGTGGAATTCTCAGTCTTCGGACTGCCTGTTGGGATAACTCCAGGTAACCCTTACTAATCGCACAAAATTCACACCCACCGGTGGAACATTCGTAAGTACAAACTCTTCCGTCTACAAGCGAATGCATTTTTCTTTCTTCGGGCATTAAACCTCTCTTTAAGTGTTTATAAACATCTCTTCTTCTCCATAATGCCTCCGGATAAAAAGCTCTGGGAAGACTGTTAAATGTGATCTTGCCGTCTTTCTTATATACCGCGCCGTAAACATCATCAAACAAATCATTTATATCGATACTTGGATCGCTGACAATTTTCGCTGTTAGCTGCGCCATGGCTAATTCCCCTTCACTTATAACCATTCCATCTATTAGTCCTTTAGCTTCTGCTCTGGAATCTCTGAAAATAGCCCTGTTTATATCATCATCTTTTGACCATGTATCCATCCTTCTCGAAACTGTTCCACCCCCACACAATGTCACAATTTCAGGATTAGCTTTTCTGACTCCATGGGCCAATTGAAATGCAAATACATATTGATCTGGGTGAGTTACCGAAATACCAAGTATTTTTGGCTTACTCTGCAGTATTTGAGGTATGGCTTGATCTTCTAAAAAAGTCTTATATAGCCTGGCAGATTGTGACAATTCTACTAATGAACCTCTGGAATCATGAAACTGGGAATTGTAGTAACCAAATGTATTCCTATGAACTTTTAAATACTCCGCTTCTTCATCTGTTATAAATGGCGCACTCACGATCTTGGCAGCATCCTCGAGCACTCTCTTACACTCCACAAACTTTCTGAAATCTCCATAAGTTTCTAATCTTGCGAAAGCTTCCCTGGCCTCGTCAGCCCCTTCAACAACAGTTTCCACTCTTTTATGTGTCATACCTAATTTTTCCAATCTAGCCGCAAAAGTCTTGTCTGAACTGTGACTTTTTACAAAATCCCCGAGTGAAGCACTCGAAAGCATCCAATCTAGGAGCAGCCCTTCATTGAAATCGACGAAAGCTACCTCGCCGTTCACGACCCTTAGCAGACTTTCGATCCCGGCAGGGTTATTGGGTGAAAGTGAAGCTACTGCGGGATGAACCAGTGTTGTGTCAACTTCCTTTGCCATACTCTGATTATATCCTGTAGTAGCAATTTTTATCTAAACACATCTTTTAACCTTCAGTTCATTAAAGATTTGAACCGTTAGTTACACCATTATAATTAGTGAATGAGAGCATATTATTAAAAGATTTTTGTTCAAAGCTTATGAGGACACTTTTCAGAATTAGTTAATCAGGGAAAGATGGGAAGAAGTCAAAATGCATCAATCTACTTCTTTAGCAATTTCTTAATATTATTCAGGGAGGTTTTTCAGGAGTCACAAAGTGAGGTGGAAGCCAAGGCTAAACTGGACTATCGTTTGATTGACGAAGTTTTGTCCCTAACCACTAATACTTATCAGACGTACACTGAAGCCCCGGATTTTCTCAAAAAACATTATCTTAGGCTGTTCTTTGAACGGATTTACGTTAAGGATAAGAAAGTCTGGAAAATAGCCGAGAATCCGGTGTTTTCCGTCCTGCGTAAGCAGCAGGAAGTTATAATAAGAGGCGACTGGCTGGCCGTTTACAAAAAATGTCGAACTTCATTTGATTAGCTCCGGCGCGGCGCCCCCACCCGCCGCGCCTCCGCTATTTTTTGCGCGCGCGATTTTTGCTCGGCGGAGCCGAGCAAACTACAATTGAACCAAATTGAATACGACAATCTAACATGTAAGCAGATCAAAAAATAATACACCTATGCTATACTGAACTAAATATGGCGGAAAATTTACAATCTAATTTTACCACCAACCAATCTCAGGCACAATCTCAAACCACTCTTCAAATCATGATGTAGCTCACCCACCTATGCCCTTGGAGTCAAAACCCAACAACAACTTTGAGATAAAACCTGGTGGCGCATGGGCAAGATTCTGGGCAAGCATAATAGATGGAATGATTTTTGGTATACCAGCCGTAGTAATAGTTTCTATTTGGTATCTAATAACTGGAATACGTATTTCAAAAGGAAGTATAGAAACAAATCCGGTTTATACAATAATTGTTCTAGCTTCATATATTATATATTACGTTTACTTCACTTCTAAAAAGGGAACAACAATTGGTAAAGATGCCTATGGTCTTAAAGTTGTTAAATATCATACGGATGAAAAAATATCGTACTGGCGCGGAATTGTAAGAGAGCTTACAAAAGTGGGTATTTTAATAATTCCTATTTTCGGGGGCCTATTCTACTTCGTAAACAGCCTTGTAATAATCTTTTCGAAACAAAAGAGAGGGCTTCATGATTTAGCAGCCAATAGTCAGGTTGTTAGAGTAAAAAGTACGTGGCCAATGAAAAAACAAATAGCTTTCTTTGGTGGATACATTTTGCTGTTTATAGCGATCTATATTTTATGGTCTTCAATTGGACAAACAATTAACCAATTTTTACCCACACCGGTTACCAAAATTTCGACTGAGCAAAAAAGTTGGAAGTTATTTGAAAATAAAACAGATGGGTGGTCTATTCGATACGATGACAAATTATTTAAAGCACCGTTACTTAACCGAAGCGATAATGATAGAAAACTAACATTCAATAGGGCACACGGTCTTGATGAGTTTTGTCTGGATTCTTTTAATGTAGAAAAAAGAGATAATCCTTCAGGTTTGCCACTCGAACAGTGGCTAGGTGTTAATGATCCAACTTACAATTATCAAGGTAAGGTACAGGAAAGTGTGTCCATAAACGGAATTATAGGTAAAAGAGTTACCGCAGATAACAATGCCGTTTATGAAAGCAGTGTGCCTAGAAAATATAGAATTGTGACAATTTACCTTCCCTTCAATAATAAAGTTTTTATACTTTCTTATTCAGACATATATTATTGGAGGTTTCCTAAAGAGGAGTGCCTGAATAATGAGGCTGCAATTAAGGCTTTTTTTGAAACATTTAGCCCAGTCGAATGATTTAAAAATTTTTGCGTTTTTTCTTTTAGTCCGCCTATGGCGGACTGTTCGAGCCGACAGTTTCGGAGGCGCGGCGGGTGGGGGCGCCGCGCCGGAGCTAATCAAATGAAGTTCGACATTTTTTGTAAACGGCCAGCCAGTAAGAATTGGAAGGAGGTCGGGAGGTAGCGCTTTCCGCGCCTTTACCCTGAGGAACGTAGGGCGCCTCCGCGGAAAGCGCGTCAG
>MEXN01000003.1 GCA_001773695.1 Candidatus Amesbacteria bacterium RIFCSPLOWO2_01_FULL_48_25 | reverse complement strand
GTATCGTACCAATGTGCTGGGGGACTAGGATTCGAACCTAGATTGACAGATTCAGAGTCTGTATGCCTACCGTTAGCAGATCCCCCAATGAATCTAATTTTACCATTGACAAGCCTACCTCGGCTCAGTCATAGTGGATACATTCCAGTTTGGAGGTGATTACTACGGCCAAGAAAGTAACTAGATCCGTATCAGCTGCCCCGTCTCAATCCGGCAAACAAACGGTCATGTTCAATGACCTGGTCCTTGTTGGAGGTGTGCTGGTCGTAGCGGTTTTCATTATCATCGCTGCCATTGTTAGGTAAGCCTAAATCTTTTGGAAAAACTCCCAAATGGTCTTCGTGGCGGAAAATTCTCCCATTCTCCCCGTCATTAGCCACTCCATAAGTCCCCCCGGCCAGGTATGCCCCAGCCGGGTAGCGGTATAAGCCGTTACTTGTGCGCCATCACTGCAATTTTTCCACTCCACAATTTCTACTTCCGCGGTTTTGGTTGTTTCTTGTGTGCTGCATCCGTCTGAGTTTCGCCAAAGACCAACCCCGCCGGTAAAAGCGTCAAATCTCACCAACCCCTTTACATTTAGATATTCGTTCGGGCCTCCGGAGTAGGGGACGACCCTATCCTGTAGCCCATGAATCATGACCAAACTCACCAAGTCGGAAGGAGGGTTTATCCGGAAATATTCCCCCTGCCCTAGGCTTCTTCCCCCGGTCGACCCAGCTACTATCCCCAAAGCTCGGACCGGGCTATCTCCCTCGGTCACAAAGCGGTAAGCCAGAAGCGAACCATTGGAAAAGCCGGTCAGGTAAATCTTATTTACGTCAACTCGATATTTTGAGATTACGTCTTGTATAACTTGGTTGACAAATCCCACATCGTTTTTTTGGGCCACTAAAGCTACTCCACAGCACGATCCCCCGTTCCACGACAAATTCTTATCCCACCAGGCATTGGACCCGTATGGATAAGCGACGATAAACTTTTCCCGGTCCGCCAGAGCCGACCATCCTGAATACATCTCCATAAATCTTGGACTATCTCCATACCCGTGCAAAGCAACTACTAGTGGTAAGTTATCTTTGCCAAAATATCCTATCGGCCGATGCAACCGGTATTGCCGCACCTCTCCCTCGAATGAAACTTTTTTATTCTGACTATATCCCCACTCAAAGTAAGCGCCCATTAGAACAATCGGCCCCAACACCAAGACCGCGACCGCCAGCTTCTTTCGCATGTTACTATTATAGTCACATGTCAGCCAAAGCCGTCATCCTCGCCTTCCTAATTTTGATTCCCACAGCCGCAGCTGGATATCTTTTTACCCAAAAACCAAACCCCCCTTCTCAATTACAAGATACCACCCAGTCCAATTATGTTGACTACACCCCCGCAGCTTTCGCAGCCGCGATCAACAAACGCAGGGTGCTCTATTTTTACGCCACCTGGTGCCCCACTTGCAGCGTCGCCAACGAGGACTTCACCGTAAACGCAGCTCAAATCCCTACCGACGTCGTTATTTTCAGGACAGATTACGATCGGGAAACAACTCTCAAGGCCAAGTATGGCATCACTTATCAGCATACGTTTGTTCAGGTAGATACAAACGGCAACGAACTGGCCAAATGGAACGGCGGCGGCCTCAATGAACTAATTAACCAATTAACTAATTAACCGGTAAACAATGCTTTTACTGATTGTTTTTGCCTTCTTAGCCGGCGTCGTCACCATTCTATCCCCTTGCATCCTCCCCGTTCTCCCGATAGTTCTAGCTGGATCGGTAGGTGAAGGCCGGCGTCGGCCTTTTGGCATCGTCACCGGTTTTGTTTTAAGTTTCACTATCTTCACTCTCTTTTTGACTACTATTGTCAAAGCCACCGGCATCTCTGCTGACTCCCTCCGCCTGGTCTCCGTTGTTGTCGTGTTCACCCTTGGATTGTCTCTAATTTTGCCCAGGCTTCAAGCCTTAACCGAGAGATTATTTTCCAAGATATCGCAGTTTTCCCCGAAAAGCGGCCAAGGATTCTCCGGGGGTCTGATACTTGGACTCGGTCTCGGCCTCTTGTGGACTCCCTGTGTTGGCCCCATTCTCGCCTCCGTTATTTCCCTGGCCCTTACCGGTTCTGTCAATCTGGCGGCTTTTGCTATTACCCTGGCATTTTCTTTGGGCACCGCCATTCCTATGTTTATAGTCATTTACACCGGCCGTTCAGTTTTGGGTCGTCTCCAGCCGTATTCAAGCTTCATCCAAAAAACTTTCGGGGTGTTAATGATTCTGACTGCAATTGCCATTTATTTCAACCTCGACCGGAAGTTTCAAACCTATGTTTTGCAAGTGTTTCCGAAGTATGGGGCCGGTCTTACCCAGTTAGAGGACAATCCAGGCGTCAAACGGCAGCTCGACCAACTACGCACCACTCCCATGCCCACGGATAAAATCGGCCGACCGATGAACGAATTCACCGATTCACAGTTATCCGACTACAGCCCAGCCCCCGAATTAATTCCGGGCGGGGAATGGTTTAACCTGCCTGCCGGCAGGCAGGCGGTGAGCATCCAGGATTTGCGGGGCAAAGTTGTTTTGGTGGATTTTTGGACCTATACCTGCATCAATTGCATACGAACTTTACCCTATTTAAAGTCGTGGCATGAAAAGTATAGTGAAAAAGGATTGGTTATCATCGGCGTTCATACACCAGAGTTTGAGTTTGAAAAAAATCCTATTAATGTCCAAAAAGCCGTTTCCGACTTCGGCCTCAAATACCCAGTCATGCAGGACAACGATTATGCCACCTGGCGGGCTTACTCCAACCGTTACTGGCCGGCTAAGTATTTAATCGACAAAACCGGCCATATTCGTTATGCCCATTTTGGAGAAGGGGAGTACGACACTACCGAAAAAGCTATCCAGCAACTACTCTCGCTAGACATGCCCGTTTCCAATCCTACTTATCAAATTACTGCCCGCACCCCCGAACTTTACTTAGGGAGTGCCCGCCGGGTTCCCGGTTACTTCACCACTTCCGGTCAGTGGAATTATTCACCCCAGTACGCCAACCCGAAAACTAGTGCCACACTGACTCTTGATTTCGAAGCCAAAGATGTCTTTCTGGTCATGCGCCCCGCCAAAACTTCCCCGGGCCAAGTCAAAGTCTATCTCGACGAACAATTCCAATCTTCAATCATCGTCGACTCAGACAAACTTTATGAATTAATCAAGCTTTCCCAACCCGGCAAACATACACTTAGACTGGAGTTTCTAGATTCAAACCTTGAGCTTTACGCCTTCACCTTCGGCTAAGCAATTCTTGCCATTCCCCATCCCAATAAACTTCCCCCCACCACATCACTAGCCCAGTGCTCGCCCAAGGAAACCCGCGAGACTAGCATGATTGCCGCAAATGCTATCCATGCCAATTTTAATCTCTGATTTTTTCCCACGTAGCCTAGGGCAATCACGGTTAAAAACACGGTTCTGAAACTGTGTCCAGACGGGAAAGAATTTCCGGTAGAAAATTCCGAACTGGGGAAAACAAACGGCAGACGGTATCGGTGGAACTCTCTCGTCGGCCCCGGATGGGGAATAAACATTTTTCCGGCTATTTCTACTCCCATCCCCAGGGCAAAAATCGCCACAACCAAAATAACTTTTCGTAAGCCTTCTCTCTTTCCCACCCAAATCGCCAAAACCAGAGTTATTATTTCAAAGCTACCCAAAAGGCTAAATACCGATAACGCCGTATCCACTCCCACCGGCACCCAGGCCTGCACTGCTTGGGTAATAACCAGGTCCACATTCCAGACAGGCATTAGAAAATGATACACTAATTAAACATGAACACCTCCTCCATCCGCAACTTCACTTTCGGTGTGGAAGACAGTTTGGCCTCCACAGTCGGTCTATTGTCCGGTGTAGCCAGCGCCCAGGTCAATAGCCAAGCTATTATTATCACCGGCCTGCTTTTAATTATCACCGAGGCGCTTTCCATGGGCATCGGCAGCTTTTTGTCAGAAATGTCCGTCCGCCAGCTCGCCCACCATCAAGACGTTCCTTCCCGCCAATCCATATCCGGGGCAGTAATCATGTTCTTTTCCTATTTACTGTCCGGTCTCATCCCTCTCGCGCCCTATGTTTTTTTTCCACCGTTCCAGGCCCTTTGGATGTCGATAATCCTTTCTATCACCGCTTTGTTTTTGTTAGGGACATTCAATGCTTATTTAGCTAAAATTCCTCCACTCCGCCAGGGGGTCCGCATGTTACTTTTAGGCGGTGCAGTAGCCATAAGTGGGGTGTTGCTCGGCAATTTTCTTCATGATTTTAGCTAAAGTCTTTGCCGCCATTATCATCCTCTTGTCCGGCCTGTTCACCGCTGCCAAATCCGCCACTCAAATTTCAAAGCTTTCGCAAGTCTCTCCATCGCCAGCTCCTACAATCGTTTTATCTCCTACTCCAACCACGACACCTACTCCTATCCCCACATCTGTCCCAACTCCCAAGCCCATAGTCACTCCCAAGCCAACCGCTATTCCGGTTCCAGCCCTCATAGGTCCTCCCGGAACCGGCCTTTCAACAGTGACTGTATCGACGTCCATCGGCAGTTTCAAAGCCACCGTTTTATCTATCGACATGACTACTTCCAAAATGATCACTGATATTGCAAACGATGACAATTGCCCCACCAATTGCGCCGTACTGTCGCTTGTGAACTTTGTCTCCAGAAACTCAGGGTACGCCGGAGTCAACGGCACTTATTTTTGCCCCGCCACTTATCCGGAATGCGCCTCCAAATCCAATTCCTTCGACTTCCCGGTTTTCAATTCCCGGTTACACAAGTGGATCAATGGAGGAAATTTAGGCTGGGGCGGCCGCGCGCTTATTTTCGCGGATGGGAGCGGTATCCAGTATCGCCAAAACTCCACCCAGTACCCGGGTTCTCCTGACTCCGCCATTATCAACTATCCCGGCCTGGTAGACGGCGGCAACGTCCAAATCGATGACAATCAATCCGGCCTGTCGGACAAACAAAAGACTGTCAACACTAAAGTCGGTATCGGTACCAGAAACCCCAATAATATTATGGTTGTAGTAGCCTATGGAGTAAACATGCAGCAGTTTGCCCATGTTTTCAAATCTCTTGGGGCCACCGGAGCCTTAAATCTGGATACCGGCGGCTCGGCAGCTTTGTACAATAGCGGCCGCTATGTGGTCGGCCCCGGCCGCGACCTCCCCAACGCCATAATATTTGCCAAGAAATGAAACCAGATTCTAAAGATAGAAATTACCTCCCCACACTTCTCACTACTCTTGCGACATTATAATTCGTACTTATCGCTCCTTGAGAGATGTGGTCAATCAACGTCAAAATTCTGAAAAATAAATTTTGTAAAGGGTAATCACGCCTCATTTTTTTGGCGAATTCATGGAAAATTTCATAGTCTTCATGAACCAGGCCCGGTGTAGGATGTCGTTTGGTATATCGAGCCAGATCTTTTATCTTTTTTAAATCCTTAGGCTTTAATGAACCGCCTCTGGTAAAATAAAGGTGTAACAATGTCTCTGGGGGTACGGTTATGAACTTTTCTTCTCCAAAACATTGATTAACAGGCTTCATAATCTCATCTTTAATTGGCAGCGTTAGGTGATTGCAGTAAAGAAAGTAACCAGAATCGTCCCGGCCAATATTTGCCAATAGCTGCGGCAGGATTTTTACCCGGTCGATTCTATGAATTTCTCCATCTGACTTGATAACGGCACCGAGATCTACGCGAATTTTTTTACCCTTTGAGCCCATATACTCATCGTCAAATCTTGACTGAAGTTCACAGATAAGCCCCAAGTTGTTCGTTAGGGCCAGAATATCCACATCCCTAATTTTGACTTTGTACCCATCACCAAGGTAGGCTGCAACAGCCAAGCTTCCGACGACTCGACAATCAACGCCGGCCGTTTCGAGTCGTCTACGGATATCGTCCAAACACACCCCACGCTCCACAATGTTCATATTTTGGCCTTATTGTAACAATTTTTAGAGTTTTCTGCCCTTTTCCTTCTTGCACTTGGGTTGCACTTCCGCTAACTTAATCCGGTATGGATGAAGATGACAAAATAGTTGAAGGAGAAATAGTGACCGATAGTCCCAACTCCGACTCGTTTTTGGATTTATCCGGCACCATAAATAATCACTTGGCCCAAATCGACCGCCAGAAAGAAAGCTTGGACAAACTCAAAGACATGCTCCAGTCCATGTACGACAGCGATCCTACGTATAAGGCTCACGAAGCCGCCGCCAAAGAGGCTCAAAAAACGAAAACTCAAACCAAACAGCAAATTCAAAAACAGCCCCCAGTCGCGGACTTAATCCAAAAAATCGCCGACCTTAAAACCAGCATCAAGGATCTAAATTCCACTCTTTCCGACTACCTCAACGATTACGCCAAGACCGGCCAAACCAGTATCGAGACACCGACAGGCCAGGTCAAGCAAATCATCTTCGTCGCCAAACTCGTCTCTGTGGGCAAATAAATTGGACATTGAATATTGAGAATTGGTATATTAGTAAGTAGGTATGTTTCTGCCCCTGCCCCCCGAACAATTCAAGGCCATGCTTTTAAAATCCGGCTTGGTCGACCCAAAGGTTATTCCGGAAGCGGAGCAATTTGCCATTAACTCCGGCCTCAACCTTTATGAAGCTTTGTTGGAAAAAGGCTTGGCCACGGACGATAAGTTAGGGGCCCTGGTATCCGGAGCCCTCAAAGTTCCCATGGTCGACCTGGGGAAGACGGTCATCCCCGAATCAGTTTCCGGCCTTATTCCCGAAAGAGTAGCCAGAAAACACAAAGTTGTCGCTTTCGCCCGAGAGAAAGACACTTTAAAAGTTGCTACCTCAGACCCTACCCAACCGGAAATTTTTGATATTTTGCGCAAGAAAACCGGCCTGCCAAAAATTGCTATCTACTACGCCACTGACGCCGATATAACCCACCTTCTGCGCTCTTTCAAAAAAGACTTGCAAAAATTGGTTGACGACCTTTTGAAAGCAGACGTTTGGGGAACCACCACCACTCTGGAAGACCCTCCGGTAGCCAAAATTGTCGACGCCCTCATAGATACGGCTTACCAACAACGCGCCTCAGATATCCACATCGAACCCCAGGAAAACAGAAGCCTAGTCCGCCTAAGAATCGACGGGATTCTGACAGATGTCCTATCCATTCCCAAGTATCTCCACGATCGCATCACCACCCGCATCAAAGTTCTCTCCAGCTTGCGTACCGATGAGCACTTGTCAGCTCAGGATGGCAAAATGCGCGCCAAACTGGAAGAAGAAAACTTGGATATCCGCGTTTCCATCGTTCCCGTAGTGGATGGAGAAAAAGCCGTTCTGCGACTGCTCTCCTCCCGATCCCGTGAATACACCTTCGCCAGTTTAGGCATGAACGAAGCAGACCTCAAAAAAGTCTCAAATGCCTACACCAAATCCTACGGCATGGTTCTATCCACCGGCCCTACTGGTTCGGGCAAGACTACCTCGATCTATTCAATTCTCAAGATCTTAAACACCCGGGAGAAAAATATAACCACAGTCGAAGACCCGGTGGAATACAGAATCGCCGGCGCCAATCAAATCCAAGTCAACGTCAAAACCAATCTCACTTTTGCCAACGGTCTTCGCTCGATCTTGCGCCAAGACCCCAACATCATTTTTGTTGGCGAAATTAGAGATAGCGAGACAGCCGCCATCGCTGTCAACGCCGCTCTTACCGGCCACTTGGTCCTCTCCACACTTCACACCAACGACGCAGCGACAGCCATCCCCCGCCTTTCGGACATGAAGGTAGAGCCTTATTTGGTAGCTTCCACGGTTTCGGTCATCGTCGCCCAGCGCCTCGTCCGCCAGGTTTGCCAACAGTGCAAGATCCCGGTCGAGGTGTCTTATGCCGAGATGACCAAAAATTTTCCCGCCGACGTGGTCAAAAAATCATTTGGCACCAATGCCAAAACTACCATTTACCAGGGTCAAGGTTGCAAACTTTGCCACCAATCCGGCTATTCCGGCCGCATCGGTGTTTTTGAAGTTCTTGAAGTCAATAAAAATATTAGAAAACTCATCATCCAAAAATCCGACTCAGACGTGATTCTCAAAGCCGCGGTAGCCGAAGGTATGAAAACCATGCTGGAAGATGGCTTGGAAAAAGTTGCCCGCGGTGAAACTACCATCGAGGAAATTTTACGTGTCACTAAGTCGGAATTTTTAAGTTAAGCCTTCAAAAATCATGAGTTCGCTCTCTTCTGTCTCACTCTCCGATTCGGAAAAGATAAGCTTCTTAAGCAATTTGTGCACCATGCTCACGGCCGGAATTCCGATTCTGGACGCCATCGACTCGATAGCCGAGGATACCAAAGGCCATCAAAGAAAGATTCTCGATACCATAAGAAGGGATCTTCAACAGGGTAAGCGTTTGTCTACCACATTTGCCCTTTTTCCCCGGGCTTTCGACAAAGTGACGGTAAACCTAGTCAAGGCTGCCGAAGAGGCGGGCACCCTGGAAACCACTCTCAAGGATCTGCGCGATCATGTCCAAAAAGAAGTTGAGTTTTCGGACAAGGTCAAATTTGCCATGATTTACCCCAGCCTGATCATGATCGTTTTTTTCCTCGTCCTTTTTTCAATTCTTATTTTTGTCGTCCCCAAAATTTCTTCAGTCTTTTCGAGGTTACGTATGGAATTACCCCTTCCCACCCGCATCATGGTTTGGGCCTCCGATATTATTGTTCACCAGACTTGGTATCTGGTCGGGGGAACGGCGGCAATTGTTGCCCTGATGTTCCTGATCTACAAGACCAATCGCTCGTTATTTATCAATTTCTTTTTCTCCTGGCCCCTAATTTCCGGCCTGGTTCGTCAGATAGATTTAGCCAGGTTTTCCCGGGGCATGCATCTCCTGTTAAGTTCGGGCGTGCCCATTACCTCGGCCCTGGAACTTTGCCAGGACGTAGTAATTAAAAAACAGTCCGTACTTTTGATTTCCAAAAGTCGGGAAATGGTAGCCGCCGGTAAACGCTTGTCCGAAGGCTTCCGCTCTTCCAAAGTTAAAATCCCTTCAATTCTGATTAAGCTCGTCGAAGCCGGGGAAAAAAGTGGCACCCTGGACAAATCCATGCAGGATATTTCCATCTACCTGGACTATCAGGTGACCAACGCCCTAAAAACTTTAACCGCCGTCATGGAACCAGTCATGTTGGTCATCGTTGGCATTAGCGTCGGTGCTATGATGTTGGCCATCATCGGACCAATTTATGGCCTTATTGGTAAAGTTGGAGTCCGGTAAATATGCAGAGAAGCAGGGGATTCACGCTCATGGAGTTGATTATCATCATGGGCCTTCTGGCCTCGCTTTTTGTTTTTTCCAGCATTAATCTCTTAAGGCCTCAACGCAGCTCTTCTTTGGAAGTGACTCTTACTCAAGTTGTCGCTGATTTGCGCCACCAGCAGTTAAAGGCCATGACTGGGGAAAACGGGGGCGGGGATTTTGGCGTCTATTTCGAGACTGGCTCCTACTACTTGTTTTCCGGCTCGTCATACACGCCCGGGGACCCTGCCAACTCCCAAGTGGATTTGGAAAGCACCCTGCAATTTTCCGCCGTTTCCGTTCCCAATCCACTCGTCTTTCAAGCGGGAAGCGGGGACGCCCCACCAGGGGCTCTGGTTTTAGGCCATGCGGACGGTTCACTTATTCACACTCTCAATTTCAACCCCCATGGGGTGGTCACTCAAGTTGACTAAAGGGCAATCCCTAATAGAGGTTCTTACCGCCGTCGGTTTAACCGCCGTTCTTCTGCCGGCCTTAATAACAGGATTAGTGGCTTCCCGCGAAGGCCGGGCCCAGCTAGCCCAACGGTCCGAAGCTACGGAACTGGCCCGGGAAGCCGCCGAAGCCTTGCGAGTAATAAGAGAAAAAGGTTGGATTAATATGGCAGTTACCGGCCCTTATCATCCGGTTTTAGACGGCACCGGCAATAGTTGGACATTGGCCTCGGGATCACAGCTCATAAATGGCTTTACTCGGGTCATGGTCATAAGCGACGCCCAGCGGGATGCCAACAACGATATTGTCGCATCCGGTGGCACTCCCGATCCCTCGACCAAAAAAGTAGATATCACCGTCAGTTGGGGCACTCCCCTAGCTTCGTCGATCTTATCGACCATGTATTTCACCAGATTAGAAAACCTGGCTTATACAGAAACTACCGAAGAGCAGTTTTTAGCCGGTGAGCCTGTGGGCACGACAGTTACCAACGATGGCGGGGGAGCGGTAACTCTAGCTGGCGGCGGCGGCGGCGACTGGTGCTCTCCCACTAACCCGGTAGCCTCAAAAGATTTCTCCGGCAACGGCGTTCCCACAGATATCACCGCAATTGAAGGCCAGGCCTTTGCCGGGACAGGAGCCAATGCCTCAGGAGTTTCATTTGTTAACATCGACATTCCAGTAGACCCCACCCAGACATCAATAGTTGGGACGTTTGCCCAAAATCCCCAACTGAAAACCAATGATATTTTCGGCGAGACCAACTATGCCTACTTGGCTACGGACAACAACCAAAAAGAGATCGTCATTATTGATCTTTCTACCAGTCCTTACTCTGAATCAGGAAATTTTGATTCATCCGGTCCAAGCGACGCCAATAGCGTCTACGTCAACGGGGCAACCGGTTACATGACCGCCGGCAGTACATTTTACACTCTCGATTTGTCTAGTCACACCGGTTCACGCAACCAACTTGGATCGGTTGCATTGTCAGGCACGGCCGGAAAAATGATGGTTTCTGGTAGCTATGCCTACGTTACCATCTCAGGAAACTCCAGCCGTGAGTTGGAAATTATCAATATTGACCCACCAACTTCACCATCAGTTGTAGGCTGGGCCGATGTCGCGGGCACTGATGGTCGGGATGTTTATATCAACGACTCTCAAACCCGGGCATACCTAGTCACATCAGCTTCAGTTACCCAACCCGAGTTTTTCATTATCGACGTTACTTCAAAAGATGGTGCCCAACCTCTTGTCTCGGGTGGTACATATGACACCAGCGGCATGGATCCCAAAGGAGTAACCTTAGTTACCGGAAACAAAGCCATAATTGTCGGTCATGACGCCGAAGAGTATCAGGTCATAAACATAAGCACCGAAAGCTCTCCAGTTTATTGCGGCGGCCGGGGCTCAGATCCTCTGCATGGCCTTGATTCAGGAGTTAATGGTGTAGCCTCGATAGTGGATTCTAGAAACGGCAAGGCATATTCATATATAGTGACTGGAGATTCCGGCGCTGAGCTCAAAATCATCGAAGGCGGACCAGGAGGGGGCTATGCCACTTCCGGTACTTTCGAATCAGCCATCTTCGATGCCGCAGCACTTGGATATTCCCAAATTACTGCTTTCAACCGTTATATAGCCAATGCCATCCTGCCTTCGGACACAACTATTTCCTATCAATTCGCAGTAGGAGATGCGGTGTCAGGCAGCTGCACCGGCGTTACCTATATATATGTCGATCCCAACCCCGACGGGTCAATTCCTCTGGATGACGATGGCTCCGGTTACGAAAACCCCGGCCAGTGTTTCCGCTACAAAGCCATTCTAAACACAACCGGTTCCGGGGCCACGCCGGTATTTGAAGACATCACTATTTATTTTTCGCCATGAAACGGGCCTTCACCATTGTTGAAATATTAATTTATATGGGTCTCATGGCCGGCTTTTTGGTTATCTTGGGCTCGATATTAATCTCGGTTTTAGATGTCCAATTGGAAACTCAATCCGTCTCGGCCGTGGAGCAGGATGGCCGCTATATCATGGCCCGCCTAGCCTACGATATTCACAGGGCCAGTTCCATCTCCACCCCAGGCACCGCTGGCCTTACTACCAACTCCCTAGGATTAGACATCGGAACTTATGCCGTGGTTTCAGGCAATTTGCAATTTGCCGGCCAGAATCTCAACAGCTACGATTCTCAAATTACCGGCTTTACTGTTACTCGCCTGGGCACAACCACTCATCCCTCACTCCAAATTACCCTCGATCTAGCCAGCCGCAGTTCTCAAATTACCGGCGTGGCCAAAACCAAAAGTTATTTATCGACCGTTTCCTTGCGGGACAAGTAAACATCGTGAAGTTTAAACCCGGTCAAACATTGGTTTTATTGCTGGTATTTTTTTCTGTGGCCATTATTGTCACCACCGGAGCAGTGGCTGTCATGATTGCTAATACCCAAGCCTCCTCCGGCCAGGAATTGGGCCTCATGGCTTACCAGATAGCCGAGTCAGGAGCGGAAGAGGCCTTATTGCGCCTCATTCGCGTTCAGATCCCACCTAGCTCGTTGCCAGTAGGCGTCGGAGTCGCTACAATAAGTGTCACCGGGTCGGGAACCCAGGTTATTACATCAACTGGAGTTATTTCCGGGTACTCCCGCACCGTCCAGGTTACTGTCCAAAATACGGCTGGCCTGTTGACTATCCTTACCTGGAACGAAATCAATCCATGAAAAACAAATCTCTCCCTCCCACAGTAGTGAATATTGACAGGACTCGCTTGCAGCTGTGCACTACCTCGGGTACTCCCGCCGCTTTCGCCTACCCCCCCACAGCTGTTATAGATTTGGAGGTAATGAATCCAGATGAACTCTCACGGGAACTATTGGCCTTTGTCCAAAAAAACCAAGTTGGCGCTTCCCCTTTGGTTATAGTTCTGTCCCCGGCTGTCTATTTTGACAAAGTTTATCCCGGCACCATCCCGCCTACGGGTGACGAGATGCAAAAATTTGTGGACAAAGTTCCATTTAGTTCCGTCAGCTCCAAACTCTTTAAAATTCAAAAAGGTTTCAGATTAGTCATAATAAATAGGGATTTTTACGAGGCCATTCATGCCAGTTTCGAATCCGCCGGGTTCAACATCTTAGCCGTCGTCCCGGGCTTTGTCTTAGAACCTCTTGGCGTCAAGTCCGACTTCGATGCCCAAGCCTGCCATCTGGTTCTAAAAAGACTGGATTTAGTCATGGCCAACAGCTTTATCAGCCCCGATGATTCCCAATCTATTCACGGCAAAGAACAAGCATTTCTTAAAAAATATTCTTTCTCCATAGCTATCGTCTCCATTGCCCTGGTGGCCTTTTCTATAACCATGATTATTACTACCCTCAAGCGTCGTTCTACTCCCACTCAAGCTTCCCCGTCACGGGTTATCCCCACTTCAGCAATTCTTCAGCCCACCCTGGTCCCCACGACTCTACCTACCCCAAATCTTTCCCAGTACAAAATACAAATCATAAACGGCTCCGGTGTCCCCGGCCAGGCGTCTTCACTCGAGTCCCAGCTCCGTCCTTTGGGGTTCACTCAAATAACAACCGGCAACGCCCCCACTCAAATTACCGGAAAGGCCCAAGTCACATTCTCCTCTGCCGTACCGCCGACTGCTCGCGAACAGGTTTTGGGCATTCTCAATCCTCTCTATCCGGGGTTGGGTATAAAAGAAGATCCACAAGCCAAATTTGATATCGTGATTACTCTGGCCAAAACTACCCCTTGACAAGTATTTCATAGGGGGTCTACTATATACACAGTCATGAAAATAGCTCTCCGTCGCGGTTTTACATTAATTGAACTCTTAGTCGTAATCGGCATCCTGGCAGTCCTTCTGGCCATCGTTTTAATCGCCATTAATCCCGCTCGTCAATTCGCCCAGGCGAATAATACTAAAAGAAGCAGCGACGTTAACGCTTTACTAAACGCCATTCACCAATACGCAGCCGATCACCGGGGTAATATCTCCGCCCTTGGTATTCCTAGTGCCGCTCCGGCCACTATCGGCAATGCCGTCGGCGAGGTCAATATTTGCGATCTCATGGTCACTGAGTATATCGCCGCTCTTCCAGTCGATCCCTCTACCGACAACGGTGACCCGATTCTCGAAGCCGATTGTGCGGATGTCACCTTAACCACTGCTTACGACGTTGTTCAAAGCGCAGCTAATGGTCGCATCACCGTCTCCGCTCCCGACGCCGAAGCCATCGACGGTGTCGCCCCCGTCATCTCCGTCACCCGCTAGTACCCAGTAAATTCTTCTGACCTAAGTTTATTAGCATCGACTCCCATTTTCTGTGCCAATTCCACCATCGCCTCGACCATGGGGGGTGGCCCGCACACCCACCACGTCCTATCTCTCCAGTCGGGGACCAAATCCTGGATTTTTTTGGCATCTATCCTTCCCTCCTTCACTGTCTCAATAACCCAAACACTGAACATTGAACTTTGAACATTGAATTCTGAAATAAATGCCATTTCTCCAGTATTCTTTCCGGAATAAAGCAAAGTTATCGGCAGATTTATTTGCCGGTCAGTAGCGTATTTAATCATCGATCTAAACGGCGTTATTCCTATCCCTCCGGCAATAAACAATCTTGGAGTGGTGTCTTTTTCGTCCAAGACAAAACTCCCAAACGGCCCGTTTACTTCCACTTCATCACCCTCTTTCTTCTTCCACAGCGCCTGTTTGTATAGAGACTCTGCCCGAAATTTGGTCGTAAACTGCAAAAATTCTTCGCTTGGAGATGCCGAAATAGTAAAGTGATGCCTTAAATCTGTCGAAAGGCGAACGTACATCCACTGTCCGGCGACATAACTCAACTTCTGCTCCGGTTTCAGCCGAAAACTCTTGATATCTTTCACCTCATCAACTATTTGTTTGATCCTTGCGTTCATATCTCATTCATTGTACATTGAAACAAAGCGCTTATGTGCTATAACTGCGGCTGCGGTGTTCCCACCGACGACATGGGCAAACATCCACTTCATCAGGGCGGTGGTGCTCTCGTCGAAGCCGATTTTACCTACATGGCCAAAGTTTGGGACATGTCTGTCGAGGAAACCAAAAAGGAAGTCTACGAGACCCTCAAAAAACAATTGTCAAAAGATAAATAAATAACCAAGCCCATGACTCTGCTCCGCCCCCTGCCCCTCATAGGTCTGGGCAGTCTGGCCGCATTCGCCTTTTTGTATTTCTCCTTTTCCGCCATCGGCAAAGCCCAAAACCTTCCAGGCTGCAAAGTCGTTTCCGACTCACAAGTTTTGCTTCAAGAAGGCCAGGTAGACCCTTCCCAGACGGTCGCCTTTTGGCAAAACAGCCCCATCTCTCCACCCAGTTATCTTACCCAAACCTTACCCCAGTCCGAAATAAACGTCTTAGGTATTTCCGATGGTGAGAATAAGTGGATAGAAATCGACCTGGGTCGGCAGCAACTTACGGCCCATGAGGGCGATCAAATCGCTTTCCAAAGCCTTATTTCCAGCGGCTTATGGAACTCCACTCCCGTGGGGGAATACCGTATTTGGTACAAGGTCAGATCTACCAAAATGGAGGGCGGCAGCCGCCTCAACGGTACTTATTATTATCTGCCCAACGTTCCCTACGCCATGTTTTTCCGTGGCGACTTTGGTATTCATGGTACCTATTGGCACTCTAATTTTGGGCGCCCCATGAGTCATGGTTGCGTCAATGCTCCTACAAATATTGCCGAAAAACTCTTCTATTGGACTCAGCCGTCGCTTCCTGCCGGCAAATACGCCGTTCGCTCAAGTGCTGATAACCCCGGAACCAGAGTTATAATTCACAAATAGCTCCATGGACCCAATTTTCAAGTTTAATCTAATCCTATCTTTCGGCAACTATTTATTGATTTTGATGTATCTCGGCTTGACCATAGCCTGGTGGCGCAAGCGCCGTGAAGGGCTTGTCCACGCCCTTCTCTCCTCCTTTGCGGCCTGGCTGGTAGTTAGCTTCATCAAGGAAATTTTTCCCACTCCCCGGCCATTTCTCCAAAATGGTCTCATGCCCACCGGGTTCAATCCAGCTTCCGGCAGTTTTCCATCGGGTCACACCGCCGCAGCTTTCGCCTTTGGCGTTTCCGCCTTCATGCATGATGGCCCAGTCGGGGTGACAATGCTGGTGGGAAGTTTTTTAATAGCGATAAGCCGCATTTTAGGCAACGTCCACTATCCAGTCGATATCGTCGGCGGAGCAATTATTGGTGCCATCACGGCCCGCATCGTCTTCCGCCTCCATCTTCCTCGTAAACATCTATCTTGACTCTTGTCACTCACTTTGCTAGAGTGCTAAATACACATGGCATTTACTTTATCTTCAACTCCCAAGCCCACCCGTGTCTATCCGGTGGTCGCCCTTCGTGAAGGTGTAGTTTTTCCCCATACCGACGCCCACCTGACTTTCGGCCGGCCCAAAAGCAATGCCGGCATCGAAGCCGCCATCCGGGCCGATAAACAAATAATTTTTGTAGCTCAGAAACAGCCCATCGCCACCCCCCAACCGGAAGACCTATATACAATTGGCACTCTTTGTTCCGTCGAGCAAATCGTCCCCTATTCCAACGAACTTTTGGCCCTGGTTAAGGGTTTATCCCGTGTTCGTCTGGGTCCTCTGGTCACCTCAGAGCCGTACTTCTCCGCCTCGGCAGAAATTATCTCCGACCAATGGGCTCCATCGGACAGGTTGGAAGCTTTAGCCCGCCAAGTGGTCACCGAGTTCAAAAACGCTTTTAACTTGGGCAAGTCGGTAGAGTTCCCGGTTTTTATGCGCCTCATGTCCGGGGTTTCTGCAGCCGAGCTAGCCGACCAAATTGCCAACTCTCTGGACCTGCCCACCGCCGGTAAGCAAGCCTTACTGGAGACAATGGGTGTGGAAACACGACTGGAAAAAATCCTCGATCAATTAGTGCACGAGATCAAAATTTTGGAGCTGGAGAAATCAATCCAGTCCAAAACCCACGCTAAATTCGAAAAAAACATGCGCGAGCAAGTATTACGGGAGCGCAAAAAGACTATCCAGGAGGAACTGGAAAAAATGGGGGCCGGGGAAGGAGACGACGATTTAGATGATATATCTCTTCTTAAAAAACAGCTTAAACTAGCCAAGATGCCTGCAGATGTCAGGAAAAAAGCCGAAAAGGAGCTCACCCGTCTCTCCCAGATGAGTATTCACAACCCCGAGGGCAGTTACGTCCGCTCATATCTGGACTGGCTTATTGGTATGCCCTGGTCCACTGTCTCAACTAGCCGGGTTTCACTTCAAAACGCAGCCAAGACGTTAGACGAGGACCATTACGGACTCAAAAAAGTCAAAGAACGGATTTTGGAACACCTGGCAGTCATGAAACTCAAAACCCACAACGGCGATTCCACCAATTCCACAGTCCCCACGATTCTGTGTTTCTCCGGACCTCCAGGAGTGGGTAAAACTTCCATTGGCCGCTCAATTGCCCGGGCTCTGGGGCGCAAATTCGTCCGCATGTCCCTGGGGGGCATTCGTGACGAGGCGGAAATTCGGGGTCACAGGCGCACTTACGTGGGCTCACTTCCCGGCCGGATCATCCAGGGCATCAAAAACGCTGGCACCAAAAACCCGGTCTTTATGCTTGACGAAATTGATAAGCTCGGTACTGACTATCGGGGAGACCCGTCTTCAGCTCTATTAGAGGCTCTCGACCCGGAGCAAAACAAAGAGTTTTCAGATCACTATCTCGAAGTACCCTTTGACCTGTCACAAGTCATGTTTATAACTACTGCCAACATGCTAGACACCATCCCCCCCGCCCTTCGCGACCGGCTGGAAGTCATCACTTTTCCCGGTTACACCCTGGAGGAAAAAGTGCATATCGCCTTGGATTATTTATGGGCTAAACAACTCAAAAGTACCGGCCTACCTCCTAAACTGAAAATTACCTCAGAAGCCCTCAAAGAGATTATCCGCCGCTACACCCGAGAGGCCGGCGTCCGAGATCTGGAGCGCAATTTAGCCAAAATCTGTCGCAAAGTAGCTCGTCATCTGGCCGAGAAAAAAACTTCACCTACCCAAATTAGCCTCTCAGATGTTAGAAAATACTTAGGTCCCCAACGCATCCCGGAAACACTGGCGGAGAAAAAAGATGAAATTGGCATGTCCACCGGTCTTGCCTGGACGGAAGCTGGCGGCGACGTTCTATTTATCGAAGTCGCTCTTATGCCCGGCAAAGGCGATCTCAAGCTTACCGGCCAACTGGGCGACGTCATGAAAGAATCGGCCCAGGCCGCCTATTCTTATGTCCGGAGTCGCTGGCAAAAGCTTGGATTAAAAGAGGATTTCTATAAAAAAATTGATATTCATATCCACGTCCCCGAGGGTGCCGTCCCCAAGGACGGTCCGTCGGCCGGTCTGGCCATAACCACAGCCATCGTCTCCGCCCTCACCCATATCCCGGTTCGCAGGGACACGGCCATGACCGGGGAAATTACCTTGCGCGGCCGGGCTTTGGAAATCGGCGGTGTCAAAGAAAAAGTCATCGCCGCTCACCGGGCCGGGATCAAACAAGTCATTTTGCCCAAAGACAACCGCAAGGACATGGAGGACGTCCCAGTAAGCGTCAAACGGGAACTCAAATTCCACTTTGCCGCCCACCTGGACGATGTTCTCAAAATCGCCCTTCACCCCTCGCCATCAATCAAATTCCCCAAGTCCGCCCCCCACTTCCTCACCGCCACAGCGTAATCCCGATTAGTTACACCCCAAAGCCGTCAAGCATTGCGTCTTGGCTGTTCCAGTTAGGTTGTTACAGGCATCACATTGGGATTGGGATCCAGGAGTAGTCTTGGGCGCCATTCCCGAGGGGGTGATAATTTTACTCATATCCGAAAACGTGACGTTTGTAGGTAGCGTAAATTGGCTACCGTCAGTCACCCAAACTCCGCAGTCGTAATCCACATCTCGATCTGGGTCGAAACCCGGTCGAGCTTCTCCAGTTGGTGCGGGAGTGCTATTCTCCCAGCTCATTTTATATCCAGCCGTCTGATCGTCCATCCAAATATAAGTGGTCGTTCCGTCCACTAACATGTGGGACACAATTGTTTTATCATCGGCAGTGGTTTTCATATCCCCCCGCATTTTCCCCCCGCTCATATATACTGTGCCCTGCGTCGCTTCAGAACTAAAAGTACACTTCTGGGCTATTCCCCCCGCCAGCAACTGCCTTAAAGACCCACTCTGACGAGCAGGAGTAGGAGTAATTTGTTCCGTAGGTTGAGGAGATGGTTGGTTCGTCTTCCGGCCCATCACATACCATCCCCCCAGCAACAACACTACGACCACACCTACTCCAATCATTAGATTTTTATTCATATCCCCCAGTCTACCACAAATGCTAAAATTGGCACAATCGGCCCCGTCGTCTAGTGGTCCAGGACATCTGGTTCTCATCCAGAAAATCGAGGGTTCAAATCCCTCCGGGGTCACAGAACAACCCAATAATAAGGGACATTATTGTATTGACAAACCAAGGAGTTGCCTGTACAATACCCTGCAGGTCTTGCCCAAACCACACCGCCGCTGGCGGCAATTTTTTTCCCCGAACACATGAACAGTCAGCCTTTGCTTATTACCCAAATTGGACTGGACCAACTCAAGTCAGAGCTGGATGAGCTCAATTCCGACCGTCGGCCAAATTTAGTGGTCCGCCTTTCTCAGGCCAGGTCTATGGGGGATTTGTCGGAAAATAGCGATTACCAAAGCGCCAGGGAAGACCTGGCTTTTGTGGATGGCCGCATCGCCGAACTGGAAGATCTGATCAAAAGTGCCCAAGTCAGCCATCCTAGCTCAAATTCTCAAGTTAATTTCGGTCACAAAGTAACCGTCAAAGTCAATGGGGGCCAAACCGTGTTTCACATTGTAGGTGAGTGGGAAGCCGATCCCGCCCAGAAAAAAATTTCCCATTCCTCACCCCTGGGCCAGGCCCTCATGGGTAAAAAAGTCGGCGACCGGGTAGAAGTTGTGGCTCCTGCTGGAAAAATCCTATACACGATCGTAGCTATAAGCTAGAATGGGGACATGAGCTCTTCCCGATTGGTGGAAATAAGAGAGACTAGGATTGAGAAACTAAAAAAAATTCGTGATTTAGGTATCGACCCGTATCCCGCCAAACCCTCCCAACTCCCTCAAGCTATCTCCCAAGCCCGTCAAAGCCACGGCCAGACGGTTTTTGTGGTTGGCAGACTCTTGCGCTGGCGCGAGCATGGTCATGTAGTCTTTGCCGACCTCAAAGATACCTCCGGCCAGATTCAGTTGTTTTTTCAAAAAAAATCCCTGGGCGATAAATTTGACATCTTGCGGCTCTTTGACATCGGTGATTTCTTGGGCGTATCCGGGAGTGTGATCAAAACCCAAGCCGGCGAGATTACAGTAGACGTAGCCCACTTCGAACTCCTCTCCAAATCCTTGCGCCCTTTGCCCGACGACTGGTACGGCCTGAAAGACGAAGAAGCCCGCTATCGTCAGCGGTACATAGATCTTCTCTTAAATAATGACTTAAAGAATCTATTCCGCAAGAAAGCGGTTTTCTGGCAATCCATGCGCGACTTTTTGGTCAAAAAGGGTTTTCTGGAAGTAGAAACTCCAGTATTAGAAAACACCGTTGGAGGCGCCGATGCCAATCCCTTTATCACTCATCACAACGCTTTAGACATCGACTTGTATTTGCGCATCTCAATGGGTGAACTCTGGCAAAAACGCCTGATGGTCGCGGGTTTTGAAAAAACATTCGAAATCGGCCGTCAGTTCAGAAATGAGGGTGTTAGCCGTGAACATTTGCAGGATTATTCTCAAATGGAATTTTATTGGTCTTATGCCAACTATGAAAACTCCATGCAATTAGTTGAAGAAATGTATAAATATGTTGCCAAAAAAACATTTGGTAAGTTGAAGTTTGAAATTGAGGGCCACAATGTTGACTTATCTGTTCCCTGGAAAAAAATCGATTACACCCAAACTATTTTGGAGAAAACCGGTCAGGATGTGAGTAAAAAATCTCTGCCAGCGCGTGAATTGGACCAACTTTGGAAATCTGTTCGCAAATCAATTACCGGCCCAGCTTTTTTAGTGGGCCATCCCGTGGAAGTCTCTCCTCTGGCCAAGCGCATTCCCAGCAGGCCCAGCTTTGTCGAGCGTTACCAAGTCATCATCGCCGGCAGCGAAATGGGTAACGGTTACTCCGAGCTTAATGATCCTGTGGATCAAGCGGAAAGATTTGCTGGTCAGCAGGCTATGCGTGAAGCGGGAGATGAAGAAGCCCAAATGAATGACACTGATTTTGTCACCGCCCTGGAGTACGGTATGCCTCCTGTCACCGGCTTTGGTGTTTCCGAAAGACTTTTTTCATTTTTAGCCGATCTTCCCATCCGCGAAACCGTCCTATTCCCACTATTGCGCCCCGAAAAATGATTACTCGCGACCAGGCTTGGGAGCTGCTCATAAGTAAGATGCAGAATCAAAACCTGCGCCGGCACTGTTTGTCGGTAGAAGCCGTGATGCGAGCGCTAGGGCAGCACTTCGAAGCCTCGGCGGAGAAGTGGGGTATTGTCGGACTACTTCATGACGGCGATTATGAATTTACCAAAGACGATCCAGGCAACCATGCCAAATTAATGGCCAATTGGATCCGTGAATTGGGTGAAACGGATCCTGAATTATTAGAGGGAATCGAATCCCATGGTTGGTTTCATCAGGGCAAGTTACCCCAAACTCAAATGCAGTGGTCTCTTTTCTGCTGCGACGAGTTGACTGGCCTCATCGTTGCCTGTGCCTTGGTTCTCCCTTCAAAACGCCTATCCGACCTATCTGTCCAATCCGTCTTAAAAAAATTCCCCCAAAAATCCTTTGCCGCCGGCGCCAAACGCGAAGACATTGCCATGTGTGAAGAAAAACTGGGCATCAAACTAATAGACTTTGTCCAAATATCTCTCTCCGCCATGCAATCAATTGCCCCAAACATTGGACTATAGTCGCTTCTTCTCTTTTAACCGCCTGTCTTTTTTGGGTATCAAATAGAAAACCACATATAACGACGCCAAAGTTAGCCCTAGGGCAATTAAGAATAATACGTTGTTTAAGGTTTGAATATTCATTTTTTCTTTTTAGAAAAATAAACCACTAATGCCCCAATTAGCGTAATCATACTCCCAATTATCAAGAATAAATAGGCAGCAGTAATAAGTCTTTCCTGATCCATTTTTTTATTTAAAGTCTTGTAGCAAGTAAAGAGCCATACGCACACACACCAAAGCAGCAAGTGAACTTACAATGACTAAAGATATCTGTGCGGCCAATGGAACAGCAAGTGACAGTCCTATACCTCCCAAGATCAGTCCTTTCGCCACATCAAAGAAAAAGTTAGACAGCCCTCTAGCCTGTTCGGTGTTAAGTGTAACTCTCACCAATTTAATAGTATAGTCGTCATACTCGAGTTTGCAATCAAACGAGAGTTGACGGATATATAACCGACGCGGTTTGCTACTGCAAACCGGAATACGTTGGGTATATCATACACTCACCCATGGACACTGAATTCGAAGCCAAGTTTTACCCGGTAAACAAAGACAAATACCGTCAAAAACTGAAGAGTATTGGTGCAAAATTAGTTATTCCCGAGCGTAAAATGCGCCGGGCGATTTTTGACGCTAGGTTTCACCAGGAATTTAAGTGCCATTACATTCGGGTCCGAGACGAAGGTAATTTAATCAGTCTCAGTGCCAAAACCCACGCTTCCCAGACTGGGTCACTTAGTGATCAAAAAGAAGTGGACGTTGAAGTAAGTAACTATGACAAAACTCTTCAAATCTTCGAACAAATGGGCTATAAACCCGAAAGATATCAGGAAACACTTAGAGAATCTTGGGAGTACGCAGGGGCAGAAATTACCATAGATACTTGGCCAGGACTTGAGCCATACTCGGAAATCGAAGCCGAATCGGAAGAGAAAGTGAAGGACATAGCAACCAAATTAGGCTTTAGTTGGGACAAGAAAATCATCACCGCAGCTGCTGAAATCTTTGCTGACGTTTACCATATTTCAATAGACGAAGTTCTGGACAAAGTCTCAAATATTACATTTGACAACAATCCCTTTCAAAACCTCCCCAAATACGCTATAATCAACACACAAAGCGTATAAGACAGCTTCCAACTGTCAAGCTGACCGGGGTCAAAAACCGGTTCGGGAAAGCCCGTAATAGCTTTAAATTGAGCATTAGTTGAGGTGGCACCTGAAACCGCAACACCAGCGGTTTTTTTCATGGCCAAAATATATCTTATTCGTCACGCTGAGTCGGTAGCCAACACTGCCGGGATTTATCAGGGCCAGTCATATGACACGGACCTTTCTCCCCTCGGTCGTCTTCAAACCCAAGCTCTTAAAAACCGCTTCAAGTCAGAAAAGCCCGACGCAGTTTTTACGAGTCCCCTCAAACGTACCCGCCAAACGGCAGCAGCCTTAGGCGGTTCCACGGACGAACCAGCCCTTTTCGAAACCAACCATGGCCAGTGGGAAGGCAAATCCAAAGCCCAAATCCAGGCCACCTGGCCGGACCTTTATCAAAAGTGGCAGACTCACCCGAGCCTTGCCACTTTTCCCGGCGGCGAATCCTTTGCGGATACTGCCACCAGGACTATCAACTGGTTTGACAACCTGGCTAACCAGCCTGGCACTTTCGCGGCCGTTACCCACGCCAATATTATTCAGGTAATACTTTGCTATCTATTGAAACTGGATTTGGACAAAATATGGCATTTGGCTATGCAGCCCACAGCCGTTACTCTAATGGAGACTCACAGCCCAGCCAAAATCATTTATCTTAATGACACCAGCCATCTAAAAGGTTTAGAATCAGATTTAGCAAAGCAAGCTATATGATCGACATCAGGCTTATTCGTGAACAACCAGACTTAGTTCAAAAAAACGTTGATTTTCGTGGTGGCAAAATATCGGTAGCCCAGGCTTTGGAAGCAGACAAACACTACCTCAAGCTGCTCAAACAAGTAGAGGAAATTCGTGCTTTACGCAATCTCCAACCTGGCACTAAGCCAACTCCAGAAGAACTCAAAAAACTTCGTGCTCAAAGAGAGAAACTGAAAAAATTAGAAGACAATTTGGAAATTGCCAAAACGCAAGCAAGAGATTTACTGGCGAGGATCCCAAATATGTCCTCACCGGATATGCCGGAAGGAAACGGTGACCCGGACCACGTCGAGCTGGCTGTTTGGCTCCCAAGCGAGGGTTATTTGCCCAAATCCAAATTAGGTAAAGGATTAAATAGCGCCCAACACATGCCAAAAAAGACCGGCTTGCACCACGTCGACCTCGGTAAAAAGTTGGACATCATTGATATCGAGCAAAGTGCCCTGACCTCAGGTTCCCGTTTTGCTTACCTAAAGGGAGACGCGGCCTTACTCCAATTTGCCTTGTTTGAACTTTTTAAAAATAAATTAATATCCGAAGGTTTTGAGCCCATGATCGTTCCGGTTTTAGTAAAAGAAGAAGTCTTGTTTGGGACAAGCCATTTTCCAGAAGGCCGTGATCAAGTCTACGAAATCGAAACACACAATGTGGAAAATCAACAACGGCTCTTTTTAGTCGGGTCCTCCGAGCCTCCGCTCTTTGCTTATTACATGAACAAAACCCTCAAGGAAAAAGACTTACCAAAGAAATTCTTTGCTTACACCCAATGTTTCCGTTCAGAAGTCGGCTCCTGGGGCAAAGACGTCAGGGGAGTCAAACGTGTCCACCAGTTCGACAAGCTGGAAATAGATGCCCTGACTACACAAGAAGGATCGCGGGAGATGATGGAATATTTACGGGGAATTAATGAATGGTTAATGCAGCAGCTAAAACTTCCCTACAGAGTAATCAACAAATGCTCTCGCGATTGTGGCTACAATGCTACCTATTTACAATACGATCTTGAGGGCTGGCTTCCGACTCAAGGCGAGTTTATAGAACTCGGCTCCAACACCGACGCCTGGGATTACCAAGCCAGGCGAATGAATATCCAGTATGTAAATACCGGTCAAAAAAAATATGTTCACTCTGTCAACGACACTGGAATTCCTATGGGGCGAATGATCGTCACCATTCTGGATAACTACCAAAACCCCGACGGTTCTGTCACGGTTCCCGAAGTCCTCCGCCCCTACATGGGCAAAGACAAAATTCTCCCCAAGGCATAGAATATATGTTTGGGCCTAAAATATTAGAAGAATTTGACTCACCATATTCTGGAAAGATCAAAGTCATGCAAGGCTGGGGATATAAGTACGTTTCTACCGGTTACTGGACCCAGAGTGGGGGAATCATCAAAGACGTCTGGCAGCCAGTTTTTCAAAAGCTAAAGACCATCGACTTAAAGCTAAAATCTTGGCTAATTTTAGGCTTAGCCACTGGCACTGTGGCTCGCCTCATTCCTCAGCCCGTCAAAATAATCGGTGTGGAAATCGATCCCATAATGATCGCCATCGGTAAAAAACATTTCGGCCTCGACCAAATCCCCAACCTGAAATTTGTTATAAAAGACGCCAATGACTATTTATTCAAGACCAAAGATCACTTCGACTATATTTTGGTTGATTTGTATTTGGGTGACCAAATTCCCAAATTCGTGTATTCTAATAAATTTTTAGGTCAATTAGATCAATTAGGTCAATTAGTAATTCTTAATCATCTCTTTCATTCTGACTCTCAAAAACACGCTGCTCTCGAATTAGCCGAAAAGCTGAAAAAATACTTCACTTCGGTCACCCCCATTCGCAGTCTCACCAACCTCCTGCTAGTTTGCCAGTAAACAGGTATAATCGAAACGTGTTTAAATTTCTCACTCGTTTTCTCGATCTCAACCAAAAAGAAATCGATCGTTTTCAGGCCAAAATCAGTCAGATTAACGCTTTTGAGACTAAACTTGCCAAACTCAAAACCCCTAAAGATTTTGCCGCTATAACAGCGGATCTAAAAAATCGTCTAGCCGATGGCGCCACGTTGGACGATCTCTTACCCGAGGCTCTTGCAGCCGTCCGAGAAGCCTCGGACCGTGCTATCGGTCTTCGCCACTTCGACGTCCAGTTAATAGCTGCCATGGCTTTCCACGAAGGACGTGTGGCTGAACAAAAAACAGGCGAGGGGAAGACTTTATCTGCTATCCCCGCCCTCTATCTCAACTCTCTATCCGGCAAAGGCACCCATTTGGTTACCGTCAATGATTATCTGGCTCGCCGCGACGCCGGCTGGAACGGCCCCACCTTTCATCTCTTGGGTTTGTCCGTGGGCGTAATTGTTCACGAAAAATCGTTTATTTACGACCCTGAGTATTTGGACACCTCACACGGGGACGACAGGCTTGCCCACTTGAGGCCGGTTTCCCGCAAAGAGGCTTACGGCGCAGATGTCACCTATGGCACCAACAACGAGTTCGGCTTCGACTACCTACGCGACAATATGGTGGGAGCGACGTCGGAAATGTCCCAACGCGGTCACCATTTCGCCATAGTGGACGAAGTAGACTCGATTTTAATTGATGAAGCCCGTACTCCCTTGATCATATCCGCGCCGGATACCGAACCCACCCAAAAATATTACGATTTTGCCAAGCTCGTGGAACGCTTATCTTCCGATACCGATTATGTCATAGACGAAAAACACCGAACCGCAAACCTCAACGAGCATGGTGTCCAAAAAGTGGAAAAATTGCTGGGGATAGACAATCTTTACGAAAAGGATTTCGATACCATTCACCATCTGGAAAATGCCCTCAAAGCTCGCACTCTATTTTTGCGCGACAAGGACTACATCGTTCGGGACAACCAGGTAATCATTGTGGACGAATTTACAGGGAGGCTCATGCCCGGCCGCCGCTGGTCAGAAGGGATACACCAAGCAGTGGAAGCCAAAGAAGGAGTGGTTATCCAGCAGGAATCCAAGACTTTAGCCACTATCTCTTTTCAAAATTATTTCCGTATGTATACCAAACTCGCCGGTATGACAGGAACTGCCGCCACCGAAGCCGAAGAGTTTAAAAAGATATACAGCCTTGATGTCATTGTCATTCCCACCCATCGGCCAATGGTCCGCAAGGATAATGCGGACATTGTCTACAAAACTACCCGGGCTAAGTACAGCGCTCTGGCCGATGAAATCGCCGCCTGTCATCGGCGTGGCCAGCCCACTCTTGTGGGTACTACCTCTATTGAAAAAAACGAAATCGTCTCCGAGCTTCTCAAGCACAAGGGCATTCCTCATCAACTTCTCAATGCCAAAAACCACGAAAAAGAGGCCCAGATAATTTCCGAGGCTGGACGTCACGGGGCCGTGACCATAGCGACCAATATCGCAGGGAGAGGAGTGGATATTATTTTAGGCGGCACCCCGCCTCTCAACCCCAAATTCGTCTTGGGCCAAGACAAACTCACCGATAAGCAATATGAAAAGGCGCTAGCTACCTGGAAAAAGGCCCACGACGAAGTGGTGTCTTTAGGTGGTCTATACGTTATCGGCACTGAACGTCATGAATCCCGGCGGATCGACAATCAACTCCGTGGCCGCTCCGGTCGCCAGGGGGATCCTGGCGCGTCCCGGTTTTATCTGGCCCTAGACGACGACATTATGCGTATTTTTGGCGGTGATCAGGTAGCCAAAATCATGGGCTTTCTCAAAATCCCCGAAAATGAACCCATCGAACACGGTATGGTAAGTCGTGCCATAGAACAGGCCCAAGTTAAAGTCGAAGGCTTTAACTTCGACGCCAGGAAAAGCGTGGTCGAGTACGACGACGTCATGAACAAACAACGCGAGATTGTCTACGGTCTCCGCCATCGCGTCTTAAACAACGAAATAACAGACTCTGAACTAATCAGCAAATTAACTAGTCAACTAAATAACGTAGTTAACATGTACGCCCCCCGTGGCATTGTGGAATCCGAAGTCTTGCCAATTTCCCACGCTCTGGCCGAGATTGTCCCGTTCGATGACGACTCCAAGCACAATCTTTCTGGGGAGTTTTCTCGTCTGGGCACGGCCGAAGCCATATCCACTTTGATAGGTCAAATTATTTCCGATGCTATCACCCGTCATAAATCCTTGGTTGGTGAGGATGCTTGGAAAGAAATTGTTAAATTTGCCTATCTGTCCTCCATAGACACCTTGTGGATTGACCACCTCGATGCCGTAGACGATCTGCGCTCAGGTATTGGGCTTCGTAGTTACGGCCAACGCGATCCATTAGTCGAATACAAATCGGAAGCCTTTTCCATGTTCGAGCGGTTGCTAACTCAAATCGACACCGAGTTTGGTAAGCGCCTCTTTAGAATCCAAGTTGGTAGTGCACCCCCAACGAAGCCTTTTGGCGAAGTGGGGCAAGCCACCGAAACCAAGCCGGAAATGGCCCTCCCCAGCGCCGCTCCAGCCGATACTTCCGCCTTCATGTCTGCCTTCTCTAATCTACAAAAAGGTTCTGTTAAAAACGAACACAAAAAACTTGGCCGCAATGACCCCTGCTGGTGCGGCAGCGGAAAGAAATACAAAAAATGCCACTATCCAAATTAGGGCTATACATAGGCGTAATATAGCAGTTAAGCAAAATGTAGTTTTAAGAACAAACAGCATCAATTGTTCTTTGTATTCTCCAGCCTCAATGATCTAGTTACCAATAATCATCGGGAACCATGTGGTATAAATAATTAATGGATCAAGAGATTCAATCGCAAGAGTCACATTCAATTAAGTTGCCCACATTCCTCACCACAGTTACCCCCTTATCCAAAACTTTAGCCATGGCCTTGTTTATAATTTTGCCGTTTGCTGGCTTTTATCTCGGTATACAATACGAGAAGCTCGTCTCCACCGGATCAATTAAGTCCAGTATTACACCACCACCTTTAATAGTATCCAAATATTACCAAATCAGCCCGACTATATACCCATCGAGCTCTAATGATTCACCGACGGCGACCCCCTCAAAAGACGAATGTCACGAAAACGACAAGTTCTTTGTAATCGTTGATAACCAAACAGGCAACTTCTTGATTAGGTACAAATCAACTATAAACCAAAAATTCAATTGTATTTACTCAAAAAACTTAGAGGATTATGAAATCTTAAATGAGGGAGCAGATTGGTATCAAGAATTATACAATAACTTCTTATTTATCGATTCTGGTACGGGACCACCACTAAGGGAAATTGCGATCTACGATTTATATAAACGCCAAATGATATTTAGCGATGGATATAACGTGCCGATAAACATAGAAAATGGACAATTCGACTATTGGAAAGGGGTAGACACACAAGTTACAAAGGAGAACTGCCCCGACAAAGATTCTTGGGAGAGTGGAGGGCTTGGTACCGCCATAGAAGAGCACGTAAGGTTCGATCTAAACAGCCTAAAAAAATCTAGCCTAAATGAAACCAGATGTTCTCCCAGACAATAATTTTTTGCACGGTACCCCATTTAGCTAACACTTCGTAGTCCGTCCAAAGCCTAGGCGAAGGAGGACAAAAAATGCCACCAGTCTAACTAATTTAATATCTCAGATGGACGTAAATATCCTATAGACTTATAATTAGCTCCTATGAAAGTGGAGGTCAGGCAATTAAATATTGTGAATAGTATATTAGGTCGTGGCCTAATGTCAGCGAAAAATCAGGCTCATATGGGCGAAGAAATGTTCACTTCAAAGTCCAGAGATTCAGAATGGATTGAGGGATGCGTGATAAGGGTAGCTCGTGGCGTATTGGGGCTTATTGACTGGAAGAGAACTAAAGTGGATGTCAAGGAGCGATTATATAAGGGATTGTGGTCGATATTTCCTGTGATTGCAGAAAGAGCTGATTATACAGTGGGTGACATCAGTGATTTACCGGATGCAGTTTTAGAAACACGTTTTGCCAATAGTTTATTAGTTGCAATGCACACCAAAAACATAGAACTTACCAAGAAAGATCCCACCGGCACTCTTGCCATCAAACATTACGTCTCGCCCGATCGGTTTTGTGCGGTTATTTTGCCCTGGCAAATTGGAGAAAATCTGGGTGAAAAGATAAGGCAAACAAATGCTCCCTTGCATTTAGTTCCCATGACAAAGGCAACAGTTTTTGGCGGCAGCGGCGCTAGGCGAAAAAGAGAACTAACCGTCCCAGATTATGAACGGTTTATCCTGGGTTTATTGGGGAGTTCGAGAGACTTTCTTTTTATCCATGGAGTACGACTTCCAACAGAGGAAGATTTATAATAGGGAAAAGAAGATACCTAGCTTTTTTTGCGGTACCCTATTTAGCTGACACTTCAAGAAGTGCCATTACCCTAATTAATGTGATACAATACTAACTCTGATGGACGCACTCCAAGCCCCCCTAACTCCTCCACCTCCCGAAGTGCCTCCAGTTGTCATTTCCTCCAAGTTTAGCGCTCTTCCCTATGTAGTTTTGGGAGTCGTATTAGTGGCTTTGATCGCGACCGGCGCTATCATGTGGATCAAGCGGCCCACTAAACCTAGCCCCCAGCCTCAATTAGCCCAAGTCATCCCGCCTTCTCCTACCCCCGAAGCTTTATTTTTGAAATTAACCAGTCCCACCAGTGGCGAACAGGCAGTAGACGGTGAAATAATTGTCAGCGGCCAAACTCTCCCCAATACCACCGTCCTCGTCTATACTGAATCGGATCAGACTTCGGTTGAAAGTGACTCTTCCGGCTTGTTTGAAACCACGATCACTCTGGGGAAAGGCAGCAACGCTCTTACAGTCACGGCATTCGGCGATAATGGTGACGAATCTAGCCAAAGCATAGATGTAGTTTACGATTCACAAAATCAATAATGAAATATTTCTTAGCTATAACCACCTTCATTTTTTTAACCACTATCTCGGTGTCCTTTACCGCTTTAGCCGCCAAACCGAATCTAATCCCCGGGCGAATGATAAGTTCAGAAAAACTCCCACTCAAAATTGGCCCGGCCAAAGTCAAAGAAATTTTGACCCAAATTAGCTCAAATCGTCCGGCAACCAAAAGCGGTAATCTCAAAGTTCACAAAATTCAAGTAAAACAAGCCACTTCCTCTGCCCAGCTCAAACGTAAGGCAGTTATGGGCGTAATCGAGGAAATAAACGGCAATACAATCACTCTCGCTCACCAGAAAAAAACCAATTCCAAATACACCATAATTCTCACCCCGGACACGATTATTAAGTTCAAGTCGCAGGCTACCTCTTCAGCCAGCCTTGCGGTAGGCCAAAGAATTGCAGCAGTTGGCGAGCCGGGTGCCAGCGGCATCATCGCCAGACTTATCCATATTATTCCAGGGAAGGCCACCGGGGTTTTTAACAAACCAACATCAATTCCCCCCACAACCACTCCCCCAGCTACACCTTCGGCAACTGTTGCTCCCACGGCCATTCCTACCACTACTCCCACACCTACACCCACTCCTTCTCCCACCCCAAGTCCTACTCCCACCTGAAAAAGAGCTTTTGTCACAAAATGGGTACACTTATTTTTTATAGCTTAATCGGTGGACTCTTTTCTCTCATCGGAGGATTTGTTTTATTGTGGAAGCGGGAGATCACCCAAGCGTTAACCACCCCCTTATTGTCATTTGCCGCCGGAGCGTTTTTAGGCGCCGCCTTATTGGATATCTTACCCGAAGCCTTGGAAATCGCCACCGACCCGCAATTGGTATTAATCTGGATGCTTGGGGGTTTCATCCTGTATTTTGTCCTGGAACGGCTGCTCATGACCTATGTCTACAAGCACCCGAACGCCCAAAACTCTCACTCGGATCATACTGAGACCTTGCCCATCCTTTTGATACTGGGCGACACACTCCACAATTTTTTAGACGGGATAGTTATAGCCTTGGCATATGTCGTCAATCCGGCAGTCGGGTTAGTAACTACTCTGGCCGTAGCTGCCCACGAAATACCCCAAGAAATCGGCGACTTCAGTGTCCTATTGCATCAAGGTTGGGCCAAAAAAGTTATTATCGCGGTCAACGTTCTTCAGTCCCTCACAACGCTCCCCGGAGCAGTTCTGGGGTTCTATGTTGGCCATCTGTTTACTCCTTATTTGCCATATATTCTAGCTTTCACTGCCGGGATTTTTATTTATATTTCCGCCTCGGATATCATCCCCGAAATTCACCACAAAGCCGGACACAAGTCATTTTATAGAGTTGTTATCCCCCTGGTCTTGGCCGTTGTGATTGTGGGTTACCTCACCCGCCTGGCTCACGCCTAATTCCCCACTACCTCATCCCGTTTGACGGATAAAAACTGTACCCAACTATCGAGAAATCGCAGTATAGTTTTAAACGGCGCTTCCAAAATAAAGTCAAATATAAACACCAAAAAGTTTAGTTTACTTATCCCCAGACTTAACTTGCTGCCCACGGCTAGAAGCGGCAAGGCAATCATGTCCCCCAGTGACTGGCCGCCCCCTTCTTTAGGTGACCAATTATAAATTAATGATGTTTGCCGTATCCGGTAGGCAAAAAATGCTACAATTGACAAGAAGAACACAAACACTATCTGGCTAGCCAGAGAAAACTTAAGTAGCTGCAGCAGATAAAAAATAGCTGCAAACACCGCCAAAAACACTACTATATACATCGCCGAAAATACCCCATACAAAAGCCCCTTTGCCCGCCTGGATTGTCCACCCAACCACAATTTTTCCTCCCCCAGAGTTTCAAATTCTCCCACCACTCTCCATGTCTCGTGCACCAGTGCCTTTTGCTCCACTATTCCCGGTAGCCACGACCCCATAGATACCAGCCACATCAAGCTGGGTGGAAACAGCAGGTTGATGAGGAGGGGCGTTGTAGCGATTTCTCCCACCAATAACAAGTCCATAGGCACCTCCACTAACATTCCAAATAGCATTTTTGTCAAAAATACATATATCACGCTTCTCGCTGTCGCCCGGTTAACTCTACCGGACATATGCAAAAGTTGGGTAGACAGGACGGATTTCGCTCTCTTTTCAAACGCCTCACGATCAGCCATTAGTTCTCTGAATTTTTCCGGAGCCGCAAAATATACGTCCCGCAGAAGTATCAGGGGAGCCGATTGGGATCTGACATATTTAGCTAACTTAACAGTCAAAGGGTGGTTTATGCCATAAACGTACAGTTCTCGAGCTTCCAAAAGTGTCTCGGATCTTCCCAGCCTCCCCCAGTCAGAGTCTAAAAGTTTGACAATGTGGTATCCCACTTGCTGGTCATCTGATTGTCCGTAAGCTTTATCGGTGGCGATAAATACCAACAAATCCCAGTTCTTCTCATTCTCAACCACCTCCAACTTCTGCTTTATTACCTGGAATGCAAAATGGGTAAAATGCCCGTAGTCAATGTTCAAGTTCAGCCTCTCCTCAATTTCTGCCGACAACACCCCCACCACCCAGTCGTAGGGCAGCCTGTCCCCAGCTTCAGCCAGAGCCGTCAGGTACTTGCCGATTATCAGGCTGACATCTCCTTTCTCCACATGCTCAATTTCAGACGGCGTCACATATCTGGCCCATCTCAACTCGGTTAGAAGTTGTCTGGCCAAAAAATCCGGATTCTGGTTAAACAGCATTTGCCGCTTGAGTATTCTTTCCACTGCCGCCCGGCGGACCAAGTGCTCGGCTCGATATTCCATGGCGCTTCTAGCCTGCTCATATACCCGGGCCAGTCCTCCCACTACCCCCGCCTGTTCCTCCGCCGCTTCCGGCTCTCCCTCTCCGCCCTGACTCAACACCTTAAGTAGTACGTCCACCGCCGGATGCATATTTCCTCCCCATCATAACCTAAGCGTTGGCGTTTCTCCAAACCTTTTGCCGGTACTCTTTCACTACCCGGTGGGTGTTAAAGTACGCACCCAGGGCAATTGCCCGTTTCATTCTTCCTATCCACTCACCCCGGTTTTCATAATACATAGGAATTATCTCCATCTCCAGCTTTTCATAAACTATATCCGCGTCAGTCGAGTCATCATTCGTCTCCCCAGCCGTCCCGATGCTAAACCCCGCCAATCTGTCAATTTCAACAGCTTCAATCCACCATCCGTCCGGGATGGACAGGTTAATTACCCCGTTCATGGCCGCTTTCATTCCGGATGTCCCTGAAGCCTCTAGTCCCCGCTTGGGAGTGTTTAACCATACATCGGACCCGTTGACGAGCAACCTGGCAATCTTAGGCGAGTAGTTTTCCAAAAACACGATTTTCAACACCTCTTTAAATCTTTTGGACAAATCTACAATTTGTCTTACAAACCCCTGGGAAACGTCATCATCCGGATGGGATTTACCGCATTGAATAACTTGGATTCTCCCCGCCCCGATTCTCACAAATCTTTCTATGTCATGATACAAAAGTAACGGTCGTTTATAAGCCACCGGCCGGCGGGCTAGTGATATTGTCAGCGTATTCTCATCAAACAAGTAATCGCCAGCTACCAAAAGTGCCGTGGTTAAGTGGCGGTTGACGTAGGTAATCAGCTTTTTCTTACATTCGATATGGGCATTCCACAACAAATCGTCCGGGACGAGTGCAGGAGCATCAGCCAACGTCTCGGGGTTTTCCAGCCACCCAGGTATAACCTGGTTGTACAGATCCTGCAAATAATTATGGGTCCAACTTCTGTGGTGTACCCCGTTTGTCACATAACCAAATTTATAGCCCGGGAAGACTTGCTCGGACACTACCTGGTGCTTTCGTGACACGGCCAGGTTTTTCCGGCTCAAGTTCATGGCCAAATGCGTCATGGACATTTCATTTTCCCCGGCCAATTTTTTTATATGCCACGGCAAGTAACTCCCGCCGAATTTATAAGCCAGCTCATACGAAAATCGGTCGTGGCCCTCTGGAATCGGAGTGTGCGTGGTAAAGACACACATTTGCCGCACCAGTTCGTCCTGATAGTTGTTTTCAGGCAAAAGCGCTAGCGGCACGAATCCGCAATGACCTTCATTCAGATGATATGTCTTCGCTCTCTCGATCCCCAGAGTCCGAAGCATTTTCACTCCCCCTATCCCTAAAACTATCTCCTGGGCCAGCCTGGCTTCACCCCCCTCGTACAAGTTTCGAGTTATCTCTCTCACCCACGGTGGATTCTGTGTCAAGTTGGTGTCCAATAAGTACACCGGCACCACATATCCAGATAGTCCCACGATATCGTATCTCCAGCATCCCACCAGTACTTTTGTGTTGGCAATGGTCAATTCCACTACCTGGGGCAGCTTAGTCAGTTGGTCCAGTTTCTGCCAGTCCTGCTTGGTAAAACTCTGCGTCCCGTCGGCGTTGATCGTCTGGCTAAATGTGTCCCCCGAGTACACGATAGACATGCCAATTGCCCCGATTCCTAAATCTGCACATGAGCGCATTAAGTCCCCGGCCAATACTCCCAACCCCCCTGCGTACGTAGGCACGTCTGTTTCCAACATAAACTCCAGCGAAAAATACACCACTTCCGGCTCAGTCTGGTTGTTCTTCATGGGCAGTTATACTCATTGTATAATAACCCCACTTCAATAGCATGCAGATAAACAAAAACATCTTTCGCGGGTATGACATCAGGGGTCTAGTAGACAAGGATTTGTCTCCAGACATAATGACTGTCCTTGGCAAAGCTTATGCCACCTTTTTGTTCCGCCGTCAGATTCGTGAGTGCGTGGTTGGTATGGACATCAGGCAGAGCTCACAAAGCTACAAGCAAGCATTTGTCCAAGCACTGATCGATTCAGGGATAAATGTTTACGATATTGGACTAACTTTGACTCAAATTATGTATTTTGCCCAATATAACTATCTCTCAAAGGGAGGCGCAATTATCACCGCCTCCCACAATCCCAAAGAATATAACGGCCTCAAATTGGCGGTCGGTTTTTCTGACACTCTAATTTCCCAAGAAATTCAAGAAGTCAGACAAATTTGCGAAGCTGAGAGTTTCAAAGCCTGGCCACAAAAGGGCAATTATAAGCAAGACGATGTCTTTCCCGCATACAAAAACGATCTTTTTAAACGAGTTCCCCTTCATGACAGCGGTCTCAAAGTAGTAATCGACTCATCTTGCGCTACTACCGGTGCATTTCTTCCCCAAATTTTGCGCGAAGCAGGATGCGTCGTAATTGAACAAAACACTAATTTAGACGGTTCTTTTCCCCTCGGCACGCCTGATCCGACTGAAAAAGATGTCTTAGAACGACTAGCCAAGCGAGTGATAGCCGAAAAGGCAGATTTGGGCCTCTCTTATGACTCTGACGGTGATCGGGTCGGTATCGTAGATTCCCAAGGAAACTTAATCTGGAACGACGTATTAGTCGCTCTGTTTGCCCAAGATATTCTCCACTACTTGCCTGGAAGCTCGATAGTCTTTAACGCTCTGTGTTCCAAGGCTACATCCGATGCCATAAAAAATTCCGGGGGAAACCCAGTCATGTGGCTAACGGGTCACAGTTTCATTAAGGCGAAAGTGAAAGAGACACGCGCACCATTTGGCGGGGAACTCTCTGGCCACTTTTTCTTCATGGACAATTTTTACGGCCATGACGATGGAGCCTATTCAACCCTGAGACTTCTCGCTTATCTCAAAAGAACAAGCCAAACACTTCAGGAGGCAGTAAGTAAACTTCCCAAATATATTTCTAGTCCTGAAATAAAATTGGGTCTAGCTGATGATATAAAATTCAAACTTATTCAAGATAATATTAGTCAGGATATCAAAAATCTTTTCCCCAAAGCCGAATATACAGACATAGACGGTTTCCGAGCGGATACAGTAGAGGAGATGGTTATTATTCGGGCCAGTCAAAACGGCCCGTATATTACAGTCAAATTCGAAGGCCGGACGCAAGATCAATATGACAGCTTAAAAACCTCAATCGCAGAAATTTTGCACAAATATTCCCAAATCGATTGGAAATCAGGCGTCAATCTTCATGCTTTCGAGTAAACTACCCTCTTGACCAACTCAGTAGAAATTAGATACGCCGCGACCACGATCAAAATCAGTCCCAAATGAGATGTCGCCAGGGGGAAAAATTTAAATACTTCCTGCCCCCACCGGCTCGCTGGTAGTGCCAAAGTGAGTACCCCAGCCAGCCCAGTCAGCCCCATTAGGATTTTTGAAGGCGGCACTCCCTTCCACAGCCAGTTCTTGTTTCGCACCGAAAACACGAATACCAGCTCGGTCAATACTGAGCCTACAAACCAGGCAGTTTGCAATGTTCCCGCCCCTTGCCGGTAAAACAATCCGAAAAACATAAAATCAAATACCGTGCTCACTATTCCCAAAATCATGGCCAACCACACCAACTGCCGCAAACCAAACACCTGCGGTCTCTCCAGCTCCTCCCGATCAACATTGTCAGTGGCGATGGCAATCATCGGCAGATCAGATAGCAGGTTCAGAAGCAGTATCTGAATAGGTAGCATGGGTAAAAAATCAATTAGTAATGACGCCACCGCTACTGCATAAAAATTGCCCATATTAGAAGACAACGTCGCCGTAATATATTTCTTGATATTGCCGGAAATTATTCTTCCCTCACCAATTCCATCCACAATCACTTTCAGGTCCTTTTTCAAAAGGATTATATCCGCCGCCTCCCGAGCCACATCCGCCCCGTGAGCAACTACTAAACCCACATCAGCACTTTTTAGAGCTGGCCCGTCATTAATCCCTTCCCCTAAAAATCCCACCCGATATTTTTCTTGCAGCAAGTCAATAATTTTATTTTTTTGACTAGGCGTTACCCTGGCAAACACCAAGTTTTTTTCCACGAGCTTGTGTTGTTCTCCAGCGTCCATTTGCTCAAAGCTATCCCCATCCACAACTGACAACTGATCACTAATTAATCCAATCTCTTTTGCCACTACCCCCGCTACAACTGGACTGTCTCCGGTGAGCATTATTATTCGCACTCCCATTTTTTGCGCTTCGTGTACGGCCGTCCGGGTGGTCGATTTGACTGGATCCGAAAACGAAAGCAATCCAGTAAGTTTTCTATTATTAGCGACAGCAATTACCCGTCGGCCCAAAGACCCCTGCTTCCTAGACCACTTGTCTATCTCCTTTTTTTCCCTAAGTGTAAGTCCCAAGCTATGGCTTAATATGGCCTCCACGGCTCCACGGGTTATAGTTTCAACGCCTGCAGGACCTCGCAAAGAAACACTGGTCACTCTCAATTCGGGGTCGAAGGGGATCTCCTTTATCACCTCATACTTATTTTTAATCTGTTCTTGCCCATCAATGCCTATCTTTTCTAGAAGTGCCGTATCAAATGCATCCAGCGGCAAGTGGGCCGAAATACTAGGCAATGCGACTTTTATCCCCTCAGTCACCACGGCTTCTTCTTTCCCCCAAACACTTACCAGTTTCAATTTATTTTCTGTCAACGTCCCTGTTTTGTCGGTGCACAACACCTCAATTGCTCCCAAATCCTCGATTGCCGATAACCGCTTAACTACTACCCGTCGGCCGACCAATCGCGCCGCTCCCCGGGATAGAGAGAAGGTAATAACTACTGGTAACGCTTCCGGGATTACGCTTACGGCCAGTGCGATCGAAAAGATCAACAGCTCACTAATGTTTGCCTGCCTACCTTTAAGAAAAATATTAGCTGCCAACACTCCCACCAAAGTGATCATAATGAGCTTCAAAATAAACCCGCTAAATTTGTTTAAATCCTTTTCCCACCCGCTCTCTCTCCTGATGACTGTAGTGTCCCGGGCTATCTCTCCCCACAAAGTCCTATTTCCCGTCCCTACGACAACCCCTACCCCCCGTCCCCGGACAACCGTAGTTCCGGCAAATCCCAAACATCGAGCCGCAAAAATTTGCGAAGGCGCAGGCGTCATCGCCCGGGAGTCTTTGAGCACTGCCATCGATTCACCGGACAACGCCGATTCGTCCACAGTGAGCCCTTCGGACTCGATAATTCTCATATCCGCTGGGATAATGTTCCCGGTGGTTAGTTCCACAATGTCCCCGGGAACTATCTGAGTTGATTCAATCAAAATTGTCAGGCCGTCTCTTCTTACTCTACTTTTGGCTACTAAATATTTACGAAGGAGTCTTAATGTCCGCTCCGATCGGAATTCCTGGACAAATCCCAAGCTGGCATTAATAAGCACTATCGCCCCGATAATCAGCCCGTCCCTGGCTTGTCGTAAGACTATGTCCAACCCGGCGGCCAGTATTAATAAATACACCAGCGGCGATTTGAACTGCCGAATAATAATATCCCAAAAAACAAGTTGCTTCTCCTCGATCTCATTTACTCCGTATTCAACCAGCCTTTGGGCGGCTTCTCCCCCAGATAGCCCAATCTGGGATGTATTCCAAAATGTCAACGTTTCAGCTACAGATCTAGCGCAGTAATCCAGCCGGTTCATGCCTGTTTCCATGATATCATCAAATGAGGTATGTCTCTGATTTCCTGGCATTATTCCCAAGGCCTAAAAATCTACTGGCGCCTATGGGGGTATGCCTTACTCAGGGTCATTCACTACTTTTCCCTTCCCCAATTACCCCAGTCATTATTTTCACCCTGGAAACGCCTCATCGATACTTCCCCCACGACCGGATTTAACTTCTCCCGGGAGCTGGAAAAGCTCAGTTTTAATCTTATTTCCAGGGGGATCGGAGCTGTAGTTAGAATTTTTTTGTTTCTCACAGGTGTTGCAGTTTTACTCTTGATTCTAGCTAGCGGCCCCGTGGGGCTAATATTTTGGCTCATTTTTCCTCCGGTTAGCCTCACAAGCTTCAAAGAATATCAAAATCGTCTGGATTTGGTCACAGCTGGCTTACTTTACAAAATCAAAGCCCATCCAGACCGAGTTTTGGCTACTGTTTTCTCCTCACCTGCCGGCAAATTTATTCTTACCCACACCAGCCTTGACCCAAAAGAATTAGCTAAGCTTCCGGCACCGTCACTTCCTTGGCCGGAAAAACTAGAGACGTTTACTGAAGTTATTCAATTTTTGCTAGACCACCAGGTTATAAAAGACGAGTTCCTGCATCCCCGTGGCTGCAATTCGCAGGATTTACTCGCCGCAGCCCAGTGGTGGGACAATCTCCAGCCAAAAGATGAAAAAATCCCGCTCAGATTTGGCCAGCCGGGCGTAGGTACGGAACTGTTGTTTGGCTATACTCCGACGCTTGATAATTTCGCCACCGATCTGGCTACCCCTCAGTCCTTCTCTAGTCATCTAATAGTCGGCCGGCAAGACCTGATTTCCAGAATGGAATCCGCACTTCTGTCTGGCAATAGTGTGGTTCTTGTAGGCCTTCCCGGAGTAGGCAAGCACACAGTCGCTCTCAAGTTTGCTTATCGTGCCAAAGAGGGTCTATTGAACCCCAAATTATCTTATCGGCGCATCTTAGAGCTCGATTACAATTTTTTACTCAGCGAAACTCTGGATATCAATACCAAAAAATTCCGCCTGGGACAAATCTTAGCCGAAGCCAGCGAGGCTGGAAACATCATCTTAGTTATCAAGGACTTGCATCGTCTAACCAACCCTCAAGTGGAAGGCGTAGATTTCACCGATGTTTTTGAACAGTATTTAGATAAAAGGGACCTCAAAATCATTGCCATTTCTTCCTCTGCCGATTACGAACGCTTTTTATCTGCCAATCAGCGCCTGAAAAAATACTTAGAACCCATGGAAATTATTCAACCCTCTCCCAAAGAAGCTTTAGATATATTGATTACTGCTGCCAATTCAGCAGAATTGACCAAAAACATTATTTTCGCCCTACCTGCCCTACGCCAAATCATTGACGGTAGCGATCGATTTATAACCGACACACCATTTCCTGAAAAAGCCCTGGATATTTTAGATGAGTTGGTAACATACGCTGGCTCGCACAAAGTTAAAACTATCACTGTCGATCATGTCAACGCCATTCTGTCCCAAAAAACTGGCATTTCCCTAACGAGGCTTACACCCCAGGACAAAAAAATTCTCGCCAATCTAGAAACCACTCTCCATTCTCAATTGGTCGGCCAAGACGCCGCCGTGTCACTGATTGCCAAAAGCCTACGGGCCAGAAGTCTCGGCACCAAAAATGAAAATCGGCCCATCGGCTCGTTTCTATTTTTAGGCCCAACTGGAGTCGGCAAGACCCAAACTGCCAAGGCCCTAGCCCAGGTCTATTACGGAAGTCCCAGCCACATCTTACGTTTTGACATGGCCGAGTACGCCGGGTTCGAAGGTTTATCCCGTCTAATCGGCTCCGTCCAGCAAAACCTTCCCGGGGCTCTCACTACGGCTATCAAAAATCGTCCCACTAGCCTCCTTCTTCTAGACGAAATCGAAAAAGCTCCACCTCAAATTTACAATCTTTTGCTCACACTTTTGGACGAGGGCTTTATCACCGACGCATTCAATAGAAAAATCATTTGCCAACATCTGTTTGTTATTGCCACCTCAAACGCCGGATCAGAATATATCCGTCAGTTAGTTTCCCAAGGCATAACCGGGGATCGGTTGCAAAAAACAGTCATCGATTATGTCCAAAAAATCGGCACTTTCTCCCCGGAATTTCTTAATAGATTCGACGGCGTAGTTGTCTATTCCCCGCTCGAGCCGGATCAATTGGTGAAGATCGCCCACCTCATGCTAGTAGAACTCAAAGACCGCTTACACCAACAAGGTATTGAGCTGATAATTACCGATGAGCTTTGCCGGTATTTAGCCAAAACCGGCTACGAACCCGAAAACGGTGCCCGCCCCATGCGCCGCCTGGTAGATCTGGATTTGGGCGATTTTCTCGCCAGGGAACTATTATCTGGCGAAATTTCCGAAGGCTCCCGCATCGAAATCACCCCTGACCTCGCCTCTCACACTTACAAAATTAAAAAAGTGTAATATCAAAAGCATGCCACCCCAAGTATCGGACTTTCTAGCAAGAGAGCGTATGTGTGTTTTAGCAACAACTTTGGCAGACGGTTCGCCCCACGCTTCCGCTATGCACTTTGTTTACGATACGGACGTCCTTATCTTCTCTACTCATTTTGGTAATCGCAAACTTTCTGGCTTAGACATAGGTCATACAGCGGTCTCGGTCGCAGTGGGGTTTAGTGAGCAAGATTGGATTACTTTGCAACTAGACGGTCACATCGAAAAAATGGAAGCGTCTTTTGCCAAAAAGCTGATTCTGTCTAAATATCCGGAGTCAGAAAAACACATGGACGATAAAACCATCTTTCTTAAATTTACTCCCGCCTGGTGGCGCTACACCGACTTCAAAACCACTCCCCCCACCATCCTCTCCAATTCCTAATATCTTCTCGTATATTATCGTTTCTTGTCGTATATTATCATTTCTGATATAAGTAATTTATGAAGTTAAGTGATTATAAATGGACAATTTCATTGCAGACTAAAAAATTTCTAGACGAGATAGATATTCTTCGGAAAGTTTTTGAAAAATTACCCTTGCCCCAAGCAATGATCAAAATAATTCGTCGAAAATCAATTCTCAACAGCGCAGTTTCGTCTGCCCAGATCGAAAATATTCCATCTACTATTCAGTATCCTCGAAAGGAAGGTAAAAACCTAGAACTTGCCTACACCTGGATATATACCAGCCACAATTTATCTCCACTTTCTGTCAACATCATTAAAGATCTTCATAAAAAAGCACTACTTGGAATTTCAAGGTTTGCTGGCCAATTTCGCACCGAGCCTTGGGGAGTTTTTAATCAGGCAGGTGAAGAAATCCATCACCCGCCATTGCACACACTGCTTCCGGCATTAATGTCCGAATTCGTAGATTACATCAATGCCCTAAAAGCTCATCCTTGCATAGTCGCCGCCGCAGGTCAATTTATATTTGAAAAGATTCACCCCTTCGCCGATGGCAACGGTCGAACTGGCAGGTTAATTTCCGCATACATGCTCCACAAAACGGGATATGGACTAGGTGGCCTGGTTCCACTGGAACGATACATTATCGAGCATCGTGATTGGTATTACCGTACTCTAGAACCATCCCATAACTGCTCCGAGTTCCTCGACTATATGCTCGAGGCCATGACTACTCAGGCCAACTCGGTGTTGGAAGAAATCAAAAACCCCCCACCTCAGACCCCCGAAAGCACATTACTTCCCAGGAGGAGGGAATTGTTAGGAATAATTAAAGACCACCCTGAGCGTTCGTTCGATTTTCTTCGTCGCCGGTTTATTAATGTTAACCCCCTTTCTTTACATCGGGATCTACAATATCTGCAAAAGCATAGACTCATCCAAAAACAAGGTGTCACTCGCGGAGCATTGTATACGGTGTTATCATAAGTAAGTGTTCATTCTACCGGATCTACCATATCCCAGTGACGCCCTGGAACCGTATATCGATAAGACTACTATGGAGATCCACCATGGCAAGCACCATGCCGCCTATGTCGACAACCTCAATAAAGCCCTAGCCGGGAATGACAAGTTACTCAACCTTCCGGTTGAAGAATTGCTTAAAAATTTGGATCAAGTCCCAGAGGGTTCACGTCAGGCGGTCATCAACCATGGCGGCGGCCATGCCAACCATAGCTTTTTCTGGACTATTATGTCTCCCAAATCACCCCCTCCCTTTGGCAAACTTTTAGAGGCCATCAATTCCACTTTTGGCAATATCGACAAATTCAAAGAAGCATTTACCGCCAAGGCTATGTCAGTATTCGGCAGCGGTTGGGCATTCTTAATAAAAAAACCGGATGGCACTTTATCACTCAAACGCCATTCGTTTCAAAATAGCCCACTAATTCACGGTAATACCCCTATTCTTGGTTTGGATGTTTGGGAACATGCTTATTACCTCAAGTATCAAAATCGCCGCGCCGAATACATCACTGCTTGGTGGAACATTGTCAATTGGCACGCTGTTTCCGAGAATTTCTCACGCGTTCAAGTCTAGTCAAATATTTCTTTCTCAGTCTTAGTGATTTTGGCGTAATTTCCAGAAGTTCGTCGTCAGCAATAAAATCCAGTGCCTGCTCCAGGGACATCTTGAGAGCCGGTGTGAGTACGGTTTTGATGTCCGCTGAAGCCGCCCGGGTATTGGTCAAGTGTTTACCGCGACAAACGTTCAATTCCACATCATTTTCACGGGTTCCCAGTCCCACAATCATACCTTCATATACGTCTTCTCCTGGATCGACAAAAGTAATACCCCTCTCTTGAGCATTCTCCAGCGAGTACGCTAAGGCCTTACCGCTATCCAGAGTTACCAATACCCCCGGCCGCAAATCCTGAGCCACCAGCCCCGTCTCTTTGTAACCGGCAAACTGAGTATGCATTACCATCGTTCCTTTGGTTTGGGTTAAGAGAATATTTCTAGCTCCAATCATATTCCGCTGCGAGATCAAGTAAGTTATTTTTGTGGCCGTCATATCCCGCATTTGCCCTTTTCGTTTTCCCATTTCGGTCGTCACCACCCCCACAAACTCGTTGGGCATTTCGATGGTAACTTCGTCGTACGGTTCCAGGTTGTCCTTCATAATTACCTGCGGCCGGGACACCTGCATTTCGTATCCTTCTCGCCGCATCGTCTCCAGAAGTATGGCTAGATGTAACTCTCCCCGTCCAGCTACTTCAAATTCTCCACCTCCCAGATCTTTAAATTTCATGCCCAAATTCTTCTCTATTTCTTTCTCCAATCTTTCCCCAATTTGCCTGCTGGTGAGATATTTCCCCTCACGTCCTGCAAGTGGGGAAGTGTTCGCACCCATGGTCATTTTTAGAGTAGGCTCCTCGACCGTAATTATAGGTAACGCCTCTGGCATCCCCGGATCGGCAATTGTCAACCCTATCTCTATGTCTTTTATCCCCGCAATTGCTACAATGTCTCCGGCCATAGCCTCGTTTATTTCGACTCGTTCTATTCCCTTACTCGTATACAATCTCTCGACGTTAAATGCCCCATGTCCGACCAAAACTACTCTTTGCCCCACTTTTAAAACCCCACGTTTGACACGCCCTATCCCCAAGCGCCCCAAATGCGGGTCAAAATCCAATGTAGAAACCAGCATTTGCACCGGCTTGTCCAGGTCAACTACCGCATTTTTAGTTTCTTTAAGAATCAATTCAAAAAGCGGCCCCAAATCTGGGGCTAGATGGTCTGGAGTTAGTCCTGCTCGACCCTCCCGACCTACGGCATAAATCACCGGAAATTCCAAATGACCCTCGTCAGTTGCTAGTCTCAAAAATAACCCTTCGGTTTCAGTCAGCACATCATCAGTTCTGGCATCTTTCCGGTCAATTTTATTAATTACTACGATTATTTTCAGTCCGGCAGCAAATGCCTTCTCCAGAACAAACTTAGTCTGGGGTAGGGGACCTTCGGAAGCGTCCACGACCAAGAGAGCCGCATCAGCCATATTTAGTACTCGCTCTACCTCTCCACCAAAATCTGCGTGTCCCGGCGTATCGATAATGTTAATTTTGACGTCCCGATAATACACTGCCGTATTTTTAGCTAAGATGGTGATCCCCTTCTCTCGTTCCAGTTCGTTACTGTCGAGTATGGTCGTTTGGGACATCTCCGCCTGGTTTTCCCGGAAAGTGTGGGTCTGCTTCAACATCCCGTCAACCAGGGTTGTTTTTCCATGGTCTACGTGTGCGATAATAGCTATGTTGCGTATGTCCATACCCAAAAAAAGCGCAATTGCGCTGACCCAATTATACCGCACTTTAAGTAAGCCCGTAATAAGGTTCATCCTCAAACGCACTGGCGGAGACTTAGAAGCGGCACAACAAGTCCTTCAAGGCACATTTATTTCTGTACTCAAATCTTTTCACACTTTTCACAAAAAGAGTACATATTTTACCTGGATTTGTAAAATAGCCCTCAACAAATTAGCAGATTATTACCGTGACCAAGTTCATTACAAATCCAAGGTTTTTGTCCCGTCAATCGAGCAATTCAACCTTCTGATCGATCCTGGTCTCTCACCGGAAGAAAAACTAACTCTGGATGAACTCAAATCCCAAGTCAACAAGTGCCTAAATTTGTTGCCCATCGAATACAGGCGACTTTTGCACCTCAAATACTACCAAGAACTGTCTACCCGCGAAATCGGCCTCAAGTTAAACCTCTCCCCCCGCGCCCTAGAGGGTCGACTCTACCGGGCCAAGAAAGCCTTGGCCAAAATATATGCGGCATTTGAAAAAGGCCATCATTCATCTTAGATCCGATCCAGTCTTAGCAAGTCTTATCGATAAATATGGCCTTTTAAATTATCGCCCCAGCCGTGACCATTTCCAGTCGTTGGTTTATTCAATTATCGAACAGCAGCTTTCTAGCAAGGCCGCTCACACTATTTACTCCCGCTTTGAAAAACTGTTCCCCCAGGGAAAACTTACCCCCCAACTAGTTCTCAATGTCCCTCAGGAAAAATTGCGTGGAATTGGAACATCTTGGGCCAAAGCCCGCAGTCTGCATGACTTGTCGCAAAAGATTCAGGACAAAACTGTCCGGCTAGACGACTTGTCAATCATGTCTGACGAAGAAATTGTAACCCACCTCACATGGGTCAAAGGCATCGGTCGCTGGTCGGCTGAGATGTTTCTCATGTTCAATCTTCACTCGCCCGACGTGTTTCCTCTGGACGACGTAGGTATTCAAAACGCATTTGTCAAACATTATCGCTTAAATAGATCGCACAAAACCTTAAAACATCGTATGGAAAAAATCGCCCATCCCTGGCGCCCTTTCCGCACCGTCGCCTGCTGGTACTTGTGGAAATCCCTTGATAGCGATTAAAATTGCCCCCACATGGAACCCTCTCCATTTCCCGATATTAAGTACAATTGTCCGGACGATTGTCCACCAGAAGTTCATGAAGCCATCCAGTTATTGTTTACCGCCGCAATAAACAATAAAGGAGTAGCGCTAGAACAAATTCTTAAAAAGGCCGGAATAACAGACAAAACATGGTGGAGTAGGGTTCGAGGCCAAGTTCAAGCCCACTTCCCCAATTACGAAATTGTCTCAATCGAGACTGGATTATCCGGTCCCCGGCCGTTAACCCTGATTCCCAAAAATAATGTCCAATAAAGTCAAACAACTCGCTCCAATAATTTGGTCCGAAATCCAAAAAGCAAACAGTATTCTTCTTCATTGCCATCCCAGCCCTGATGGAGATAGTATCGGCGGGGTTCTGGCCATGATGCACGTCCTAAAATCATTGGATAAAAAAGTCACAGTGATAGCAGGGGATTCAGAAAAACCATCCTCATTTTCAGTTTTACCTGGATTCGATGAAATAATAGCCAAAAATTTGACCCAAACTAACCTGAGTGAATTTGATCTGTTTATTATTCAAGATAGTTCATCTCTGGGCCAAATTACAAAGCTAGCTGAAACCAAGTTTCCAGAGTCACTAAGAACGATTGTCATCGATCACCACGCAACCAATACCGAATTTGCCAACATCAACCTGGTGGACTCAACTTATCCGGCAGTATGTCAGATGATCTATGATCTTTTTCAAGAGTGGAAAGTCGAAATCTCTCCAGAAGCAGCAGTCAGCCTTTTTGTCGGAATATATTCAGATACTGGGGGATTCAAGTATCAAAACACTGACGCCAACACTCTTTTAGCCGCCGCCCACTTGGCAAAAATTAACCCCGACTTTCCAAAAATTATTTTTGAATTAGAGAATAATTATGAACCGGAACAGATCAAATTTATTGGCCTGTGCTTGACACATATCGAAACTTATTTTTTCAATCGCGTTGCCATCGCCGCCGTTCCTTATTCAGTTCTTCAAGAAAACAGCATCCGGAAAGAACATACCGAAAAAGCCGAAATCTCCAACATGCTTAAGTCAGTTAAAGATTGGGAAATCGGCATCAGGTTTACAGAGGCTGAACCGGGAATTGTAACTTTAAGTTTCCGGACTAGGAATCCTGATAAACACGATGTAGGCAAATTAGCGATGGCTACGGGATTCGGGGGTGGTCACAAGTCCGCTTCCGGTGCGACTTTTAAAATGCCCTTCGAACAGGCCAGAAAGCACCTTTTAGAAACCATTCAAAAAGTCTATCCCGACCTGGGAGAGCCATGATTGTCCGGCTGGAGTATACTTAAACTAATGCTCGGGACACTGATTAAGTTTGGAATTATTGCGGCGATCGTGGCTTCTATCGGCGGGTTTATTTACTTGCGCCGCGGTAGTTTACCTCAAATTCCTCAACCCAAAGATTTATTAAGTAAGGCTAAATCCACGGTTCAGTCAATTGACGCTAAAATTTTAGCCCAAAACATAAGCGTTGCCTTGGATAACTTAATTACTCATCCGGACAAAAATTCCCCAGTGGTATTGGGGGTCAAAATTACCAACGACAGCTTAAAAAAACTCGTCGAAGTCATCCAAACCCTTCCCCCCGACCAAGTCGACCAGCTCAAAGCTGTGGTTTGTGCAACAGCCACGCCTTCTGGAAAATAACTCCCCCTAGCGTCCCCCTCTTAATTTAAGAGGGGGAATGAGGGGGCGTTATAATAGCTTCATGGACGATCTCAAAAATCAGTTGAATGATTTACGACTCCGCCTTGATCAGATCAAAATCAAGCTAGATCCCAACGTGCGTGCCCAGCAACTCCGCGAACTGGAAGCCAAATCAACGAATCCGGATTTTTGGTCGGACCAACAGGCAGCTCAGGCAGTCATGAAGCGCTTATCCTCACTCCAACAAGAGCAACTTCAGGTTGAAAAATTGGAAAAAGATATCTCCGATGCAGCAGGTTTAGCAGATTTGTTGGGTGACGATCCCCAACTAGACCGCGACTTAAAGAAAGTTACTAAAGAATTAGGTCAATTAGAAATTAAGACTTTTCTCAATGGTCCATACGATTCCAGTAACGCCATTTTGTCTATCCATGCTGGCCAGGGAGGTGTAGACGCTATGGACTGGGCAGCCATGCTTCTTCGCATGTATCTCAAATTTTGCCAATCCCGCGATTGGGATATCGAAGTTGTGGATCAAACTCCAGGCGAAGAAGCCGGATATAAATCAGTTACTGTCACGGTCACTGGCCCCTACGCTTATGGAAATCTAATAGGGGAGAAGGGCACCCATCGCTTGGTCCGCCAATCACCCTTTAATGCCGATGCCTTGCGCCAGACATCTTTTGCCCTGGTCGAGGTCCTGCCAGAATTACCCGAAACCGACGATGTAATCATCATTCCCGAGGACGAGATATTATTCGAGTCTTTCCGGGCTACCGGTCATGGTGGTCAAAACGTCAACAAAGTTAGCACCGCTGTCCGCCTGACCCACAAACCGACCGGCATCTCAGTCGCCTGTCAAACCCAGCGTTTCCAAGAACAAAATCGCAAAATCGCCCTATCTCTCTTAAAAGCCAAGTTGTGGGACAGACAACAACAACAGCGAGACGAAACTCAAAAACAGCTCAAAGGAGAATACAAGGCAGCCAGTTGGGGCAATCAAATCCGGTCTTACGTTCTTCACCCCTACAAACTCGTTAAAGATCTGCGCACCGGTGTGGAAACCTCCCAGGCCGAAGCCGTCTTAGATGGTGATCTGGACATGTTCATAGACGCCCAACTCAGACAGTTGGGATAATTTGTCTGTGATATACTAGCCTCATGCCAGAGGGTGAATTGCTCCACGATTTATCTTCCAAGTCCAACCTCCCCCCCAAGGCGCTTCTAATTATAGGAGCCGCGGTTTTGATCATTTCTGGCGCAGTTGTCGGATTTTTATTAACTCAGGCTCCTCAAAATGGTAAAACAAACTCTTCCTCTGCCACTCCCGCCATGGTCAAATCAGCCACAGAAATAGGTTCCACCGACACTCAAACTTTTCGTGATACTGCTACCGGTACCCTAGAGACCGGGGGATCAAACGGGGAAGGTACCCACCACCTCACTCGCGACGGCGGCCCCTCCCAAACCGTTTACCTCATCTCGTCAATCGTTGATTTAGAGCAATACTTGGGTAAAAAGGTCCAGGTTTGGGGCGAAACTATCCGGGCTCAACGCGTCGGCTGGCTCATGGACGTCGGCCGCCTCAAAATTCTTGAATAACTGTTAAACTAGTAAACTAAGTAAGGATGGTCACTGCCAAGAATCTGACTAAAAAATTTGGGAGTATTCTCGCCTTGCAAGATCTCACTTTAGAAATTCCGACAGGTGAGTTCGTCTTTCTCACCGGCCCGTCCGGATCCGGAAAGACAACCCTTCTGCGTCTCATTTACCGTGATCTCAAGCCAGATTCCGGCACGATCCAGGTGGACAACCAGGAAGTCTCCAAGCTCCCAGGATCCAAATTACCCTCGCTTCGCCGCACAATTGGCGTAGTCTTCCAGGATTTCAAGCTATTGTCAGATAGAAACGTCTGGGAAAATGTCTCTCTGCCCTTGGAAGTTCGGGGTATTCCCCCAGCCAAGATCAGATCAGCTGCCAAAGTCGCATTAGAACTAGTCGGTCTCACCCCCCGTTCTTCCATGTTTCCTTCCCAATTGTCCGGGGGCGAGTTGCAGCGCGTGGCCCTGGCCCGGGCCATCGTCGGTCGACCCAGGTTATTGCTGGCTGATGAGCCCACCGGCAATCTGGATCCCAAAACCGGAAAAAACATCGTCAAGCTTCTTAAAGACATCCACTCCGAGTTGAAAACCACTGTGATTATGGCCACCCACAACGCTGATATCGTCAATAGCTTTTCCCAGCGAGTAATTTCATTAGACGAAGGCCGAATTTCCAAAGATTCTCCCAAGGGCAAATATGATTAAGCACCTAAACCTCGCTTGGCAACGTATCCGCAGATCCCCGTACCAGGCCATATCGGCAATTTCTATCATGACTATGTCGCTTTTTTTAGCCGGCTTTTTTGTCATTTTAGCCATGGGTAGCAACCTGGTCCTGAAATACTTCGAGACCCGTCCCCAAATTAACGGCTTTTTCCAAATAGACCTCACCCCGTCATCCGACCAGGTCAATTTGATTACCTCTCATCTTACTAATACTGGCCTAGTTGAATCAGTCCGTTATATTTCCAAAGAAGACGCCCTGAAAATATACAAAGACCTCAACCAAAACGATCCCCTGCTAACAGAAGCCGTCACCGCCAACCTTTTACCGGCCTCGGTTGAAATTTCGGCCAAAAATCCCCGCGACCTCAAGCAATTAGCAGACATTTTGAAAAAAGAACCGGGTATCGAGGACGTTCGTTTTGCCGAAGACGTAGTCGGGACACTAAACCGTTGGATCAGCTCAATCCGCACCACCGGAGCCGTCCTGGTTGGCATCCATATCTTCATTACTTTTACCGTTATCCTGTTGGTCGTGGGGATCAAGGTTTCGGGGCGAAGAGACGAAATTTCCCTTCTCCAATTAGTCGGCGCCACTCCTGCCTACATTTCTGCCCCCTTTATCTTCGAGGGCATAATTTACGGGGTATTGGGAGCCGTTTTGGCCTGGGGCATCTCCTACCTGGTGATTCTTTACTCCACAGGTTTTTGGGCCGGTTTCTTGTCAGGCATTGTCACTCTCCCTCCGTCGCCAACTTCAATGATAAGTCTTTTGGGCGGGTTGGTGGGTTTGGGTACTCTCGTGGGAGGATTCGGGGGAGCCATGGCCGTCTACCGTTTCCTCAAAGGATGAAAAAATTAGTCTTTGCCTGTCTTTGCCTCCTTTTGTTTTCCTTGCTTACTTTGCCTATAGCCCGGGCCGACTCCCTCTCAGACAAGCAGCGTCAGATAGAAGAACTGGAAAAAAAAGTTACTGAACTTCAGTCCAAGGCCAAGACTCTAGCGGGCCAAATTGCCTATTATGACAACCAAATAGTTCTTGCCACGCTCAAAATCTCTCAAAGTGAAGAATTAATCGACTCGATCGGGTCCAAAATAAATATTCTGGAAGACCGCTTGCAAAAACGAACTGTAATTTTGGAACGCCAGATCGTCCAGACTTACAAACAAGGTGGGGCCAACCATTTTCAACTATTTTTATCCACCATCAATTTTTCCCAAACTCTATCCCGCTTCAAGTATCTACAATCCGTTCAAGCCCATAATCGTCGGTTTCTCCACGATACCCAAGTAGTTCAATCAAACTACGCCCAGCAGAAACTGCTTCTCGAAGATTCCCGGGAGCGGCTTAAAACTCAAAAAGCCTCTTTAGCCTCGCTTCGGACCGACCGGGATAATCTTCTTAAAGAGACCAAAAACGACGAGGCGGTTTATCAACATCAGTTGGAACAGGCCCGCCTGGAATTAGAAGCTTTGGAAAAGGCTCTGGCTCTGGCCACTAGGCAAGGTCCGGTCAAGGCCGGGGATGCCATTGCCGTCATGGGCAACTCCGGCTATCCCAGTTGCTCCACCGGCACCCACTTGCATTTCGAGGTCCGGGTAAATGATACTTGGGTCAACGCCGAGACCTATCTAAAACCCATAACCGACAAATGGGGCTTAAAAATCGGCTCGGGTAACTGGAACTGGCCGCTAAATGGGTCGATCGAAATCACCCAGCGCTACGGCAAAACCCCCTATTCTTATAGATACATATATAGTGGCGGTATTCACACCGGTATTGACATGGTCAGTTCCGACGCAGTTATCCGGGCCCCGGCAGACGGCATTCTCTACTCATATACCGGCAAATGCGGCGCCTCCGAGCTGAAAATCAAGTACATAGACCACGGCTCCGGCCTAAAGACTTTATACCTACACGTCCAATAGTGATATAGTTTTTTTCATGACCCGGTGGGGGATTGCCTTTCTCCTTTTTCTCCTCACCCCCACCACTATCTCAGCAGAGATCGCTCTTACCCTTAACAATCTTCCTCCATCTATCAATGTTGACCAGGAATTTGAAGCCGATGCCACGTTAGATTGTACATCTTGCGGCATCTCTTACTTGCGGGGTGTCTTTTTTTATCCCGAATCCAGTCATACCTATTCAGGCTTCTCACTAAATAATGCAGGGCAGTGGATTTCCACGTCAGACGACAAAACCCAATATTTTAAAATAGAAGAAGGAAGCTATAGTGGCAAATTAAAATTCAAGTTTGACCCGCAAAAACCTCCAGGTAGTTACTTTTTCAAACTCGGCCGTTATACCGCAAGTGGAGACAGCTTTGCGCAGACATCATCTTCGTTGCCCATTACTGTTACGGGTCCCTCTCCCACCCCCACTTCTATTCCCCCAACTTCCGCCCCAGCGCCCACCTCAACCCCCAAGCCACCCACCTCCACTCCCAAACCTACTCCCACTCCTACTCCATTACCTAAATTTACAATCATTCCCACACTGTCGATATCAGTTGGTCCAGAAGAAAAGGTCCTAGCCACCTTCCGTGAAGCCGAGCCAACATTGCTTGTGAAAACTGATCCTACTCCAGAAATTTTATCCACCTCTACATCCAGCCACAACTGGCTCGCCGCAATTTTAATATCTATCGGACTTGTGGGTTTAGGCCTATCTTTAGTGCTTTTCTCCCATCCTTCCCATATCCCATAGCAAAGTTTTAGGTACTATAGTATAATCTCCCACTATGCCCATCCGGGGGCGTTTTTTTGATCACGACGCGTAGTGCCCCGATCATTAGATCGAGAGCTGAAGCGTCAAACATCGGACGAAGTCCGACAGAGAGAAAAACCCCGACCGTCGAGTCGCGGGTATTTTTATCGCAGTTATGTCCAGAAGATTAGATATCATCGTCCCCGTCTATAACGAAGAGGCCAGTCTAGTTGAACTTACCCGCCGCATAAATTCCAGCCTGCAAAAAGCCAAGATTCCATACTCAATAATTTTTGTCGACGACCACTCTACAGATGACACCCGCGAACTTATCACCCGACTTTCCCAAAAGTACCCCATAAGATTGGTTGTGAAAAGAGGGATGCGTGGGAAGGCCTTTTCCATTATCGAAGGCATTCGTGCAAGTTCCGCTCCTTTTATGGCCATGATTGACGGGGACTTGGAATATCCTCCTGAAGCCATCCCTCAGATGTATCCCCAGCTTGCCGTCCATGGTGTCGTGGTCGCCAACCGGACCAAGTCCCATTCCTCACTGTTACGTAAAATTGGTTCCCACCTAAACACCTTTATCTTTGGCCGACTACTTCTGGGGCTGAACTGCGATGTCCAATCGGGGTTAAAACTTTTCCGGCGGGAAGTTGCCGTCCATCTATCCGAAAGTGACGTCAGAGCATGGGCGATAGACATGCCGCTTCTGCATACAGCCCGTGAATTGGGTTACTCAATAGGGGTCGTTCCCATCACCTTTACACCCAGGGAGTCCGGATCATCTCAAGCCCGGTCAGAATTTTTTCAAGCCGCCAGAGAAATTAGTACCACCGCCATAAGATTGCGATTTTCGCCCGGAAAAATCTATTCCCTGCCACCAGCCTCAAACAGTTCAATGGCCGGAGCCGGTATGATCTACCGTCGTCGCGGCTATGTTACTCACTCCACCCTGCCGCATCACTACTCCGCCATAGTGACCCTACATCGACTTCAAAAACTAGCTCTTCTGGGCGCTCTCGCTCTAATGTCCGTCAGCTTTCTCCTCTGGCCGCAGTCTACAGCCATCACTCTTGTTGGCCTGCTCTCAGCCATTTATTTTGCCGACGTTGTTTTCAACTTCATTTTAATTTACAGAAGTCTCAAGTCACCCCCTGAAATCTCCATTTCAGTGGCTCAACTGCAAAACTGGGCAACTGATAAACTCCCTGTTTACACGATTCTTTGCCCCCTCTATCACGAGGCCCGGGTCCTGCCTCAGTTTGTAGAAAACATTTCTCAGCTGGACTGGCCCAAAGATAAACTGGAAGTTCTTCTGCTTCTGGAAGAAGACGATCACCAAACGCGGGAAGCAGCTAAAAACTTGGCTCTCCCGGACTACTTCCACGTCGTCGTTGTCCCTCATTCGAATCCCAAGACCAAACCCAAAGCCTGCAATTATGGCCTATCCCGGGCCACAGGAGAATACATCGTCATCTATGATGCGGAGGACCGTCCCGAGCCGGACCAACTCAAAAAGGCGTATTTCACTTTTACTCACCGCGTCCCTCCCCAAACCGCGTGCCTCCAAGCCAAACTCAATTACTACAATCCCCACCACAACCTTTTGACCCGATTATTCACTACCGAGTATTCCCTCTGGTTCGACGTTGTCCTCCCCGGCCTTCAGTCACTGGGGACCACTATTCCATTAGGCGGGACTTCAAATCATTTCCGAACCACCATTTTAAAAAGTCTCCACGGCTGGGACGCCTTCAATGTTACTGAGGACTGCGATCTGGGCGCCAGACTGTTTAAAGAAGGCTACACCACCGCCATTATTGACTCCACAACTCTGGAGGAAGCCAACAGCGATCTTGGTAACTGGTTACGTCAGCGCTCCCGCTGGATCAAGGGCTACCTGCAAACCTTTTTTGTTCATAATCGCCATCCCTTAAGGTTTTTAAAGTCCCACGGTTGGCACGCTCTAATTTTTCAGCTTATCGTCGGCGGCCGGATCGCATTTATGCTTATTAACCCCTTCTTGTGGCTGGCGACAATTTCTTATTTTGCTCTTTATAAATATGTCGGACCCACTATCGAGTCCCTCTATCCCGCCGCCATCTTTTATCTGGCTGCCTTCTCCGCTATTTTCGGCAATTTTCTCTACCTCTATTACTACATGATTGGCTGTGCCAAACGCGGCCGGTGGGAATTGGTCAAATACGTATTTGCCGTCCCCCTCTACTGGCTGTTTATAAGCCTAGCAGCTTTCAAGGCATTCTGGCAGTTGGTATTCCGTCCCTATTACTGGGAAAAAACCCACCACGGTCTCCATTTGTTCGAAGTTTCCAAAGAAGCCCGTCAGTCCTGGCTCTCAAGCCTGAGGAACTTTGTTTCTCATCAATTTGGACGGCTGGGAGTTCTACCCCAACCCTTACTTAAGGGAGGCACGCTTCTGGTAGCCTCTACCATGCTCAGCAATTTTTTCAATTTTCTCTACAACATATATTTGGGTCGGGCCATTTCCATAGAAGAATTCAGTCTGGTGGGCCTAATGGGTAGTATTGCCTATTTGGTGCAAATCCCTACCACCGCTCTCTCCAAAACTCTCTCGCACCGGGTAGCATTTCTTTTGGGTCAAAAGAACCGTTATGTAAACCACTTTTGGAACTTTATCAAAAGTCGGGTTTTGTATATTTCGCTAGGAGTGACAGCCGTCTGGATCGCGGTCATTCCGTGGATGTCCCGGGTTTTCCAAGCAAACGGCAATACGACTCCGTTTTTCCTTATCACCCCGTTATGGTTAGCGACTGCCTTAGTGGCCACGAATCGGGGATTCCTAGCTGGCCATCACCGGTTTGCGGTACTTGCTGCTATGGTCACTGTCGAATCTGTATCCAAGTTTGCTTTCGCCGTCTTTTTTGTCCGCTTGGGTTGGCCCCAATATATATACGCTTCTCACCCTCTCTCATTAGTCGCCGCTCTCGCAGTCTGTTGGTTGGCAGTCAGAGCTATCAAACCCCAAATAGTTGCCACAAAGACCCTGCAATCAGCACCCCATTTCCCCTTTCGGTTTTTTAGCACCTCGATTCTTATCAAGCTTTCATCTCTGGCGTTTTTGAGTTTGGACGTAATCTTAGCCAAAATCTATTTACCTCCCGCTATCGCCGGTCAATATGTTCTGATATCGTTAGCCGGTAAAATTGTTTATTTTCTAGGCTCTTTATTTGATCCATTCATCATCCCCGTAGTCAGTCGGGCCGAGGGGGAAGGTGCCAATCCCAAGCCGCTGTTTTACCGCCTGTTGCTGGGCAATAGCGTTACCAGTATCATGGGCTTTGTCGCTTTGGGGCCATTGGGGTCAATTTTCGCTCCTCTTCTTTTCGGCCCGAAGATCATTTCCGTCATCCCCTTGTTAACCTGGTACTGCCTGGCCATGGTCAACTTCACCCTGTCTGGTAGTATCGTCAATTATCACCAAGCCCGTCGCCAATATGTCTTTCCCATTTTAGGCTTCATTTTAGCTTCCCTCCAACCGGTTTTAGTCTACTTTTTCCATTCAAGTCTTGCGGATTTAGTCACTGTCATGCTGGTTTTAAGTTTAGTTTACCTGGGCAGTTTTCTCATGCTCCATTTCTATTACCAGTTTTCCTGGTCGGTGACCAACAACATCAGGGATCTATGGGATTTATTGATCCGCTTTTTTCCTCGCGAACTTTCCCCATCCAAATCGGATTCTCTCCGGATTCTAATTTTCAACTGGCGGGACATCCGCCATAAATGGGCCGGCGGCGCCGAGGTCTATATTCACGAGCTTGGCAAGCGTTGGGCTGCCCAGGGCCATACGGTCACCATTTTTTGCGGCAATGACGGCAATTGTCCCCGCAAGGAAACAATCGACGGAGTGAAAATCATTCGCCATGGCGGTTTTTACACAGTCTATTTCTGGGCTGTAATATATTATTTGTTGCGTCTTCGGAACCGATTTGACATTGTTATCGACTCTGAAAACGGTATCCCATTTTTTACTCCACTATTCGCCCGTATTCCCAAAATTCTCCTCATCCATCACATCCATCAGGATAAAATAATTTTCCAGGGCCGTCTGCCCTTTCCCGTGGCTCAGTTTGCCATGGCTTTGGAATCCCGTCTCATGCCCCTTGTCTACCATAACCAAAAGATTATTACTGTCTCCGAATCCTCCAAAAACGACATCGTCCGCATCGGTTTAAGCCGTCCGGAAGATATCACCATAGTTAATCCCGGGATTACTCTTAGGGAGTACATCCGCAAAGCGCCAAAAACAAAAAATCCATCGTTTGTTTATGTGGGCCGGATCCGCCCGTACAAAAATATAGACGTGGCTATTCGGGCTTTCTCTCAAGTGGTTCGTGATCATCCCAAAGCCCGGCTGAACATTGCCGGAGTCGGTGAGGGGATAAAAGAATTGCGGCACCTCGCCGAAGATTTAAACTTAAGTAATAATGTTTATTTTCTCGGCCGGGTGACGGAGAAAGAAAAAGTCCAGTTGTTGTCCCAATCTTGGGCCATGCTTCAGCCCAGTTCGTTCGAAGGGTGGGGGATTACCGTCATCGAAGCCAACGCTTGTGGCACTCCCGCCATCGCCTCGGATGTAATTGGTCTTCGCGATTCGGTTCGCCACAACCAAACCGGTATCCTGGTTCCCCCCCTTGATCCATATACCTTGGCAAATACGATTAAATCCCTGATTCACCGCCCCTCGATCCTCAAATATTTTTCCAAAAATTCTCAAGCCTGGTCTCGCCAATTCTCCTGGGAATCACAATCACGGTCTTTTTTAGAGGCAGTCAAACTTCTCCTAGTTCCCGAAATTGATGTTCCCCTAAGCCATCAACCAGCATATGAATATCAGTAAGCTTGTCAATATCATTTTTAGTTATTTATACAACAGCCTATTCGAAAAAAGGTTTCGGGACGTTCCCAGGCAGATGCCCCAACATATTGATCGCTTCAAGTTAATTCGTGATTTGCAACCGGAAAAACATTTTCCATTCAAAGTGGGCCTATATCAAGACCCGTTAGGGTTGCGGGTTGTTATGAAGATTTGGACTGGCAAGAGAAAAGACATCCATTATTATGACCTGCTTCATCAGCTTACCTCAATCCAAATCTTAAACAATGTCCACGACCGGGTCGCCCATATTCTCCCACCAAAGTACAAAGCACTTTCCATACCTAACGTGGCTTTCTCCCGCCACGAAAAACATAAATTAATTTTAGGAACAAAATTTATTTTGGGTAAACCACTGGCGAAAGTCCATGATTCACGTCGTCAGATCCAAATACACAATCAAGTAGTTGGCTATTTAAGATTTTTGGGTCGCCACATGACCAGACTTGAAGTATCCCAGTTCCGCCATAAACTCATCGGGGAATATTTATGCATACTGCCCCTAATCACCATCGCCGCAATTTTCGAGCACCCCAATTTATTCTTGGATATTCTTCGCGGTATTTGGGTATTTGTCAAAAACATTTCGGCTTTCACAGGTTATTATCAATCCACGCTTGTTCATGGTGATCTGAATTTCAGAAATATCTATCTCCGCGGTAAAAAGATCCATATCCTCGATGTGGAACAAGTCTCTTATACGTATCCGGAGTTTGAAACTGTCACCTCTATTTCTACTATGGGTATCAGCCACGGTCTGAGAAACAGACTTTTTTCTCGTATTTCAGCCAAATCTAAAAAAGACCCCAATTACACCAAGAGGGTCAGTAGTCTCATGATCAACTGTGAGATTCACAACCTCACCTGGAACGCTCCCCGCGAAAACGTCATTTGGTACACCAACTTGCTAAAGAAGGGAATTTCTCTCAGTCCAGTATGACCAAGACAATCAAAAATATCATCAAAAACAACACTCCTGTCTATTTTATTTCCCCCCATCTCGACGATGCATTATTTTCAGCCGGGGGACTAATCTCATATCTCTCTGATAAAGTTCCGGTAACTGTCATAAACATCTTCACTAAAACACACGCCGGGCCTCAATCGTTATCTCAACTCGCATTCCTTCGCCAGAGTGGTTTTAAAGATCCAATCGTGCTGCAAAAAGTCCGCATACAAGAAGACAAACGGGCCTTTTCCTTCTTCCCGCATGTCAAAGTAGTTAATTTGGGATTCACCGATGCTCTGTGGCGTGAAAAAATCTACCCAACTTATAGATGGCATATTTCTCGTGGACAAGTTTCCGAAAAAGATTTGGAGACTCTAATTCAAGTAAGAAAAAGGCTATTAAATATTATTAACGCTCCTAGTTCTTTGATTTTTTGCCCAATGGCAGTGGGTAATCACGTAGATCATGTGATCGTCCGCGACTTATGCGCCCAAACATTTACAAATGTTTATTACTGGGAAGATTTTCCTTATATATTCAAATTTTCAGTTGATCCCAAATTTGTTCAACTTCTAAATCCTAAAAAATTGGTCGTCTCTTTAAATCATTCACAGAAAATCAATTCGATATCCCAATATACCTCACAGGTCAAAGCAATATTCAAAGGCAATTTATCAAATATCCCCAAATTGGAATCTTTTTATCATTCTTCTCCAGTTAAACAACTATCAGTAACCGTCACAGTTCCGGCTCACAACGAATCCCAAAACATTGCTAAATTTCTCGATGACTTACTCAATCATTTCCCTTCCCCCCATTACAAATTACAAAAAATTCTAGTCTATTCGGATGGTAGCACGGACGACACGGACAAAATAGTTCGCGGATTTTCTGATCCTCGGATAGACTTAATCTCTTCCCAAAAGCGCCACGGTCGGACCCACGCCAACAATGTTTTGCTTTCTCGATCCGATTCCGATGTGACACTATTAATGGACGCCGATATCAGAGTTTTCGATCCCTTCTTTCTTTCCCAAATTACCCGTCCCTTCGTAAATGAATCAGCCGATCTGGTTTCCTGCCCGATTCGTCATCTTCCCCCCACCAATTGGCTAGAGAAAACTCTAAGTGTTGGCATGGCTGGAAAAAACCGGGTTTTCGAGTCATTCAATGGTGGTGACAACGCGCTGTCTTGCCACGGCCCAGTTAGGGCCCTATCACGGCGTCTGGCCAAAGCCATTCATTTTCCCAACTCGGGGGGGGAGGACAAATTTACTTATGTTTTTGCCAAGTTGCATGGTTTTAAGTACACATTTGTTTCCAGTACTAGAATCTACTACCGTTTACCAAAAACCCTGGCCGATCACTGGAAACAAAGTTGGCGCTACTTTAATTCCGGACGAAAAATAACGAACAACAACTTCAATCCTCCGTGGTATCTTTATTTCTTTTCCGGATTTTGGGAATTTATTAAATCTCCCATTTATGCCGTTCTATACTTAATGCTAGTCTCATTTACCTTTTTGAGATCGCAGTTACTCCCTCAAACAAATGTCAGTAGTCGTTGGGACATGGTGGTTAGTTCCAAGAGTTTAACAAAATGATTTCAAAAATTCGTGCTCTTATCATGCGTCTTTTCCGCCCAGCCGGACTATATTGGTTAGCCAGGCCAAGCGCCAAGCCGTTAAGCCACAAATTTGGCTTCGATCGGGGAAACCCAATAGATAGGTATTGGATCGAAAAATTTCTCACAGCTAATAAAAAACTTATAACTGGCAGATGCCTTGAAGTCACTGATTCATTTTATACTATCAAATTTGGCTTAAAAGTTACTAAAAGTGACGTGCTAGACATCAATCCAAAAAATAAACTCGCCACTATTCATGGCGACCTCAAGCATTTAACTACCGTAAAATCCAATACTTACGATTGCCTTATTCTGACTCACGTCTTGGGTCTAATTGACGATGTCCAGGCGGCCGCATGTGAATGCCATCGCATCCTCAAGCCGGGAGGAGTCTTGCTTTTTACCTCATCCTGTCTGGGACCGATCTTAAAAGAAAAAGTCTATTGGCGTTTCACTCCTTATTCTGTCAAATACATATTCGGAAAGTATTTCAGGTCAAAAAACATAGATATAAAAACTTACGGCAACGTCCTAGCCGGCCAGTACTTTTGGGTAGGCATGTCCCAACAAGACGTAAATATCGCGGATCTGGAGATTACAGATGTCAGATACCCATGTATAGTTACCCTGGTCGCAATCAAATGAAAAAAATAGATGTCATCGTCAAGTACTTTTATCCCCTGGCAGCAGGAATAGAAATCAATGTCAGAAACGTCTATAAGCACATGGTTTCCCACGGCTGGGATGTCACAATCCACACCTCGACTGACATGCCAGAGGCCAAAAACTCCCTTCCTGTAATCGATCATCTCGACGGCATGAATATCCATCGTTATCCTTGGCGTTGGTACGGCTTTGTTCCCCGCATAGACTGGGCACATACTCCTGCCATTGCACTTCACAATTTTAATATCTTTCCCCACTCATGGCTCCTAATAATAGTCCTCATCCGTCGTACTCTTGGAATGAGTTCTCCCAAAGTTTTCCTTACCCCTCACGGCGGTTTCACTCCCGAGTGGAGAACTTTTTCACCCCTTTCTCGTTTCATCAAAAAAACCTATCAAGAAATTTTAGGAGTGCATCTTATTAATGCGGCAGTAGACGGGCTGCGTTCCGTCTCGGATTGGGAGGCAGTCGAAAGCATCAAACACGGGATGCGACCAGACATTATCCACATTATTCACAACGGCTTGGAGAGAGAGGTCTATACCCAAATCGAAAAACTAGCCAATCAAGTAACCACAGACCAAGTCCGAAAACTAGGCCGGTATCTTATCCAGATCGGTCGCATCCACCCTATCAAAAATCAAGCCACCGGCATTAAAGCGCTAAAACACTTACCTCAAGACATCCAATTTGTAATCATCGGCCCTGTAACCGACCCCGAATATAAAAAGTCTCTAGATCTCTTAATATCCCAACTTGGCCTATTCGATCGGGTGCATTTCTTAGGAGTCATTTCTGGTGTAAATAAATACTATTGGCTTAGACATTCTGTAGTCAATGTCCACATGGCTCTTTGGGAAAGTTATTGTAACGTCATTCACGAATCGATGAGTCAGGGCTGTGTTTGTATCGTATCCCGAGGCACTGCCTTGGAAGAGTTGATAAAAGACAAGATAAATGGCTTTTGTGTCCCCGAATACGACGAGGTATCAGTGGCCGATGCTGTCAAGTACATTCTCGATTCCTCTCATGCCAGGCAGATATTGGCAATGCGCAAGCGCAATACAGATTTTACCCGAGGCCATTCTTGGCAAAACATCTCCCTCCAGGTAGAAAAAATGTATACAACAGCCCTCGGCTCATGAAAGGTAAATTTCTAACTATCACAGTTTCTATTATTGCCGTCATAGTTTTGGCCGGCTCAGTCAGAGGGCTTTTGGGTAACCCCACGGCCAGCGAACTCAACACGCCTCGTTGGTCGGAAGGTGGGCCATTCGAGTTGTCTGTTGAAAGAGGGCGATTCTCTGTCACCTTTTCCCTGATCGAAGATGGCTCCTTTCACTATTCAATTCCTCTGGCCAGATTTGCCGTTCCCGACTTAGGTTACAAAGACGGCAAATACGTTTCTCTGTTTGCACCAGGGCTATCGTTTCTGATCGCTCCGGGATACTTGTTAGGAAAACTAATTGGTTCCGGCCCCTTGTTATCCTATGCCACCGTTTCCTTGTTTGCGTTTCTCAACTTCTTGCTCGTTGGGGTCATCTCCCGCAAACTTGGCGCTTCACTCTTCACAGGCAGCCTAGCCGGACTGACATTTCTATTTGCTACTCCTGCCTTTGCCTACTCTGTCAGTCTCTACCAACACCACGCGTCTACTCTTCTTATTCTGACTAGTATTTATCTTTTGACCCAACCCCCCAATTTTAAAAGACTGGCATTGGTGTGGTTTTTCATGGCCTTTTCCTTCACGGTTGACTATCCCAACTTAGTTATGTTTGTCCCTATCGCACTTTTCGCCTTGGTTAAAACATTCAATGTCAAAAAAAGTCCAATTAAACTATTATCAGTGCTGGCCGTAGTTCCTCCTTTAGTACTGCTCGGTTATTTTAACCTCAAATCATATGGCAACCCCTTTCAACTCGCCGGTACCATCTCCGGTGTCAGAGCTATCGATGCTCAAGGTCGTCCGGGCGTGCCCCAAGCCGCCCAAAATACACAGCAGGACTTAGAGAGATTTGTCCGTCCGGAAATTCAAAAAAAATCTGCTGTCAACTTTTTTAAATCTCGTAATCTACTAAATGGACTTTACATCCACTTTATTAGTCCGGATCGTGGGATTATATATTTCGCCCCTATCGTAATCCTAGCAATCTTTGGCGCTTCTTATCTCTTTCGCTCTCACCACCCATTATTACCTTTACTTATAAGTGTTTTGGGCATAAATCTGGTTCTATATTCTTTATGGGGAGACCCGTGGGGGGGGTGGGGTTTCGGGTCCCGCTACCTAATCCCTTCATATGCTCTATCAGCCATTTTTATTGGGGTGGGTCTTTCCAAATCCCGCCCCAAACCATTGGTTTCAGCCCTCTTCTTTGCCTTGTTTGTCTATTCCGTTGCCGTCAACTTAGCAGGTGCCCTCACTTCCAGTGCCAATCCCCCGCAAGTAGAAATTTTAGCCTTGGAGAAAATTTCCGGCATGCAACAAAAATATACCGTTGGCAGAAATTTTGATCATTTATCAGCCGGTCGTCTCAAATCATTCGCCTTTAAGGCTTTTGGTTCTAAATACTTCAATAGCTGGCAATACTATCATCTGATTTTGTTCCCAATCGTTATCAGCGGTCTGGGTCTTTTAGTTGGACACACAGCTTATGAACGTCACTAACTCTTCCCGTCTTTTCCTCAGGCTGATTTTTACAAGTTTAGTAGTTTTATCGGTAGTCTATTATTTGCGGTTTCTCCAAAACGGCCTGGGACTCGCCTATAACGACGCTAGGTCGCACCTAGATATTGGTCGGCGCGTGGTGGAAGGGCTCAAGCCGGGATTAGCTCAGCTCGGTTCCGTCTGGCTGCCTCTGACCCACGCCCTCATGATTCCCACGATAGGCAACGACTTCATGTGGCACTCGGGCCTCTCCGGGGCCATTCAGTCTATGGCCGCCTTTGTGGCCACCGGCATTTTGATTTACAAGTTTCTAGAAAGATTAAAAGTCGGCTCGCTTGGTCGCTTGGTGGGAGTCGCTGTTTTTGCCGTTAACTTAAATGTTTTATATCTTCAATCCACGGCCATGACCGAACTGATGCTTTTAGCCACCATGACCGCCGGCTGTTACAAGCTTCTGGTTTGGCACCAGACGGATAACCTCTTGGAGCTCATTCAGTCCGCCTTCTGGATTATGTTGTCCACTCTTATCCGCTACGACGGCTGGTTCTTGCTTTTGTTCTCGACAATTCTCGTCGCTCTCCACACTTGGAAAAAGAAAAATTACTCTACCGCCGAAGGCATGACCATTATATTTTGCACTCTGGGGGGATTGGGGATTGCTCTTTGGTTTTTATGGAATCAATTGATTTTCAAAGATGCTTTGTATTTTGCTTTCGGCCCCTTTTCCGCTCGCGCTCAACAAGCTCAATTATCTGCTGCCGGCGTTTTAGCTACCAAAGGTAACCTAGGCCTATCGACCAAAATCTATTTCTATGCCCTAATGTACAACTCTTATACTCTCCCTGCCATCCTTGGTCTAATAGGGGCAATAATTTTACTTAAGGATAAAGCACTATCTTTATCCACCAAGCTTGCCAGCCTCACCCTCCTGGCCCCATTGGCCTTTAATATACTGGCACTATATTTAGGCTTTTCGGTTCTTTTTGTCCAAGGTTTGTCTGGAAACACCTGGTTTAATGTCCGCTACGGAGTCATGCTTATGCCCTCCATCGCTATCTTCTTGGGCTTTTTAGTCCACAAGGCCGGACACCTTCGCTGGACCGTCGTGGGCCTGACCGCCTTCGTCCTGTTCTTTGCCATGGCCAACCAGGACGCAGTGACCATAGACGATGCCCGGGTGGGCGCCAGCCAAAAAAACGTTTCTGAGGTAGCCGGGTTTTTAAATACATATGCCAAAAACCAGCCCGGATTTATCCTCATTTCGGCAGCCTCGCACGACGCCATTATCTTCTCATCGGGCCTACCCATGAAACGGTTTATCCATGAAGGCACCGGGGCATATTGGGAAGCGGCGACAACTGCCCCGGAACGGTGGGCCAGGTGGATTATTATGCGCACCTACGATGACAATGATCTTACTTGGAAGTTCGTCAGTCGCACCCAGGGTTTTTCCAGCTATGACCTATTATTCCATTTACCCTTCGCCGACGTCTACGAAATAAGATCCGATTATCTCTCCCAGCTCCAATACCAACCCGTATTTAAAAATCAAAAATGATGGCCGCAATATTTCTACTGCCGTTAGCGTTAGCCATCTCTGTCCAGACAATACATGCCGCTCCCCGGACCACTCTTTGGCAAATTCAATCGGTGGATACCATGAAGTATTCTCGTGATCTAGCCCGGGAGAAGTTAAACGATAACAAATTCGATGCAGTCATAGACCAGCAAATCAAAAACATTGCCGCTACCGGCGCCACCTACGTGGCCATTGCCACCCCTTATGACGAAGAATTTTACCCTTTCCTATCCCGCTGGGTATCCACCGCTCGCAAATACAACCTCGGGGTATGGTTTCGTGGCAATTGGTCCGGCTGGGAACGTTGGTTCAACTATCCCTCCATATCCAGAGAAGACCTATTAATTCAAACGGAAAAATTTATAACCAGCCATCCAAAAATGTTTGCCGACGGGGATGTTTTCTCTCCCTGTCCGGAGTGTGAGAACGGCGGAATTGGCGACCCCAGGCACACCGGAGATGTATCTGGTTACAGAGGCTTTCTTCTCCAGCAATATTCAAAAGCCTCTACCGCATTTACTAAAATCAACAAACAAGTTTTGGTGCTCAACTCTCACAACCTAGACGTAGCCAAGCTCATTATGGATTCGTCCACATCAGCCGGACTGGGGGGGATTATCGCCGTTGACCACTACGTTTCCTCTCCCCAAAAACTAGTTAACGATCTTTCTGACTTATCTTCCAAAACAGGCGCCCAAATTATTTTAGGGGAATTTGGGGTACCCATCAAAGACTTACATGGGAATATGACCGAAATCCAGCAGTCCGGCTGGCTGGATTCGGCTCTGAGAGGGCTTAGTCTGACAAAATCAGTCATCGGCGTCAATTATTGGACCAGCGTTGGTGGTTCAACCCAGTTGTGGAGCACTAGTGGTAAATCCAGGTCTGCTGTAGGTATGTTGACTTCCTACTACATTCCCAAAACCATCTCCGGGATTATTGTCAACGCTCTAGACGAGCCGGTGGCTAAAGCCCAAATATTCTCAACTGTTCGCACCGTTCAGACAGACTCTCAAGGCAGATTCCAGCTGGCCTATCTAGAAGAGAACAATCCCCTCCTAATATCCGCGCCAGGCTACTACTCAACTGAATACCACAACTACTCGGAAAACCAAATACACCGTATTATAGTAAAAAAAGTCCACGAAGGAATACTCTTTAGACTCAAATACTTGCTTTTGCAGCTTAAGAAGAGTATACTCCACTAACTCCTGCTCATCATAAGATGAGAAATCTTGGTCGTTTCATTATCCATGCCCTAGTTTTAGCGGGTTTGGTGATCGCCTTCAGCCGGCCAGTGTTTGCTATCGATATTCCCCAGTTCCCCAGCTGCACAAGCCCTTCAGGTTCAGTCAAAGTCAGCTACTCCTCGGGAGTTCACGGTATTCCGGGCGATGCGGGTCAATACGTAGGCAGCGATGTAGTTTACACCGTTTCCAACTCCCAATTAGTCCAATGTTTTTGTGCCGCCACGGGCGCCGGTATCCAAACCAACTGGTGGAAGCAAGACAGTCTATCCCAAGATCAAATCGACCAGCTCACCAAGCTGGGATGGATCGTTATTCCTGACGGCTCAGCCTGGGGACTGGACCCGGTTTCTTATCTGGCTCAAAACAGCAACTTCAATTGTGGCGGGGGAGGGGAAAGCGGATTTTCCCAAGCCCAGGCCGGACCAGCCCCTGTTTGTGACTCGGCCAAACCAGGCACTCCGGCCTCGGTTTCAGTCAATCGTTCCGGTTCAACCGCCACTCTTTCTTGGTCTACCGTCCCCAATGCGTCCCACTACACCATCGGATACGGATTAAAGACCGACGACTATATTTATGGCGTTTCCAATACGGGGAATGTCACCACTTACACCATCGGCTCTCTGGATCCAAGCCAATCTTATTACTTTGCCCTCCGCGCTGTAAATAATTGTATGCCCGGGGACTGGGCTACTCCAAGCCAGGCCACTGGGGGTCAAGTCTTGGGACTGGCCTCAACCGGAAGCCTTGCCCCTCTTCTAACCCTGATTTTGCTAGGCTTATCCGCGGGTGTCTTGGCAATGCTCTTTCGTCGCCCAAAACAAAGTGCGTAACGTTTTCTTCTGGATATTACTTTTGATATCCCTAACCTGCTTTACCTGGGCAGGTTTTTTGCTTTGGCAGCGATATGCTCCCATCACAGCTTCAGCCGCCCCGGGAGAAGTTTGGACCAGCGCTCCTGCTTCCTCCCCTCAAACCTTTATCATCCACGAACTAAACCTCACTCTACCCATTTATCCGGCCAAAATTCGTAATAATCGCTGGGATTATACATCTAAAGGTGTCTCATATTTGACGACCTCGGTTCTTCCGGGCCAGCAGGGAAACTCAGTCATATATGGACACAACTGGCCAAATATTTTTAAAAATCTCCAAGATGCGAAAGAGGGACAATTGGTAACCATTATTTATGCAGATGGGCACTCCGAGGTTTTCTCAATTACAGACATATCTATTGTCAAACCCAGTCAAATCGACATTATCCAGGCGACTCAAGATACCCGGCTCACCATTTTTACCTGCACCGGTTTTCTCGACTCTCTCCGACTCGTCATTGTTGCCAAGCCGTTCTAAATTCTTCATAATAGGGTCAATGTCCTGGTTTAGACACTTGTTCCTGCCGCACGAGTCCAACAATCAACGCGCCAAACTCCTCCATCCCAGTTCCTTCGGCCTTATCATAGGCTTCTTTACTCTAGTCCAAATTGCCATCAATTATGTATCTTCGTCTTACCCCGCAATTTTAGGGTATGCCTCGCAAATTCCGCCCGCTGAAATTGTTCGCCTCACAAATGTCAATCGCGAGTCCCAAGGTCTACCCGCCCTCAAGTTGGATAGCGAGCTTACCCAGGCCGCCGTTCTCAAAGCCGCAGACATGTTTGCCCGCGACTACTGGGCCCACGTCTCGCCTATAGGCACGCTTCCCTGGTACTTTTTTACCGAAGTTGGCTACTCCTATCGCTACGCTGGGGAAAACTTGGCCCGGGATTTTTCAAACCCCGGCTCAATAGTCCAAGCCTGGGTGGACTCTCCCACCCATCGGGAAAATCTCTTAAGCTCTAAATATCAAGATATTGGTGTCGCCGTAGTAGATGGCCAGCTTAGTGGTCGTGATACAACTTTGGTAGTCCAGTTATTAGGCACCCGCTTATCCGCGGTCCCGGCCGTAAGCCGCCAGGCCTCGTTTACCGTCCAGGCGCAGGAAGAGCCAGCAGCCTCAGCCCCGGCCGTAGCCGTCATGCAAGTCCAGGTCCCTCCCCAATCGATCTTTTCGGCTACACCCGTGGCCAACCCGTTTGATATCACTCGGGCCATCTCTCTTTCCTTACTTGCCGTTATCGCAACGGTTTTGTTGGTGGATGTGGTTTTAGTTCGACGAGGACAGATAATTCGCTGGACTAGCCGTAGCCCCGCTCATCTCATCTTTATTTCTGTTCTCTTAGTCGCTGCATTTACTGTGTTACAGGGTCAGATCCTGTAAAATAAAAAATTATGACCCAAATTCTTTTTGAGAAAGATTTATCCCGCCACCCGCTCCACTACTTTACCCTTTTAAGCTTGCAGCTGGTGGGGTTGTGGGGTTTGTTTTGGTTCAATTACGACCACGCCATGCAATTTACCATATTACTCAGTATGGCAGTGGCGTACGTAGTTTGGGGAGTCGTACATCACCACCAGCATCGGGATCTACATTTCAAGATTATTTTCGAATATGTCCTGGTCGCTTTATTTGCCGTGTTACTCTTTGGCTCACTTCTTCTTAGGACTTGAAACACCGACTTTTTATTGCCCTCGACCTGCCTGAAACCACACTTGAAAATGTTGTTGTTCTTCAAACAAGTCTTTCCAGATTAAACTTACCAGTGGACTGGGAGAAACCTCAAAAAATGCACCTAACACTAAATTTTCTCGGTCGGGTAGAAGAAAAAGATATTCCCCTGGTCGAAAAAACTCTCAATAGAGTGGTCTCATCCTATCCGCCTTTGACCTTAACTCCTCATTTTTTAGAAACTTTATATCAGCGGCATGAACCATCGCTAATATATCTAGCGGCTTCCTCACCAGAGTTGTTAGATTTTCAAAAATCGCTATCACTATCTCTATCTAAAATCAAATTTCCTCAACCTATACGGTTTTTGCCTCACATTACAATTGGCAAACTTCGCCGCCAAGACCCCGCTCTCACCAAACGGTACCTAGGTCAAATCGACGATTACGAATTTTCCCCACTCCCAAAATTTACCGTAGACCACATTACTCTCTACGAAAGCTTTCTCTCCCGCTCCGGCTCCACCTATCAAAAAAAGGCCAGGTTTATGCTACAATCCACCTCATCATGAAAGGAGTAATTCTCGCTGGTGGGCTGGGCACCCGGCTTTATCCTCTCACATACGCTACCAATAAACACCTCCTTCCCATCTACGACGAGCCCATGATCTATTACCCCATCCGGACGCTGGTCAGGGCCGGGATAAGAGAGGCGATGATCGTCGTCAGCGGCCCCCATTCGGGACAGTTCATAAGCATTTTGAAAAATGGCAAGGAATTAGGTCTTAATCATCTCGAGTATGGGTATCAAGATAATCCGACCGGGGGCCTAGCAGACGGCCTCAAGGTCGCCGAAGATTTCGCCGAGGGTAAACCCATAACCTTTATTCTGGGAGACAATGTTACTGATGCCGATATTTCCAAGTCTGTAACCTCATTTACCACAGGTTCAGTGATGTTTCTCAAAAAAGTCCCCGATCCCGAGCGTTTCGGCGTTCCGGTATTCGATAAAAACCACCCTAAAAAACTTGTTGGCATTGTCGAAAAACCTGTCCACCCTCCCTCTCAATACGCATCGGTCGGACTTTATCTTTTTGATCATCGCTGTTTTAGCGTGGCCCGCAAACTTAAACTCTCCAAAAGGGGACAACTAGAAATCACCGATGTTCAAAATTATTACATTCGGGACGGCAGTATGAAGTGGGAGGAGCTCAAGGGCTATTGGCATGATGTTGGCACTTTTGACAGTCTTCTGGCGGCCAATGTATATTGGGCTAAAGAAAAAGGCCTCAAAGTATGAAAGTCTTAATTACCGGCGGCGCGGGCTTTATCGGCAGCAACATTGTTCACTATTGGCTGGATAATTACCCCAAAGACATAGTCATCAATTTAGACGCCCTCAAGTACAGCGGCAACCTCGATAATCTCCGCGATATTGAGAAAAGCCCCAAATACAAATTTTATCACTCAGACATCAGCCGCTATGATGAGATTGAACCGATATTCAAGCAAGGGGTAGATGTGGTTGTCAATTTTGCCGCCCAGACTCACGTCGACCGCTCCTTATACGAGCCTAACGAATTTATAAACAGCAACATCATTGGTACCCGCAACCTCCTCGAAGCCTGTCTTAAGTACCAAGTTAAGCGATTTCACCAAATATCGACAGACGAAGTTTTTGGGGACTTGGCCATTAATGACAAGCACAAATTTACGGCCGAGACTTTACTTAACCCCAGTAATGAATACGCCGCTTCCAAAGCCTCTGCCGAAATGTTTATTATGGCCTATCTTCACACTCATCACTTGCCGGCCACGATATCTAACTGCACCAACAATATCGGTCCATACCAATATCCGGAGAAGTTTGTCCCCTTGGCCATCACCAACATTCTCGAGGGCAAAAAAGTTCCCGTATATGGCACCGGCAAAAACATTCGGGATTGGATTTATGTGATCGATCATTGCCGGGCCATCGACGTTATCCTGAAAAAAGGTAAACCGGGCGAGAGGTATTTGATCGGCTCTGATCACCGGGAAATCAACAATATTCAACTCCTGAGTAAAATTATCAAAGTTATGGATATACCTGGGGATTGGATGGAATTTGTCACAGATCGCCCCGGCCACGATCGTAAATACGCCGTGGACTGGACTAAAATAGGTAAGTTAGGCTGGAAGCCCAAATATTCCCTAGACCAGTCGATCCGCCTCACCGTCGAGTGGTATATGAAAAATACTCGGTGGTGGAAGAAGATAAAATCCGGTGAATATCGCAAAGCTTATGAAAAAATCTATGGGAAAAACTACTAGTTTTGACCCCGAAAAATTCAAAGATATCCGACTTCAGATCCAATCCGTTTGGTCAGACCCCACCATTCAAGGTGTCTATGTAAAAAAACTAAAAACTCTTGCGGATGGGAGAGGGGACCTAACAGAAATTTGGAGCTTGAAATGGGAAGACAAAAACATACTTAAGCCAGAGCACATCTACTACAACCTCACAGATAAAGACATCACAAAAGGTTGGCATTGGCACGAAAAGACTTTCAGCCAATTCGTTTGTCTGGCTGGCAAAATGCAAATAGTCCTCATAGATTTGAGAAAAGAAAGCCGGTCCTTCGGCCATGTTAATCAATTTATCGCTAGCAGTAAAAACCCGTTGTTTATAAAAATCCCTCCTGTTGTCCTCAAGGGCTGGAAAGCCCTGGAAGAAAATTCGATTATAATAAATCTTCTCAGCTCCCCAGACACTTCAGATAACTTTAAGATTTCCACGCAAACTCTCTTAACAGATATCTGGCAGCCTAAAAGTGAATGGTGAAAAAATTCTAGTCACCGGCGCCACAGGTTTAGTCGGGTCTGACTTTATAGGCAGATATGGTAGTAAATACCATGTTAGCGCTCCTCTTCCAAATGAGCTTGATATCGCTAGCGAACCCTCAGTTCGAAATTATTTTGCTGCTCATACTTTTACAGATGTTGTCAACTTTGCAGCCTATACCAGTGTTTCAAAAGCCCAAGAAGAAGCCCAAAGATGCCTTAAGGTAAATGTAGGTGGAGTAGAAAATATACTCAAACATCTTCCCTCACACACTCACTTTATTCAAATTTCCACCGAAATGGTCTTTCCAGGAACAGCAGATGACCGTGGCCCATACGCGGAAAACCATCCTCTTCCGGATCCTGACCGATTAACTCTAGTCTACAGTCAATCTAAAAATCTGGCTGAAAGACTTTTGGATCCACAAAACCAAAGACACGCGATAGTCAGGATAAATAGCCCAGTTGGTCCAAAAAGATTTCCCCCAAAACCCGATTACTTACACGGCCCACTCGAAAGATATATCGTAGGGAATCTCTATCCACTTTTTATAGACCAATGGTTATCATTAAGTCTGATACCAGACGTATCAGAGTCTTTGATTAAGATAATCAACGAAGGACTTACGGGTATATTTCATATCAGTGCCACAAACACCGGTACAGCTTATAATATTATTACCCGCTTCTTACAAAAGCTCGGTCACGACACTAGTCAAATTAAAACTACAAGCGTAGATCCGAACCGCTATCTCCAATATGGAGGGCTAAATCCAATAAGAACACAAGAAAAATTAGGAATGAGCTACGGTACCTGGCAGGATATCGAAGACAGATTAATCAAAGACGGATTTACTGCCTAAATTTCTTCCACTCTTCAATTTTCTTGTGATCCCCGGACAGCAAAATTTCCGGCACTTTCCAGTCCTTATACTCCTCCGGCCGGGTATATTGAGGATATTCGATTTCCTCATTATTATGTGATTCCTCGGCCAGGGATTTCTTATTCCCTAATGCTCCCGGTAATAATCTAACTACCGAGTCCACGATCACCATAGCCGGGACTTCTCCTCCGGACAGCACATAATCGCCTATAGAAATCACCTCGTCAGCAACGTGCTCATGTACCCGATGGTCCACCCCCTCATAATGCCCACAAATGACGATTAAGTGTTCTCCCCGGGATAATTCTCCGGCCTTTTCCTGAGTGTATTTCTTTCCCCCTGCATCCAGCAATATTATTTTGGGATTTGAGGCCTGGGATTTGAGGCTTGCGACCGCTCGGTCGATAATATCCACCTTCAGGATCATCCCCGCCCCTCCACCGTACGGCCTATCATCGACCGATTTATACTTATCCGCCGCCCAATCCCGCAAATTATGTATGTCAATCTTCACGAGCTGCTTGTCCTGAGCTCGCCGAAGAATTGAATAGTCAAACGGCCCGGAAAACATCTCCGGAAACAGTGTCAAAATATCTATTTTCACCTTCAGTCAATTTTACCATCGTGTATACTCCAAAAGCATGCTGTTCGAGAAGCTAAGAGATCAGGGATATACTCATGTCGCCGTCGACTTTGACGGAACACTGATTGATACATCAAAAGTATTCTCAAAAGCGATCGCCCAGGCCAGCCAAACCTTAGGCGTGGATAGGAAAGTCATTGACGATTGCGTTCGCGGAACCAAAAAAGAGTTCAACGTCAATCCGGTTATCGTCAAAGTGGCAGTACTGATAGCTGCCAGGACACTGATAATTCCCGACACAGATTCCAAAGTAGAAGCGGCTTTAGATAGAATCGATCAAATTTACGCCACCGATATTCCCAATTTGTTTCCGGGTGCCATCGCCGTCATGGATCAATTAAATCAACATTTCGTTACTGTTATGACTACCCACGCTCTACTCAATTGGACAAATCACAAGAAAAACAAAACTGGCTTGTCTGGCAAGTTTGCTCATACTCATTGTTTTCGAGTTGAGAGACCTAAGTCAGAGCAATGGCAGGATTTTTTTTCGCAGTCCCAAACCCCTCCCCGGAAATGGGTCATAATTGGCGACGATTTGCAAGCTGATCTACGTATTCCGGGGAAGCTCGGATCTTATACCATACATGTTCCCAACGGCAGAACCAAGATTTTCAGCCCAGAAACTTCAGATGGTGGAATTCGACCATCGTTGCAGGCAGCCAACATCTCAGACCTTCTCACTCTTTAATTACCGGAAGCCTAATGCAAATCAAACCGTCAGCCTGTATCATGTAATTATGGTCAAAGTTGTTATTGTCATGCCTTCTTATAACGAAGCCGAAAGTGTTCCCCGTATGGTTTCGGCAATGGCAGATATTTTACCCAACATCAAAAATCATCAGGTTGAGCTTCTTTATGTAGACGATACCAGTCCGGACGGGACAGCAGATATCGTCAGACAGTTTCAAAAAAAATATCCCTGGCTGCATCTATTGGTCAACTCCAAAAAAGAAGGACTAGGTGCCGCTTATGCTGCGGGCATGCCGTATGCCATGGAGGAACTCAAAGCAGACTGGTTAATGGAAATGGACGCCGACTTTCAACACCCCCCAGCTGATATTCCCCGCCTGATCGAGCAGATTGATCGCGGTTATGACTATATAGTTGCCTCTCGTTATGTACCGGGAGGCTCCATACCAAATAATTGGAGCATTGATCGAAAATTTTTAAGCGTTGTTGGCAATCTAGTCGCCAGGATTACTCTTATGATGCCGCATATTCATGACGTCACTGGCGGCTTCAAACTATCCCGGGTCAAAGGGTTTATGGATGAATTTGATTTTAGTACCCTTTTATCCAAGCGATTTGCTTACAAGATTCATCTGTTTTTCTACATGGTTCAAAAAGGAGCCAAGGTCAAAGAAGTCCCATTTGCGTTCGGAAATCGCGAGGAAGGAGAGTCCAAAATCATCAAAAACGAAATGCAGGAAACTCTTCGCGTCATCTTTCTTCTTCAATGGCACAACCCTAAAATCCGTCGTTTCCTCAAGTTCGCAGTCGTCGGTGGCACCGGACTCACTCTCCAAACCCTGTTTTTCGAAATTACCAGTGTTTTCACCCATATCCTGACTCCATCCATAGCCACAGTTATTGGCGGGGAAATCGCTATCATCAGTAACTTCACTCTCAACAATCTCTGGACTTTTAAGGATTATCAGGTCACGGGAGCTAAAATAATTGGCAAGTTCTTCCAATTCAATCTGACCTCACTCCTGGCCCTGGCTATCCAGTTTGTCGTCTTGCGCATCGGAGAATTTTTCGCTCGGGGTAACGGCCTCATTATCCAATTCTTCTATTTCGGCGCCATCGCCATCGTCCTTGTGGCCAACTACTACATCTACAACAAGTTTATCTGGAAGACGTCACTCAAATGATACAATTCATCTATGCTGACTAACTCTGATTTACAAAAAGTAGGTGATCTGATTGACAGGAAGGTCACGGCAATCGTTGACGCGCGTGTCCCCGCGATCATTAACCAGAGTGTCCCCGCGATCATTAACCAGAGTGTCCCCGCGATCATTAACCAGAGTGTCCCCGCGATCATTAACCAGAGTGTCCCCGCGATCATTAACCAGAGTGTCCCCGCGATCATTAACCAGAGTGTCCCCGCGATCATTAACCAATTGGTGCCCAACATAATCAGTAAGAGCGTTCCGGCAATTATTAAGAAAGAACTTAAACCAATCGAACGAAGGTTAACCAAAATCGAAAAAGTCATCAGGGAAGATTTTGACTTTCTGGACCGCCTCCACATCAAAAGCGCCAAAGCTATCAACCGCCTAGAATCCAACGTGGGAATTTCCCGCACGGACTTGATGCTTCCCTAATTATCACAAAAACGGTCCCCAGTCGGAAATAGCCACTTGGTTATGAAGCAAAAAGTTTACGCTGTAAAAAAACATGGGTATTACCAGTAGTACCAGTGCCCATCTGACCTCACGACGTTCAAATATCTCGGATAGTCCAATCAAAACTACCGGAACTAGCGGCAAGCTGTATCTGGCAATATCCCGGTGTGACACGAATAAAATAGTCGTGTAAAATACTGCTCCAAAATATCCCAACATTGGGTTTTTTCGCATCGCTCTAATTACTCCAATTAGACCAATGAGATAAACCCACAGCACATCCTCCAGCCAAAACGTCCCCACCCATGGCTGATTACTGTCAAACACACCAAAGGGAAGCATTTGCAGATGAATATTGTCCCCGGAATGAAAATATGCCCAGAAATCTCCGGTTTGAACTTTGTAAAACCAAAATAAGCCCCCAAGAACTACCGGCATTAAAAAAAGTGGCCAAGCTCTCCAGTCGAACTTTTTAACCAGAAAATACAACGCATATCCCCCAAACAGTAAAATTCCCGGCGGCTTAGCTAGTACAGCTAGAGCCCCAATCACACCAGCCCACACATATTTTTTCTTAATAAAAAAATACATTGACACTAACAACCCAAGTATCAGTAGCGTTTCCGCACCCCCCACAGACCGCACCACCCACATTCTCGGCCACCAAAACAGCCAGGTCAAAGCTATCCACAATTTCTCCCCTGCCATTTTATATAACACCACAGCCGCTCCAATTGTTGCCAACAGGTTTATTAATGCTGCCGCTCTCACGAGACCCACTCCTCCAAATAGTCCCATCAGGGCAGGGTAGAGCGGGAAGTGAGCCAGATAATACTCTGCTGGTAATGGGAAAGAAAAATTTTTCCCAACACACTCTTTGTCATACCAGCATTTGGCGATCACTGCGTAATATGGCCCGTCAAAATTCTGGTAAATCGTCTTCATTCCCACTGCCACCCACAATACTACCGTGGAAACAACCGCTACCCCCACCAAAATCAGGCAATCTCTAACCACTCTGGTCACCCCTAAATATTACCATTTTGATATGATTAAGGCATGCTTGACGAACTATCGGTCTTTTTTCCGGCGTACAATGAGGAGAGCAATCTAGAAGAAACGATACAAAAAGTTATACCGGTTCTTAACCAAGTCGCAAGGATTTGGGAGATAATCATAGTAGACGATGGGTCAAAAGACAAAACGGGAGAGATAGCAGACAAGCTAGCCCAAAAAAAATCCCACATCAGAGTGATTCACCACTCTCCAAACCGCGGGTACGGGGGCGCGCTTAAAACCGGCTTCACTCAAGCCAAATATTCCTGGGTGGCATTTACCGATGCAGATGGACAATTCGATTTCTCCGAAATCACCAAATTTATCGACAAATCATCCTTCGCAGATCTGATTTTAGGCTACCGCCTAAAAAGAGCCGATTCTTTAATGCGCAAGATTTACACTTTCTGTTGGGCATTAATCCCAAAAATTTTATTTGGCATGCAAGTTAAAGACTATTCATGCGGATTTAAACTTCTCAAAAAGAAAGTTTTTGATTCCATTCAACCTCTGGTGGGTGAAGAAAAAGTGACTCAAATCGAAATGTTGGTCAAGGCTCAGAGACTAGGATTCAAGTTTGCTGAGGTAGGCGTCCACCATTATCCTCGCGAACATGGCCAACAAACAGGTGCCAATCTCAAAGTAGTTCTAAAAAGTCTGGTGGACCTGATTAAGCTATGGAAAAAACTTCGATAACAAAGTTAGAAAGAGTCGCGATCATTTTTATACTTTTGTTTGGCGCAATCATGCGCCTTTACAAAATAGACCAATATATGACCTTTTTGGGTGATGAAGGTCGGGATGCCATCGTCATGAAGGACATGGTCACACTTAAACATTTCCCCGCCATCGGCCCAGGTACATCTATAGGCAACATGTATCTCGGCCCTCTCTATTATTACCTCGTTGCTCCATCTCTTTTAGTTTTTAATTTGTCCCCAGTTGGTCCAGCCATTTTCGTTTCGGTCATTGGACTAATGACAGTTGGCCTGATCTGGTGGGTAGGTCGTCAATGGTTTGGCAGATTTCCTGCCCTGGCGGTAGCTACTCTTTACGCTGTTTCCCCAACGGTGATTATCTATTCCCGTTCCTCTTGGAACCCTAACGTTATGCCGTTCTTCGCCCTGCCCGCCATGTATGGAATTTGGAAAGTTTGGCGCTTTGGTTACTGGCACTGGCTGCTTATTTCGGCAGTTTCTTTTGCTTTCGTTCTCAATTCTCATTACTTGGGCTTGCTCCTAGCCCCATCGATATGTTTATTTCTATTTTTGAGTCCAAACAAACTATCTAATAAAAAATATTTGATTCTGGGATTCGTGATTTGGGCATTACTTATGTCTCCATTATTATTTTTCGATCTTCGTCACAATGGTCAAAACTTTGCTGCCATCAAAACATTTTTTACCGACAGACAAACTACCGTAAATTTCAAAGCCTACAAGGCCATCCCGAATCTCTGGCCAATTTGGCAGGACATGGTCACTAGCCTATTGGCAGCCAAGAATTTATTGATTGGCCAGTGGACGGCAGTGATTCTCGCTTTATCCACAGTCTTTTATTTAATCCGCAGCAAAAATAGGGACTTTTGGTTTATTGCCTCCTGGTTAGGCTTTGGACTTTTGGGACTGGGTCTCTATAAACAACACATTTACGATCATTACTATGGGTTTCTCTTTCCGGCCGTATTCCTCCTGGTCGGCTACTTCTTAAGAGGTTTCAAGCTAAATTTTATTTTAATTTTGCCCCTAATTTTTATTAATTTGCAAAGTAATTCTTTTCGCTATCCTCCCAATAACCAGCTGGCCCATACCCGCCAGATCGCCGAATTTATTAAATCTGAATCAGCAGACCAGCCCTTTAATCTGGCGCTTCTTGCCAAAACCAATTACGATGCCGCTTACCGTTATTTTCTCCAGTTAAACGAAGCTCCGTACTTTACTATCCATCAGAAAATAACTGGTCAGTTATTTGTCATCTGTGAAATTCCAGATTGCCAGCCCATCGGTAACTCCCTTTGGGAAATCGCTTCCTTCGGTTGGGCCAAAATAGATGGAGTTTGGGATTTTCCCTGGGGAGTAAAGCTTTATCGACTAGTACCCAACCCTTCCGGAAAAAATGAAACATAAAATAATTCTCGTTTCGATTTTGGTATCAGCTTTTTTCCTTAGGGTCTACCGCACCCAGGATTTTTTGGGCTTTTGGTACGACCAAGGACGGGACGCCAAAGTCGTTTGGGATCTCATTCATAAACAAAAGTTATTTTTGGTTGGACCGACCACTGGAATCGAGGGTATATTTTTGGGACCTTTTTATTACTATCTCATCACTCCGGCATATCTTCTGGGTCAAGGCAATCCTGCTTTTCCAAGCGTTTTTTTGGCCGGGCTCAACGTGCTGGCAATTTATCTCCTTTATCGTATTGGCAGTGAGTTTTTTTCTCAACCTACCGGCCTTCTAGCAGCGGCCATAGTGTCTTTTTCATCAGAGCTAATCCGTTACCACCGTTGGCTGTCTAATCCTACTCCGCTTCCTCTTTTTGCCTTGATTACTTTCTGGAGTATTCTGAAAATAATTTCCTCTTCCCCTCGCAAAAGATACTGGCTTTTCTTGGGTTTGGGTATCGGTCTCACTTTACAGCTAGAAGCCGCCTCTGCCATTTTTTTTATTCCCTCGACTCTTATTATTCTCTTCCTAAACCGTAAATCATTAATCCTAAATCGTAACAATTTTATCTTCTCATCATTGCCTTTTGTATCCACGCTTGTCCCCCAGATCTTATTTAACTTCCGGCATCAAAACATACTATTAAACTCTTTTATGAAGTTTTTAATAGGGGATCGCAGTTTTCAACCCGCTGTCACTGATTTCTTTACCACCAGACTGGCCCTATATTATCAATTTTTTACTTCCAAACTTTTCACCTTACCTTGGGCCATGCTGTTATTCGTCGTTTTATCCCTCGCCTTGTTTTTATTAGTTCGTCATCACATATCTTCCAAACCAATTGTCTCAACCTTTATTTGGTGGTTGACTCCCGTGGTCATTCTACTCTTTTATCATGGTAACAAGGGCTATGTTTGGGATTATTATTTTACCGGCGTGTACCCCGTTTTCATACTTTTGATTGCCTCAATCTGGACATACGCTTTCTATCATTTTCCCAAAAGTCGGTTGGTCGTCATATTCTTAGTTTCCCTTTTCCTTTTTCAAAACTTGAAAAACAACTACCTCTTCTATACCCAGGCTCTCCCCGGATATATCTCACTCACTCCCCAGCTCCTTGCCATAGATTGGGTATACGTGGATGCAGCTGGCCAGGCGTTTAATACCGATGTTTACGTTCCCCCAATTATTCCCCTGGCTTACGACTATCTTTTTCTGTGGCTAGGTTCGACCAAGTACGGATACCAGCCATCAACCCCCTTGCAAACCCGGCTGTACACTATCCAGGAACCGGATTGGGAGCACCCCACACTTCTCAATAATTGGCTAATTCGTCAGACTTATTACAGCTCTCTGGAAACTACCAAATCGTTTGGGCCGCTCACTGTTCAACGCCGCTACAGGCACAAATTCAATTAACATGTTTAAGTCAATTAGGTTAATTTTGCTTTCAACAATTATCACCCTTGGTCTTTTCATGCGCCTTTACCAGCCGCTTGAGCGATTCCAGTACAACCACGACACCGATCTGTCCTCATGGATTGTCAAAGACATGTTAATAGACGGCCACCCCCGTCTAATTGGTCAACTCACTTCCTCCCCCGGCATTTTCATCGGCCCCTATTTTTATTACTCCCTCATCCCGTTTTATCTCGCCTCCCGGATGGATCCAGCGGGAGTAATGGGTTTTTCTTTAATTATAAGCATCGCTGCTTTATTCAGCGTAACCTGGGTCTTTAATAAATTATGGGGATATCGGGTCTCGATAATAGGACTTTTAATATACGCCACGTCTTTTAATATCAGCCAAACCGAACGGGAAATTGTTCCCACTGCCCCGGTTTTTTTATGGACCGTTTGGTTTCTCTATGCCGCCCATGGCTTATGGCGGGGACGTAAGTCTTCCTTATTAATACTGGCTACCCTCGGGGGACTTGTCTGGAATATTCATCTAGCCCTGGGCCTGCTTTTTCCATTGGTTTTTATAATCTGGTGGAAACAACGAAGTAAATTCACGACAAGCGACTTTCTTTTGCCGATCCTGGTTTTTATCACTCTCTCCCTGCCGCTTTTTGTGTTTGAAACCCGCCACAACTTTGTCCAGGTTAGATCATTTATAAATTCATTTTCTTCGCGCGCTCAAGTAACCAGGTCGTATACCCAGAAAATTGCCCAAGTTTGGCTATACTCCGCCAGAAACGCCAATAATATTTTTTGGGACAAACCAGGCGGAGTTTCCATTCACTTACTACCAACAATCTTACTTCTGGGTTTTGTAATCCACTTTTCCCGCAGGTTTTTCACTCCCCGCTTGCTATTTTTTATTTCAGGATGGCTAGGATTAACGTTTGTTTTTTTTGTACTTCACCCAATTAACCTTTCAGAGTACTATCTCAACGGGCTGAATATTGTCTGGATTGCTATTGCTGCCCTCTCCCTCGCTCGTCTAAACCACAAAATTGCTTGGGCAATTATCGCCATATTTGTGATTCACAATATATACCGCCTCATCTCATCCCCCGTCAATCGCAGCGGCTATGTTTATCGCCAGACTATTGTCCAGGCCATTCGCAACGATGCCATAGCCCGCAATTTTCCGTGCGTGGCTGTTTCGTACATCGTCACTCCTGGAAACGATCTTGGCTACCGTTATCTTTTTTGGCTAGCCGGCCAAAAACTAGCTCCACCCTCCAGCCTGGCCCCCGTATATACCATCGTTTTTCCCCATTCCCTCGTAGGCCGACTGGATCGGACATTTGGTGCCCTGGGGTTGATTTGGCCTGAATACTCCCGCTACACTCCGCAATCAATAGTCGAAAGCTGTTCCGGAGCTGATTCTAATCTTACTGACCCCATGTTTGGATTTACAAAGTGACTCCATACTTATCTGTCATAGTCTCAGCTTATAACGAAGAAGACAATTTACATCGTGGGTCACTGGAATTAGTAGCAGATTATCTCAAACACCAGAAATTTACTTGGGAGTTAATTCTGGTCAATGATGGTTCGACCGACACCACATTAGCCCAGTTGAACCAATTCGCCAAATCTCATCCACATTCCCGAGTCATAAATAATCCCCACATGGGCAAAGCCGCTGGGATTATTTCCGGAGCACTTGCAGCCAAAGGAGAATTAATTTTGTTTACGGACATGGACCAAGCCACCCCCATATCCGAATTTGATAAATTCTTGCCTCTTCTAGAAAGCGGATCAGATATTGTTATTGGTTCCAGATCTGGTCGTCCCAACGCTCCCCTGTTTAGAAAAATCCTGGCTTTCGGAAATATAATCCTTCGCAACCTTATTCTTCGACTTCCGGTCAAAGACTCTCAGTGCGGTTTCAAAGCTTTCAACCGCAATGCTGCCCAAAAAATATTTACCATCATGAATCAGGTTCATCCACCCAAAGTAGTTTCTGGCCCAGCCGTCAATCCTGGCTTCGACGTGGAACTTTTATATTTGGGCCGTAAACTCGGGTTCAAAATTTCCGAAGTTCGAGTTTCTTGGCGACATCAGGAAAGTCGCCGTGTCAGTTTTATCAAAGACGCCATAGCCGGCTTGACCGGCCTTCTTACGGTTCGCTACCGCTCCCTCACCCATGCGTATAAATAAAATTAAACCCCATTTGTCAGTCATCATCCCCGCTTATAACGAACAATATCGCTTGGGACCACATCTGAAACCCGTTTTAAAATATCTCGATACCCATTATCCGAACTATGAACTGATCATAGTGGACGATGGCAGCACTGATAACACTGCTCAAACGGTATCCCGTGCCATTGCCAAAGAACCGCGAGCAAAGTTAGTTTCATATCATCCCAATCGGGGCAAGGGTTACGCAATTAGAACAGGAGTACACGCATCGCGAGGTTCCGTCGTCCTCTTTATGGACGCAGATCTTTCTACTCCCCTAGAAGAAATCCCCCATATTTTGCACATATTAAAAACAGCAGATATTGTTATCGGGTCTCGTGGCCAAGACAGAACCAAAGTAAAGAAAAGCCCTCCAATCTACAGATTACTTGCATCGTATGTCTTTGACCAAGTCAAATTTATGCTAGTCGGATTGCGAAAATTTAAAGACACTCAATGCGGTTTCAAAGCTTACAAAGGATCAATTGCCAGGCAGTTATTCAATCTTGCCAAAATCGACCGCTTCATGTTCGACGCTGAGATATTATATTTAGCCGAAAAGGCGAGGCTAACCATAAAAGAAATTCCAGTTGATTGGTCTGATTCCCCCGGCAGCCATGTTAGATTTTGGGAAGGGGTAGTCAACATGCTTCGCGACTTGTGGCGCATTCGCCAGATCCATTCTCGACCAGTTATACTTGCATAGATGACCTCTTGGAAAAAAATAGTTTTAACTGGCGCTGTAATTCTATTTTTCGGTATTCTACTTCGTTTTACAAATCTAAATTCGCTTCCAATTTTCGCCGACGAAGCAATTTATGTGCGCTGGTCCCAGGTCATGCGGGCCGAGGCGACGCTTCGTTTCCTGCCCTTGTCCGACGGTAAACAACCGTTCTTCATGTGGTTGACCATTCCCTTTTTCAAAATCATCTCCGATCCTTTACTTGCCGGTAGAACTCTTTCAGCCCTTGCCGATTTAGCGACAATCATGGGTGTCGCATTCACAGCGTATATTTTATTCAAAAACAAACGTTTATCCGTACTAGCAGGCGCAATTTACTCCGTTTTGCCCTACTCAGTCTTTTTCGGCCGTATGGCTTTAGCAGATAGCCTTTTGGTCATGTTTTATGTTTGGACTTTCAACCTCCTGGCCCTGTCTTTCATCCATCTGCGGTTAGATTTGGCCATGCTCGCCGGTTTCTCATTAGGTTTTGCTTGGCTGACCAAATCCCCGGCAGTATTCGTATTTCTCCTATCTCCTTCGGTTTTTCTTTTAATTAAACCCCTCACTCGCAGAAATTTCATTGTGGCTTGTGGCTTGTGGCTTGTGGCTTGTGTGATAGCTATCGGGATGTACAACATTCTCCGCCTCGGTCCCCAGTTCCACATGATTGCGATCAGAAATGCCGATTACGTTTATCCGGTGCTTGAAGTTATCCGCCATCCTTTAGATCCCTTAATTCCCCATCTCAAGGACTCTCTAAATTTTTATTTCTATTTAGCTACTCCCATTGGCCTGCTGTTTGCTATATGGGGCACTTTTGAAGTCCATCGCTCTCATCTTCGCCAGAGGCTCATCTTAGCCTTATGGTTTCTCGTTCCCATATTCGTCCAATCATCCCTGGCCAAAGCCTTCACCGCCAGATATTTATTGTTTACAGTCCCTTTTGCCGTGATTCTAATTGCCCACGCAATAGAACACTTTGGCCAAAAGTCCCAAAAGCACGTTCTTACCCTGGCTGCAGCCGGTCTAGTCATTATTCCTTCGTTGGTAGTCGACTGGTCGCTATTGTTCAACCCCCCGTCCACCCCCCTTCCCCGTATAGAACGGGCCGGATATTTAGAGGAATGGACCGCCGGCCAAGGTTTGCGTGATATATCTTTCCAATTGGCCCAATTTGCAAAGTCCGGGCCGGTATTAGTTGGGTCAGAAGGATTTTTCGGCACTCCATTTGATGCTTTGCAACTTTATTTGAATAACGTTTCCAATGTCCGGGTCATCGGTGTGGGAGTATGGATAGACTCGGTTCACGAAAAGCTCCAAAATGCCCTGGCCGACAATCAAGTGTTTTTGATCGTCAACTCATCCCGTTTCCATAATGACGACCCGGAAAAAATTGGTTTAAAGCTTCTTTCTAGCTACCCCAAAGCTGTCAAACCAGACGGCACCCGCGAATACACCCTATTTTTTCAGGTGTTACCCAAATGAAAAAAGACTTATTTTTGCTTGTTTTACTTATTTTTCCTGCCTTTGCTTGGCTTCTTCAACCAGGCTATTTTTCCATGCATGATGATTTGCAATCCATGCGCCAGTATCAACTGGACAAGTGCTTTACCGATTGGCAGATTCCTTGCCGCTGGGTCTCAGATCTGGGCTACGGGTACGGTTACCCACTTTTTAATTATTATCCACCTTTGCCATATCTTATTGGCCAGCCATTTCGTGCCTTGGGATTTCAATATATTGATGTGGTAAAAATCATTGGCATTTTGGGATTTGGGATAACGGCTTTGAATATGTATTTATTGGGTCGGGAGTTTTGGGGTAGGGGAGGGGGGTTGATTTCTTCGGTTTTTTACACTTACGCCCCGTATCATTCAGTGGACTTTTATGTTCGTGGTGCCATAAACGAATTCTGGGCCATGGCCTTTTATCCTCTTATCTTTTGGACTACCTACAAACTCATTGCCAGTCAAAAACCAAAATGGATTTCCTTCGCCTCCCTCTCCATCGCCGCTCTTATGCTTTCCCACAACCCCATGCTTATGATCTTCGCCCCAGTTCTTATTCTCTGGTGTCTTTTCTGGCTTATAAAATTTAGGTCAGTTAAGTCAATTGTATATCTAACGATTAGAAATTTGTCCTTGTCTGCTCTTTGGTCTCTCGGCCTAGCCGCTTTTTTCACTCTCCCCGTCCTTTTCGAAACGAAATTTGTTTCGGTTTGGACCCTCACTTCCGGGTATTTCAACTACCTGGCCCATTTTTTAGACGTCAGGCAAATATTTCTCAACATCAATTGGGGTTACGGCTCGTCCGAACTTGGCCCCAATGATTCAATGTCTTTCGCCCTGGGGTTTTTACATTGGATAATTCCAATCCTGATCCTGTTGTTTATTTTCTCAAAAAAATTCATAAACCGTAAATCTCTAATCATAATTCTCGCTCTTATAACTCTCGGAGCATTATTTATGAGTCATTCTAAATCTACTCCCATCTGGTTAGCCCTAAAACCTCTCGAGTTTCTCCAATTTCCCTGGCGCTTTCTTACCCTGGCCGTCTTCACCGCCTCCTTCCTCTCCGGAGCCATAGCGATGGTAATTAATAAAAAACTTTTTCATTCCATAATATTAGTGTTATTAATATTATTAAACGGAAATTACTTCAGGCCCAGAGAGTGGTTCCCGGATATGACCGACGCCAAGAAGTTTTCCGGCAAAACCTGGCAGTTATTAGTTACATCAGGGATTTTTGACTATTTGCCCAAGTGGGCTCCGGCTCCTCCCGCCGACGCCCGCGGTAGCGAGATAAATATTACCTTCGGTCAGGGCATTTTTTCCCCACTGCTGTTCAAATCTAACCGCCAGAAATATTTAATTACTATGGCTACCCTGGGAAGCATCGAGCTGCAAACCTACTACTTCCCCGGCTGGAAATATTATCTTGATAACTCCGAGATCACAAGTTATAAACTGGACCCTCTTTTGGGTAGACCGCAATTTGATCTAACTCCTGGCCGCCACGAACTAGTTGCAGTTTTTGGTAACACCCCCATCCGCACCCTCGGAAATTCCTTATCATTCATCTCTTGGACACTGATCTTGGGTATAATGATCGCATGGATGCGGAAGTTACGCTTGGGGATGTGGATTTGACCACGGTCAAGACTAGGTCATTAACCGGAGTGGTTACCCTCATCAGCCGGTCTTTTATCCTTCAAATCATTGCCACTGGCGGTTTTTTTTTACTTTCAGTATTTCTAGGCCGCCCAGAAATCGGGTTATTTATAGCCGTCAATGATTTAGTCTCTATATTGGGGTATTTCTCCGATATTGGTCTAGCCGCCTCATTAATTCAAAAAAAAGACAAAGTCACTCTTTCTGATCTACGCACCACGTTTACATTTCAGCAGATTTTAGTGCTATTACTATTACTATTCACTATTACTATTTCTCCCTGGCTCTTTAACTACTATCAAATCACAAACGGCGGTACCTGGTTATTCTACAGTCTGCTGATAGCTTTCTTTTTGGCTTCGCTTAAAACCATTCCCTCGGTTGTTCTCGAACGCCAGCTCCGCTTTGAGATATTAGCTTCAGTCGAAGTTATTGAAACATTGGTGTTTTATACAATTGCCGTAATTTTGGCTTGGCAGGGGAGGGGAGTCGCCTCATACGCTTGGGCGGTTCTTTTTCGCGGCATCATCGGCACGGGTCTAATTTATTACTTGGCCCCCTGGAAAATTGGCCTAGAACTATCCAAAACATCTCTAAAGACCTTACTTTCGTTCGGACTCCCCTACCAGATTAATTCTTTAATGGCCGTGGTTAAAGACCGCTTTTTAAATATTTTCTTATGGAAAATCATCGGCGCAGATGGGGTAGGAATAATCGGCTGGGCCCAGACCTGGTCCCAGAAACCCCTCCGCTTTATCATGGACAACGTCACCAAAGTCACCTTCCCGGCTTATTCCCGTCTCCAGCACGATCCCCAAGAACTTAAAAAGGCCATCGAAAAAACTCTTTTTTTCATCTCTCTCATCACCTTCCCGATAGTTGCCTTACTGGCCACATTAGCTCCACTGGCAGTCAAGATAATTCCCCGCTACTCAAAATGGGAAACCGCACTCATTCCCCTGGCTTTGTACTGTTTCAATAGTGCATTAGCAGCCATCTCAACCCCCTTGACCAACACTTTAAACGCCATCGGAAAAGTCAAAATAAATACTTACCTTATGATTATGTGGACAGCTCTCGCCTGGCTTCTGACTCCGGCCTTAGCCCTAAAGTTTGGCTATTTAGGTGTTGCTTACGCTACCGCGATCATCGCGTTGTCATCAGTGGTTCCGGTTATTATTGTCAAGAGGTACGTAGACTTTAGTCTCAAAGACAGTTTTCTAAAGCCAGCCGTAGCTACAGTTATTATGCTTTCTGTATCGATTTTTATTAGCAATCTATTTATTAACATTGTGATTTCTGTATCCACTTTCGCTATAGCAATTTACATATTAACCGGTAAAGAATTAGTATCGGATTTTCGCCGGTTCTACAATGTCTTGGTTAAAAAAACATAACCACTGGTTGTTAATAGCCGCGGGCACGATCATTTGGTCAGCAACCATGATCAAAAGCGGCTTAATTTATGACTTTGGCATGGGCTTTTGGGGACCCAACGGCCACGACGGCATCTGGCACGTCGCCCTCATCAATAGTCTCTCCCGGGGCAGCTTCGAGATGCCCATATTCGCAGGAGCTCAGATCAAAAACTATCATCTAGGTTTTGATATTTTACTAGCCGTAATTCACTTTTTAACGCGAATCTCAGTTATCAATCTCTATTTTCAAATAATTCCCCCAGTTCTGGCCTTTTTAATCGGTTGGTTAACTTACAAATTAACCAAAAACTTATGGGTTATTTTTTTTGTTTATTTCGGTGGCAGTCTGGGGTGGGTATTGGGCAAAGGCGAATCCACATTCTGGTCCCAACAAGCCATTTCCACGCTCATCAACCCCCCTTTTGCCCTCTCGCTAGTCCTATTACTATTATTATTACTATTACTTAAAAAAGAGCGGTATATATTGGCAGCCTTAGTCGTAGCCCTGCTCCCCCAAGTCAAAATCTACGCCGGATTGTTAGCCTTCTTTGGCCTTATCGCCGCCGGGATAAAAAATAAAAAAATATTTCTCACCTTGATAATAGGCTTATTAATATATCTTCCAAGTAACTATCAACTATTAACCAACAACTCCAAACTACTGGTTTGGAACCCTGGTTGGTTTCTTCAGACGTTATTTGCTCCGGACCGGTTAAATTGGCCACGCTTATTTTCCGCCCTAACTACTTACAGTCAAAAAACGCTTTCATTTAAGTCTTTACTTGCATATTTATTTGCCTTTGCCGTTTTTTGGGTGGGCAATATGGGCTCCCGATTATTCAAAGAAATCCTGATTTTTAAATGGGTAAAGAATGTTCGTGAAATTACTTGGCTGGACTCCTTTTATGCGGCGATAATTATTGCCGGTGGAATTATTCCCATGTTTTTTTTGCAAACCGGTACCGCCTGGAACACTATCCAGTTTTTTTACTACTCCCTATTTTTCTCCTCCATCCTCGCAGGACTCGCCCTTTCTGAAGTATTGAAAATTAAGAAATTAAATAATTATTTGAGATTTGGGATTTGTGTATTTGTAATTGCAGGAACTCTCCTCACCACCTGGGACACCTTGACCAAGGTGTATCTACCCTCTCGTCCTCCAGCCAAAATATCACCCGGTGAATTACAAGCTCTAAATTATTTGAAAAAATTGCCATCCGGTGTAGTTTTAACTTATCCTGGTTCTTCCGATCCTTACGCCTCCCCTCCCCGTCCGCTTTATCTCTATGAATCCACAGCCTATGTCTCCGCTATTTCTGGCCAGCCTACATACCTAAGCGACGAAGTGAATCTAAATATCACCAACTATCCTTGGCAGGACCGTCGTTTACGGGAGCTGTCTTTCTTTAACCGGCCTTCAGTCCAGTTTTTGACACAAAATCAAATTAAGTATATTTATTTATTAAATCAGCAAATTCCCACCTCAGGTTTTCCTGCAAATAAGATATTTTCCAACTCGGAAGTGGTCATCTACTCGGTCAATTAGCGAGACTTCTGGATAAACAAAGGCGCGGCATCAATATTGAATTTTTCCAAACCATCAACCAATTCCATATTCGTCAACAGCAAACTATTGGGCGGTAGTTTTGAACCTTGTTTCCATAAAGTCAACGGCCTATCAAAATATGCCGCCTCAAAAAATAGATTTCCCTCACCATGTTGCTCGTGCACATTCTCTTGAACGTAAGGCACCAGCTGTTCCTTTTTAGATAGGGTTGCAAGGCGATAGTAAGCCCGGTCCAGATTGTTCGAGAACGCAGTTCTAGTCTCATGAAGCTGTGGGTATTTGAAAAAGTAATAACTAAAAAAGTTAAAGAAGTTAATGGCAAAAAATAACCCAAATAGAGCTCTCCACCTCCATCTCATCTCTCTAATTCCCAGCGTGGCGATTATAACAAATGCGGGAATGATCGCTACCAATCTATGTCCATATCCCATCGACCCGGCCATTCCAAAAAGAACCGGCGTCAATAGATAACTGCCAAGGACGTATGTAAAAAACGACATCCTATCGACAGCCTTTTTGATTCCTACCAGAAAGAAAGGTAATGCTCCCAGAAGAAATGACCCAAACAATTCCACGGAGAATATCCTTCCCACGTCTCCTTGCAAAAACAAAAATCCCAAGTCCAAATTTGATAGCCAGTAATAAGCATAGTGCCTGTAAGACTCCAGAGCCAATGTGGCCCTTTCAAACACTGCTCCCGGGTATTTAAATTCCAGAAACGGAGTAATGGCGAAAAAGGGAAATAACATGATTGTAAATACTCCCACACTTCGGAAAAACTTACTCCAATCACGAGCCGATTTGTGATAGATGTATCCAATGGTCATTAAAGTCCACGGTGGAATCACCAACCTCATTCCCTTATAACTGTAAAATCCTACCCCCAAAGTTAATGCAGATAGTACCAGGTTTATTAGTCGTCCATTTTTTCTGTATAAAGCAATTGTTAATAGCCAAGCCGTTGCAAACAAAAGCGGGCTGATAGCTTCGGTTCCAATTCGGGTGGAAATCACGACCATCGGAGTCGTCATCAAAATAATTGTTCCCCAAACCGCCTCCCTATCTCCAAGTAACGTTCTTAGTAAAACCCACATCAGACACAAGCTGACCAAAGCCACGGATACGTTCACCAGCTTAAATACCCACAGAGACATTCCGAAAATTTTGAAATAAATTGCGGTCAGATATATCGAAACTGGCTGCTTCCAGTCCATCTTGTCGCTGGATAAAATAAATGCCGGCATAAACCTGCCATTCTGATCTCGCCCGGTCTTAGAAATTAAGGCCGCGTTATGGGCAATTACCCCCTCATCCGTTTCCATTCCCGGCGGAACCTGTAAAAGTTTGAATGTAAACAGAAAAGCAGCCGTCAGAAATACGATGAGAACTTTCTTGGGTGGCATCAGCTATAATGATATCACCATGCTCTCGGTAGTCATTACCGCTTGGAATGAGGAGAAAAATATTGCCCGGGCTATATCTTCGGCTAAAACTATCGCTGACGAAATAGTCGTTGTCGATACCGAAAGTACAGACAAAACGGCAGAAATAGCAAAAAAACTTGGAGCCAAAATCTATGGCCATAAAAACACCGGTATTGTCGAACCGGTTCGCAACTTTTCTATTTCCAAGGCCCGTGGCGACTGGATCTTACTTTTGGACGCAGATGAGGAAATTACCCAGCCCTTGGCGAAAATCATCAAAGAAACAATAAAAAATGCCTCGGCCGACTACTATCGTTTCCCCAGGCAAAACACAATTTTTGGCAAGTGGATCAAGAGTAACCACTGGTGGCCAGATTACGTCTACCGGTTATTCAAAAAAGGTAGCATGACCTGGGATCCTACTATCCACAGTATCCCCTACACCAGAGGTATCGGTCACGATTTTTTGGCCGACGAGGAGCATGCCATTATTCATCATCATTACGACACCATATTTCAATACGTTGATCGCCTCAATCGATATACCGACCACCAATTGGACCTAGTTCAGTCCCGAGGTTATAACTTCAACTGGATAGATATTATCGACAAACCTTTCGCTGAATTTATTACTCAGTACTTTTCTCGGCAGGGTTATACCCAAGGCCTTCATGGCCTTGCCCTTTCGTCTCTCCAGGCGTTCTCGGAACTAGTTTTATATTTAAAGTTATGGCAACAAAGCAAATTTGTTTCCCAAGAAATTACACCAGCTCAGCTGGAAAATCAAATTGGGAAAAAGTCTTCAGAATGGAAATGGTGGAGTTATCAAGCCAAAATCGATCAAGCCAACATCCTGGTTAAACCGTTCCTCAAGTTGTTGCGCAAGTTGTCATGAAGATCTCCATCGTTGTCTTGTCTTGGAATTCAAAGAAATATATTTCGAGTTGTTTAGATTCAATCAAAAAACTTGATAGTGATTCAGCTCAGGTAGAGGTTGTAGTGGTCGACAACGACTCATCTGATGGTTCTGCGGCATTCGTTAAAAAGAAATATCCCAGATTCACCTTGATAGAAAGTGGTTCAAACCTTGGGTACGCAGCCGGAAATAACGTCGGAATCAAACATGCTCTTGATCATGAGTCAGACTTCATCTGGATCGTCAATCCGGACATTCAATTACAGCCAAGCAGTCTCGTCGTGTTTTTGAAAGCCGCAGACAGGCATCCCCAGGCCGGAATATTCACTCCCAAAATATATTTCTCCCCGGGTTATGAATTCCACTCGGATCGTTATACCAAAGACGAGTTGGGTAAAGTCATTTGGTCAGCCGGAGGACTTATAGATTGGGCAAATCTCATTACGTCCCATCGCGGCGTAGATGAGGTGGATATTGGCCAATACAATTCAGATTTAGTGGTCGATTTTGCCACCGGCGCATCGATTTTTTTGAGACAGGGAGTTTTAACTAAAGTCGGTCTAATTAACCCTCAATATTACCTGTATTACGAGGAAAACGATTTATGCCAACGAGCCAGAAAAGCCGGGTTTAAAATTATTTATGTTCCAGATAGTGTAGCCTGGCATGCCAATGCCCAAGCAGCAGGTATCGGCTCCACCTTGCAGGACTACTACATTTCTAGAAATCGATTATTATTTGGCCTACGCTGGGCGCCTCTGCGAACCAAAATTGCCCTTATCAAGGAATCGCTTAAACTGTTATTTACTGGCCGCCCCTGGCAGCGCCGCGGTGTCCTTGATTTTTATTTAATGAATTTTGGCCCAGGTTCGTATAAATAATGCTCTCGGTAATTATCATTACCAAAAACGAAGAAAAGATGATTGGGGACTGTTTAGTGTCAGTCAAAGACTTAGCCGATGAAATTATTGTTGTCGACACGGGTAATACCGATAAAACTAATGATATTGTCAGGTCATTTGGCGCCATAAATATCAAGTCAACAGGAGAAGATTATTCTCAGTTTCGAAATACCGGTTTCAAAGCAGCCAATGGCGATTGGATTTTATACGTTGATGCCGATGAGCGGGTTTCTCCCCAGCTTCGCCTCGAAATCAAATCTGTTAAGAAGCCAGGCGTATATCAAATTCCCCGGCGAAATATATTTTTAGGAAAAGAAATGAAATATGGCGGTTGGGGGAACGATAAAGTGATCCGTTTATTTCACAAATCTTTATTGAAAAAATATGTGGGCGAACTTCATGAGCAACCGGAGTATTCCGGGGAGCTATCAACAATGAACCATGAACTCATTCACCACTCTCACCGCGGTCTATCCTCGATGTTGGTTAAGACCTTAAAATTTACCGACTACGAAGCTAAATTACGATTAGAAGTCAATCATCCACCCGTTGTCTGGTGGCGGTTTTTACGTGTTATGGTTAGTGAATTTTATTTACGCTTTATCAAGCTATCTGCGTGGAAAGACGGGCCCGAAGGCATTATTGATGGTTTATTTCAAGTGTTTAACATGTTTATTATTTATGCCAGGCTGTGGGAGCTACAGAATGAAAAGAGCTGGCATTCATAACCCATATTGGGATTCACTCGGGGGAGGGGAGCGCTACACCGCCGCTTTTGTCAAACTTCTTTTAGACCAGAGCTGGCAAGTAGATATCCTTTGGCCAAAAGATATTTCCGCTTCCATAAAGGACCGTTTCGGCATCGATGTCTCTGCAGCCAAATTTATGTCTCGTTCCAACTATCCCCTAAGCACTATTCCCTATTCCCTACTCTTCTGGGTTTCTGATGGCAGCTTACCTACATCTCTGGCCAAAATAACCATCGTTCACTTTCAATTCCCCCTTGCCGGCATCGGCGGCAAATCACTTCCCAATTTGATCAAATCGCGCCTCTATAAATTTGTCGCCAATTCCCAGCTGACCAAAGAGACCGTCGACCATGAATTTGGCGTCTCCTGTCAGGTAATTTATCCTCCAATAGACACTTCGCTTTTCAAAACCGCCAAAAAACAAAACCTGATTATTTACATCGGCCGTTTTTCTCACCTCACCCAGCTCAAAAATCATTCGGTACTAATAGACACTTTTTATCGCCTCCATTCCAAAATTCCGGGTTGGAAATTAATTTTAGCAGGCGGTACGAGTGTCGGCACCACGGTCTCAACAATATCAAATCTAAAGGATCAAGCTCGGGGACTGCCCATCGAGTTTGTTCTTGACCCAGACTTTAAAACTATAAGGGATCTTTGTTCTCGGGCGAAAATTTTCTGGTCAGCTAGCGGATTTACACCCACAGGATCGACTCCTGCTCTAAAAACCGAACACTTCGGCATTACCGTAGTCGAGGCCATGGCAGCTGGAGCCGTCCCGGTTATCACCAATTTGGGCGGTCATAAAGAAATAGTTGAACCCGGTCATAGCGGATTTTTGTGGGACAATCTGGCCGAATTGCAAAGTTTCACTGTCAGGCTGATATCAGATTCAGATCTGGCAAATCGCCTTTCTCAAGCCGCCATTGTCAGGAGTAAAATATTTGACATCTCCCAATTCAACCAAAAGTTCGCCAAATTCATATGAAAAAATTAACCCCATTTCTAATTCTTGGACTTGTACTCAGATTAGTTCTTATGATTTTCACAGTTCATCCTGACATTCGTGGTCACAACCTTGCAGCGTATCTCATTGCCCAAAAAAGGGAGTTTTTGGGGTTTTACGACCATCTTGGTCGTCTGCCACGGACCCATCCCCTAGTAGTCCTGTATCACGACGGGCTGTTTATCTACCCGCCCCTGGCGTACCTTACCCACGCTGTATTTAATTTGTTTCTTTATCCCCTTTACCCCCAAAAACTTTTCAACCTTCTCATCTTGGATATGGGCCAAGCAGAGGGACTAGCTGGATTCGGCTTCCTAACTTTTCTCCTCAAATTTCCCTATCTTGTAGCAGACTTTCTTGGTCTTTTAGTTTTGCGAAAGATATTGGACTCTAAACACCAGTTCTTAGGCTCTCTTCTTTGGATATTTAATCCTGTTACTTTATATTCAGCCTACATGATCGGTCAGTTCGACATATTTATCGCCTTATTTTTGCTCCTGGCTTTAGCTTATCCCAGACTCGCCCCCGCCTTTGTTGGTTTGGCAGCTGGTTTCAAGCCCTTCCCCCTCCTTTTCCTCCCCTTCCTCCCAGGTTCCAAATTTAAAAATATTACTACTGGCCTATTGACCTACATTCTACTTATCTTGCCCTATCTCCCCTCCCAGGCTTTTCGCCAATACGCCCTATTGGCAAACCAAACAGATAAAACAGTCTACGCCAAAATTATGGTCTCCGGATCACAATACTTGCCGCTGTTTTTCGTGGCAGTTATCGCCCTATTTTGGTGGCATTATTTTTCCCCTAAATCACAAACTACCTGGGGTTGGCAGCTGGCGGTTTTATTAGCCTTTTATTCTCTGACTCACTTTCATCCCCAGTGGTTTACCTGGGCTTCCCCTTTTTTGATATTGGCCTTTGTCCATAAACCCAAAGCTCGCTTGCCTATCCTGGCGCTGTTAGGAAGCTATATGCTGATTATCTTATCGTTTGAATCCTCTCTCAACTTTGGTTTATTCGGGCTGGATTATTCCCTTGCTGGTATTCTTTCGGACCAAAATGTCTCCTTAATTAGAGCCGTTTTTGCGGGAACCAGCCTCGCTGTCGTTATCAAAAGTGCTTAAACGTCTGTTTTCCCACTGGCCAATTTGTATTATTTTCATTTTCGGGTTTTGGCTGCGCATTCAATACCTCCCCTCAGGCCAGCTTATGTTCAGTTATGATCAGGCCCGTGACGCATTCACCATAAATAATGAACTTCTGCGGGGAGACTTAAAAATTCAAGGTCCGCCCACATCCACCCGCGACTTTTTCCATGGAGTTTTATACTACTACGTTCTTGCCCCGGGATATTTTTTGGGCCATGGCAGTCCGACTATTGCAGCCATCTGGTTATCAGCCGTAAATTCTGTGGGGATCTTCTTGGCTTATTTTATCGCCTTACAACTGTTAAAAAACCGTTTTTGGGCAGGTATTACCTCGCTTTTAATCGCCGTCTCCTACGAACAAACCCAGTATTCCATATATTTAGCCAATACCACCCTGGCGACTATCTTTGTCCCTCTCATTTATTTTGGCTTATGGCTGTGGAGAAACCAGAAAAAACCTGGGTCCTTTTTAACTGGCCTGGCTCTGGGCTTAAGCTTCCAGGCAAATTTTATTTTTATTTATCATCTGGCAGTCATCGTTTTTTCATTTCTCATTTCCAAAGTCCGCCCTTCACTCAGGCAAGTCGCAGTTTTTATTGGTGTCTTTCTCCTAACCACTTCCACCATGTGGCTCTCAGAAATAAAATTCGGCTTCCCCAGTCGCTCCGGCCCGGCCGGCTTATTAAACCGTTCCACCTACTCCCGTCTCCAGGTCAGCCCTACAACTATTCTCAATACATCAATCCATCAATTTAAACGCCTCGTTAGTCTAAATATCACCCCCACCCACCCCTCTCTGGCCATCATATTTTTTGTGATCTGTTACTTGGGGTTTGGGATTTTCGGCAGAAAGCCGGACTGGTGGTGGCTTTTCTCAGTAAGTCTTGTGTCTTTTGCCCCACCTCTGGTTTTAGGTGGTATCGGCACTCCCTACATCCACGCTGGTTTAGGATTAGCGGTAATATTATTTTTTGTTTATTTTTTCTCGCAGTTTTTTTCAAAGTTCCCGCCATTAGTTTCATTTTTTTTAATCCCCATTGTTTTCTCTAATCTGGCATACATAAGCCGTAACAACTCTAAAGGAGAAACCGAATTTGCCATCCAAAAAACCATGACCTTACGCCATGAACTGGACGCCATAGATTACATGTATTCCGAGGCCCAAGGTAAGCCGTTCACTTTCAACTCCATTACCGCTCCGCTGTATATCAATACCACCTGGTCCTATTTATTTAACTGGTATGCCAAAGATAAATACGGTTATTTCCCGTTTTGGCACGGCCGCAATCAAATCGGCCTTCAGGGCAACAATCTTTCCCGTCCACCTCAAGATATCCACTCTGTATTTGTTATTATAGAACCCTCTCAAGGCCTTCCTCAAGACTTGACCGATAAAATCTTAGACGAAGAAAAATATTACTCCAGCTTTAATCACCAAAAACAATTCGGTGAAATTACCGTCCAAAATCGTACCCGTCGGACGTCAGAGTAAAATAGATGCCATGACAATCTCAGTCGTCATTCCGGCCTACCGGGGTCTTGATTTCCTAAAAGCCAATCTACCCACTGTTACCAAATTGGGAGCCGACGAAATTATTATTGTCAACGACGTTTCGCCAGACGGCACTCTTGCATTCTTGTCGGACAACTATCCAGACGTTCGGGTTGTTAATCACGTCCAAAACACCCGTTTCCCGATAGCTGTCAACGACGGAGTGGCTGCGGCAAAGAGCGATTATATTCTTCTCCTCAATCAGGACGTCCAGCCTGACCCAAAACTCATCTCCAAGGTCCAAAAATATTTCTCCCGCCCTAAATTGTTTGCAGTGACTTTTAATGACGGTCATAGCTTTTGGGCTACCGGTCGGATCGAAGAGGGTATTATCCAATACGGACTTGGATCTGGGAACACTCACACCCACCCCTCGCTTTGGGCATCCGGTGGTGCTTGTGCCTTCAAAAAATCAATTTGGCAGAAATTAGGCGGATTTGACCCGATTTTTACCCCAGGATATTTTGAAGATCTCGACTTGGGTCTACGGGCTCTCAAATCTGGATACGAGATCATCGGTGATAAAGATATCAAAATCATCCACCAGTCCCCAGAATCCGCCTTCAACTCTTCTCTTAACCACAGCTACCTTCGCTACATTAAAGACAGAAACTACTTGTTGGTCCATTGGAAAAACCTAGACTCAAAATATTTGTTTTCACACATCTACAGTCTAGCATCTAGGATCTTTCATCATCCGGGATTCATTATCCCCACTCTTTTAGCCATAGTCCATTTACCCCATGTTCTCGCGTTTCGTCGAACAATAGCCTCCCGTTACATACTCACCGACCCCGAGATTTATGCCAAGCTTTCTTAAGCAGATCAAGAATTTGTTAGTTGGTAGGGTCCAAAAAAATTATCCCAATTGGGATATTACTATCGCTTTGCGCTACTTGCCAATAGTCAGAGACATCCAATCTAGGCTTCCCCCTTCTGCCGAAATTTTGGAAGTTGGCTGCGGTGAATTTGGAATCCTTCCCTATCTAAGCCCCAAGTACAAAAACTTTACCGGGGCCGACGTCGACTTTGGGGTTAGAAGTCAGGGCAATCGGATGCGCATGGTGCCCTATCGGGGATATACCCTCCCTCTCCCCGATCGCTCTTTTGACGTTTGTATCTGCGTAGATACACTCGAGCACATCCCTGCCCAACATCGTAGCCACTTCATGTCCGAACTATTACGGGTAACCAAAGCACGTCTCTATCTGACTTTCCCCAGTGGCCGCATGGCTGCATCAGCAGATAGCATACTGGCCAGTTATTACAAAGCAAATTATGGTCATGATTTCCCGTATCTTCATGAACACCAACTTTACACCTTGCCGCAATCCTCAATTGTTGATAGCCAAATATCAGCCGCTGGATGGGAAACTTCATCCCAAGGAAATACCAACGTTATATTATGGGTTTGTCTGCTGTTTTTCGGCTTCAGCAAGTTCTCGTTTCTTACCACAGCTTATATTTTATTAGCCCCACTCACTAATTTTTTTAGCCTATTCAATTTTCCTCCCTATTACCGGGCCCTAATTATAGCCTCTCGTCATGCAACCACCCATTAGCGTTATCATCGTCAACTGGAATGTAGCCGAGTCTCTGAAGCGGTGTCTGAATTCGGTCTTCGCCACTAAATATTCCAGCTTGGAAGTAATAATCGTCGATAACGCCTCATCCGACAAATCATTAAAAATATTAAAAAATTATGCGGATTTGACGACTATTAAAAATTCATTAAATCTCGGTTTTCCAAAAGCCGTCAATCAAGGCTTGAAAATTGCCACAGGGGATTATATTTTACTTCTCAATCCCGACACCCAGCTCCCAAAAGACTTCTTTATCAAAGCCATTGCTTTTGCTAAGTCCCATCCTGACATGGGTATCATGGGCCCCAAGTTTACCGATCCCGACGGCACTGCCCAGGGCTCGATATTTAAAGAGCCATCAATATTTAAAAATATTCCTAAATACAGTCTCGATGTTGTTAGCCAAGTAGATGCTATTTCCGGGGCTTGCATGTTTTTTCCCCGTTCAACTTTCGACAAAGTCGGTCTATTTACTGAAAAAGTTTTTATGTATTACGAAGATATGGATTACTGTCGTCGTATTCGGAACTCTGGATTAAAAGTTTATTATAATTCCGAAACTATTGTTGTTCATGAACACGGTCAGTCCGCCAAAAAAAATCCGGAAGCTGGAGACTGGCGCGGATATTTATGGCAATCTTCTCTTTGGTACAGCGGTCCCATAAAACATTACTTGATGTGGTTTATCTCCTGGACCGGCCAAAAATTTCAAAAATTGCTTGGTAGTAATACTTAGACAAACCTGGTTTCAAGATAACTCTCAAAAGACACCCCCCCAAAATAATCCATGCTAGTATTTTCTGTTGCCAAACAGGATTATGTTTGGCAAACCAATAAACCCAGCCTTTCATTTCCCCGATTACGGCTGGGGCACGGTTTTTCGAACTAGCTCCCAGTAAATGCGTAGCCGATGCAATAGGGGAGTACCACACCTTGAAACCGGCTTTTTTGATCCGATACATCCACTCCATCTCTTCCCCATACATAAAATATTTCTCATCAATTCCCCCTACTTTCTCAAAAACCTCGCGTTTAAGCATCACAAACGCCCCGGTTACCCAATCCACTTCCTGCCCCCTTTCATATCTCGACACGTCACGCACATGAATCGAATCGATAAATTTCCGAATTACGGGAAAATTATCGACAAATAGCATCAATTGAGTAACTCGCCGCAATGTAGGGTAAAACCCCCACGACGGTTGCACAGACCCGTCTTTATTGAGTAATTTGCATCCCACAACATCTAAATTTAAATTATAAATCATAGCTAACGTATCCGATTTCACGAAACAATCGCTGTTCAAAAGTAAAAATTTATCTCCTCGCGCAACTTTTATTGCCTGATTATTACCCGCCGCAAACCCGTTATTTTTCTCATTTCTTAATATCTTAATATCTTCATACTTTTTCTCAATGGCTTCCACCGACCCATCCGTAGACGCGTTGTCGACAACAATTACTTCCAAATCAACATTTTTTGATTCAAATACGTGCTCCAGGCATCCCAGGGTTAGTTCTTTTGTGTTGTACGATAGGATGATTACCGACAGCATTGTAGGTATAATATATCAGAATGGGCTTGATTTTAAGCTTTATCCTGATTCTCTCCACGGTCGTTCGCTTGGGTTTTGTCACCACTTCCCCCCCGGAGCTCTTTGGCGACGAAATAGACGCCGGTTATCAAGCCTATTCTTTGCTCAAAACCGGCCGCGACCTATATAACCAGCCTCTACCAACCTATATCCACTCGCTGTCGGAGTGGCGCACCCCGCTTCTGATGTACGCCACCGTTCCCACAATAGCGGTTTTTGGCCTGACGGAACTAGGAATCCGCCTCCCCGAAATAATATTCGGTTCAATTGCTCCGATCATCTTATTTTTACTTGTTCATCAGACAACACGAAATAAACTACTCTCGATCACAAGTGCCCTCGCTCTTTCACTCTTACCCTGGCACCTCTATTATTCCCGGGCTGCTTTTGAAGTCGTCATTATGCTGGATTTAATAATGCTAGGCACTCTCCTCTTTCTCAAAAAAAGACTCACCCTTTCCGCTTTACCCTTTACCCTGGCCATGTACTCTTACAGTACCGCCATAGTCTTCGTGCCTTTGTGGCTAGCTTCATTGTTCTTACTCAGCCGGCGCAAGCCATTCTTGGTCCAAACGGCCGTATTTTTCGCCCTGCTCATTCCCCTCGGCCTTTCACTGGTTTCAGGCAGAGCCCAAAACCGCTTTGGTCTTCTCAGTATCTTTAAAAGTAACGAAGTCGTAGATAAGATTCTCACCTTAAGAAAAGATTCCCCAGACGTGATTGGAGAAAGATTATTTCATAACAAAATCGAAAGTTGGACACATCTTTTCACTTACAACTATCTCCGCTCATTCTCCTCCGATTTTCTTTTTGTCAGAGGAGATCCCGTAGGTCGTCATAGCATTCAAGTTATGGGCCAACTCCTTCCAGTTACCGCTCCATTTCTTGTCTTGGGTCTCTATTATTTGGCCAGGAAAAAAATTTGGGTTTGGTTAATCTGGCTAGTTTTTGCTCCTATCCCGGCAGCATTGACCGTCGATGGCGCTTTCCACGCCACACGCCTATTCCTAATGATTGCTCCTATCTCCGTAGCTATCGGCGCTGGAATTTTTCAAATCATAAATCTTAAATCAAAATTCATAAATCTTGCCCTCCTATTACTGTTTACTATTAACTTTCTCTGGTTTGCCCATTTTTATTTAGTTCATTATCCCAAAGTCTATTCCCGCTGGTGGCATGTTGGTTTTAAAACGGCTATGACCTCATTATCCCAACTAGCTCCAAGTTATCAAAAAGTTTTTATAAATAATACTTACGAACCGTCTCTAATCCGCTTTCTTTTTTACACTAAATATTCACCCGCCGACTTCCACAACCAATTCACCATCGATCAATTACAAAAAGATATCGTCCCCGGCTATGATGGATTTAATCTCACCGACAAATATTATTTCGGCACCTTTAATCATGGACTAAATCTTCAGCCCAACAATCTTTATTTGTTAAGCCAGCGCGATGACGTGGGCGGCGATTGGGACTGGCGCATCAGCCCCCCTGGGAATATCCAGGTTCTGGGCACCGCCACCGATCCATACAATCGCCCCCTGTTTTACCTGGTCACTTCCCGCCCATGACCAGGCCAATTAAAAGACTGATAGCAATTTTGGTCTTAGGAGTAGTGCTCAGGCTAGCGCTTAGCGTAACTATTTACAGTGGCGATTTAAATAACCACGTCGCTTGGGGAAACGGTATCCTGCGATCCGGGTTTCACAACGCTTACTATCATGAATACCCCGGGGTCATGCAACCCACTTACCCCCCCCTGGCCCTGTATTCCTTCACTACCTCGGTGGGGTTATATCGGCTGTTGTATTCAGCTGCCACGTTTATCAACCGTACACTGCCCGTTTTTCCCTCCGGTCTGATTTGGGCGCTGGAAGACCAAGACGTTTTACCGGCATTTACCAAAATTACCAGTATTGTCGCAGACATCGGCATCGGCTTTTTGATATTTCGGTTTTCTCGCTCTTTTATTGCAACCATGGCCTATATTTTTAACCCGGCCGTCTGGTACCTCAGTAGCATTTGGGGCCAGATCGAGTCCTTGCCTATTTTTTTCTTTCTCCTGGCCCTTTGGTCCACCCATAGAAAACATTTCTTTGCCACCAACCTGGCTTTTACGGCGGCATTACTCTTCAAGCAATCATCTATTATTTTTGCTCCCATATTCGCAATTCTTTCTTGGCGTCGTTTCGGTTTACCGAAAACGATCATCGGCATAACCCTTCAGTTTTCCGTTGTTTATTTGGTGTATTTACCATTCGCCCCATCGATCTCTCTTCTTTGGCCGATCCAAATCTATGTCGACAGATTACAAACCGGCTCCGGGTCCAATTGGGTTACCGACCACGCTTTTAATCCCTGGATCTGGACGACTCATTTGCAAAAGATTCCGGATACCATTCCCGTCATTGGGTCAGTCACAGCCGGACAACTGGGCCTCTTTCTTTTTGGAACATTCGCCTCTCTTGTATTAATCAGACTTACCCTTTCTCAAATCTCTTTCTCAAATCTCTTTCTCGCGACATCACTGATGCCCATCCTTTCGTTTCTCCTTCTCACTAAGATGCACGAACGCTATTTAGCCCCAGCCCTCCCTTTCTTGGCCCTTGCTGCTGCCTTTCGTCCCAGGTTATGGCCGATTTTTATTGTACTTTCACTAGCCCACCTGGCCAATCTTTACCACGAGTGGTGGTTTCCCCGCATCCCCGTATTAGTTAACTGGCTTTCTTTTTGGAACACCATCCAGCTTATGGCAACCATAATCACAACGTGTAGCATAATTGTCCTGACTTATTATTTGAAATCAGAAAAGTCGTGAAGTTAAGTAAATTAATTTTTTTAGCCGTGCTGCTGCGCGTATTTTTTGCCGCGTTTTTATATCATCCAGACATCAAAACCCAATATTACCAAGCCAGTTTCCTCTCCCAGGGTGTTTTTAATATTTATTCCTATATATCTCAAAACAAACCCCACCTACCCTACACCGACACTTTCAATTATCCTCCTCTTATCTATTTCCTTTTAGGTTCGTGGCACAAAGTTGCATCAGTGATTGCCGGACCGGATTTGACCAATTGGCTGGCAGATTGGGGCAGCCGGGCCCTTTTCCATCCCAATATCTTTCTAAATCTATTAGTCTTAAAAATTCCCTACTTTATTGCCGAAATTTACTTAGTTAAAATTCTCATTAACTTTGGCCGCTCCGAAGATGAAAAATCAAAAATAAAATGGCTGTGGCTTTTTAACCCGCTAGTTCTTTACTGGGTTTATGCCATTGGCCAATTTGATATTTTACCGGCTCTAACCACTATCGTCGCTCTAAATTTGGCTTCCAAAAAACAATACATCCAGTCGGCCATATTCCTAGGGCTGGGGGCAGCCCTCAAGACCTATCCGATACTATTGCTACCTATCGTAGTGTTTTCAAATTCCGACTGGAAACGGCGTTTAATTACACTTACGGTCGGGTTAGCAACCATGTTCATTCCCATGTTACCGTTTTTGGGATCAGTTGATTTTCGCGCCTCTGTCTTCCAATCTTCCCTGGGCCAGCGATTGTTTGCCTCCGGATTCGCCGTCTCGGATCAAAGGGTGATTTTCTTCGTTGTCGCGTATGTGCTAATAATTGCCAATTTTGCCAAAAAGCCAGAACAACGCTTTCTCTTGCCGTCATTTACTGCCGTGACGCTTTTAATCATTCTTCTGTCTCAATTCCATATTCAATGGCTGGTTTGGTTGCTACCCTTTTTTACACTTTTCGTTTCCCGATCCCGTCAATTTTTGACTCCCGTCTTATTTATTTTCCTTTCAGCTTTGGGATTAAATCTTCTTTTAAAAGATCAATTTGTAGCTATCGGTCTTTTTTCCGCGCTCAACCCCCATCTGGGGACAATTCCCCCGTTGGTAGCCCTCGTTACCCCCCCTCCGGACTTCACCTTGTTAGCGTCGATTATCCGTTCAACTCTTGTAGCTTTCGGCCTACTTTTTATCAGAGAAACATATGAAACTTAATCCTAAAATCCTGTTTCCGTTAGGTCTAATCTATCTGATAACTCCGATTTTTATTCTTATTTTCTTAACAGTTTTTGCCGTCAAGCGGATTCCAGACTCATCCCAAGAGGTCAGCGAAAAACTAGTCCCAATCACCCGAACCCACGCAGTAATCCAATCCATAATTCCAGTGAATAATGGCTTTAATACGGCTGTAATTTATCTACGTAACAAAATGCTTCTCAATACCGACCCGTTAATATTTTATCTTACCGACGCCCAAAACCAAGTTCTCCGCCAGCTAACTATCAGCGGTCGAAACATCGGGGACGGCGAGACAATCAGGTTCCAGTTTCCCCCCATACTCGACTCAGCTGGGAAGAAATTCGTTATCCGCCTCGAAGCGCCTCAGACGAATTTTGGATCGAACATTATTGAAGCCGGATTTTCCAATTCAGATACGTACCAGGCCGGCGCTTCACAAGACATCCAGGAGACAGGGGATTTGTCCTTCCAGCTTTTTTACCGTCCGGAAAACAAATTTGTCCTCCTCCAGGATCTGTTTTTAAGACTCGTGTCCCAAACTTTGTCAGCCAGGTTTTTAGTCGTTTTTCCAGGTACATTAGTTGTGCTTTATTTTCTTTCTCTCAAGTTCCTGCAATCCGGAAAGATACATACCCTTGCGGGTCGATAATGTCTTTAATTATCTTTACCTGATCCCGAGCCAGGTCGGACTCCGGTAATGAATAAACTCCGCCTACAAATAAGACTTTCTTCAAGCCTCTGTCTTCCGGCCAATAAATTTTTCGGAATCTGAACTTTCCAAAATCAAAACTTAGTCTAGGTGAGGGTATAGACTCGGGGGACACGATGTCTTTGTGATATTGATTAGGCGGGTAGTTCCAGTAAAACAGTGTCAAAATATGCGGTTGGGCATGGGGCGACTCCCACACTATCCAGTCATAGTCCTTTTCAATCGGCTTGATCACTTCCACCACTTCTCTAAATCCCCACTGCCAATCCCCGTATTGAAAATAAGGTGTGGTAAACCACACGCTGGACAACACCCATACCGTATTGATTACTAAAAAACCCACGAAGAGTACCCCCAAGACCCGTTTCTTAAGAAGTTTTGTCATGCCTATGGCGATAACTATGGTAAAAGCGGCCAATAGTGGCAATATCCGCACCAGCGAAAACCAGCTCCAGGTAATCATCGCCGGTATCGCTCCCACAAGCAGCCATTTTTTTAAAAGCGAAAGCTTCTTGTCAGAAATTACGATGCATAAACCCACAATCCAGAAGACAAATTCTATTTTCATGTAGGGTGCAAAACCTTCTAATTTCTGTCCCGTTTCATTACTCCCCCTCACAAATAGATTTGTCGGATTGAAATACGAAAAATATCTGTTCACCACCTCGCCTACAAAAACGAACATTGGCCGATCTTTGGCCAAAGTTAAGATACTGGTGTAATTAAACCGAGCTAGTGTCGATCCGGTAAACAGACCCCAAATCATAGGGCCGCCAGCCAACAAAATAACCGCACCCGTTCTAATAAGTTTTTTAGTATCCCGCCCGACTCTAGTCAGAACGTAGACCGCGATTATGCCGAAATACACCTTAGCCGAGTGGTACGCCAGAGTATTTATTCCAGCCGTAACTAATGCCCAGTAATAATACCTACTTTGTTTTTCCGCTTTTATTAACCAAGCCAGACAAATCAAAAATAACGTCAAGGACAAGGTCGCCTCGACCCCCATCCGGGAAAACATAAGAACCCACGGCTCAACCGCTGCTAGAAAACCCCCAATGAGCCCGACCATCCAGTTTCGAGTTATCAGTGTAGCGACGACCATAATCAATATAACACCAAAGATCCCGCTCACCCTAGAAACCATCCGGACACTTATGTCATTTAGCCCCATAAACTTTATAAACGGCACCGAAAGGTAAACATATAGAGGCGGTTTATATTCGTCAAATGATCTAAAGGCCAGAGGCAATTTATAACCATACTCATCTTTTCCGGTCAGAAGTAGGCTATACGCGTTGTATCCAAAAGCCGCTTCGTCCCAATTAACAGACGGCGGTGAAAAAGCTGCAAAACTAAACCTGGCAAACACAGCTAGTATTACCGGCAAAATCCAAATTAAATATTTTACTTTAGTACCCATAATCCTTTCCCGTATCTGTAAACAAGTTCATCTTCGGAATTAATAACTTCGATATCTCTGTTTGAATGTTCGGGTTTAAACTGTCCCGGCAGTCCGATATATACCATACCGGAAACGGGCTCATTTTTTCGTAGGTCAAATTCTCCATACGCCATTTTGGTTTTGTCGATTCCCCCGTAAAACAAGTTCATAAAATCCGCCGGCCCAAACATATTAGTAATCATAATTTTTTGATATCTATCTTGATTTTTCCTGACCCACAGGTTGATTTGTTTATACAAATAAACATCACTGGATCTATATGAAACCGGGTTGAAATAAAACTGTTTCCAAAAATAAAACCCGCTCACACAATATAACCCGCCAACCACGAATATTACCTTCCAGGGCATTCGGGTTACTGCTCGCATTGTCAACCACACAAAAATAGGGATCAGACCATATGCGGATAAGTAGAACCACCTTTTTTCCCAAAATAAAGCAGGTATTATGGCCAAAAAGACAACCCACCACATTTTCCGCTCCTTCTCTTTCCATGCCGACCAAGCGCCGTAAATTAATATCGGCAATTCCCAATAATACATTTGGGTAAATATTCCCTTTGGGGGCAATCCGGACAATCGGGTAACAGACATGGCAGACACTGGTGCCGTCCATTGGGTAAAGTCCACGACTCCTATAGCGTTACCCAGAAGTTTATCAACACCCAAAACTACTTTATTAAAAACGATCTTTCTTATAATTGCCGGATATATAATTTTTTTTTGCGATCCCAAAAATATATTTTTCTGAATCTCGTCAACCTGCCCTCCCAAGTATTTCGGTGTCAGCTCTTTTATCGGGCTGGATTCAAAATAAGGCCCCAATAAATCCCATCTGCTCCCAAACCAGAGAAGGACAATAAGGACCGGAACCAGATTTAATATTTTTGGCTGTCTAAGTATCCAAAGTAACAAAACACCCAACCCTAAAACAAATCCACTGGCAGAGGACAGACTCAGAAGTATTACCCACGCCATCCGCCGAAAATTATCCTTGTCCAGCCAAAACATTAGTGCAAAAATCAAGCTCAAACTTTCTTGCCAGTGGAAAACTGCCAAATAATTTAACCAGGGATTAAAGATGGCAGCCAACACCACCAACCAAGTGGGGGACTCTGGGATTTTGTGACTTATCGACTTATAAACTAAGTAAACCAATGTCAAAAATATAATTAAACCCATTCCAGCCGTCTGATATGTTCCTGTCCCCGTTATTTTTCCCCATCCTCTCACCAACACCCGGCTCACCACAAATGGGTCATTTGGGTCGGGATAAAATAGTTTAGCCTGGAGTACAGACACGTCTAACGGAACCAAGAGAGATAAACCGATCCTGACTAGTACCCCTCCCCAAACTATATATTTTAAAAACTTGGCCATTCCAGGTAAATATCATTATAATTGAATCGTGAGAAAAGTAGTGTTGGTGTGTATCTGCGTTTTGGGATTACTTATACGTGTCTTTGGCTTATCCAACTATCCCGCTGGGTTTACCCCGGATGAGGCCGCGTTTGGCTACAATGCTTATTCATTACTTCTTACCGGCCGGGACGAATGGGGCCAGCCTTGGTACGAACTATTTTTTATCAACTTGCGTTCCTTTGGTGACTATAAGTTACCCCTCTATGCCTATTTGGCCGTGCCCACGGTCAAAATCTTCGGCCTAACCGAATTTGCCACCCGCCTCCCCAACGCAATATTTGGATCTTTGGCTATAGCAGCAATATATTTGCTGGCTCGAAAATTCATGAGGGGAGAGCTATTCCCTCTACTGGCTTCGTTTATCCTTGCGATTTCGCCATGGCACATCCAGCTCTCCCGTGGCGCCTTTGAAGCTAATTTGGCCACCCTTTTTATTCCCCTGGCCATTTATCTCTTTCTGTCCCAGCGCTTAGCCCTTAGTACTTTGTACTTCGCACTATCCTTCTATTCCTACCATTCCGCTCGAATACTCACCCCGGTTATATTGGCCCTTCTCTGGTGGTACAAACCCGTCCGCCTGACGGCTCACAAGTCTTTCCCCATCCTGCTTCTGTTATTTATCCCGGGCCTGTGGTCTTTTTTCGGTCCGCGGGTAGCGGACGTAAGTATTCTAAGTCCTACGGACAACTGGCATAGTGTGGCCACGGATCGTTTCGTGGCCAGAAACCTTGGGCTTCCGGATTTTGTCGCCCGCACATTTTCCAACAAAGCGACCAACGTCCTATCCCAGTTCGTTCACAACTACTTGGTTTACTTTTCTCCTTCGTCGCTTTTTGCTACCGGTCCAGCCGAGGCTACTTACGGCATGCTTCCGGGCCTCGGGCTCCTTTATCTAATCGAGTTGCCGTTGTTGGGGGTATTCCTGACCCAATTTATCCGCCGGCCCACTCGGTCACAGCTATTGTTAATTCTTTTATTGGGTCTAGCCCCCGTTCCGGCAGCCCTATCCAAGAGCTCCGGCTTTGCCGCCAATCGCGCCGCCATCATGACCCCGTTTTTTGTCTTGGCTGCAGCCATTGGATTTGTGCAAATATGGTCTCGCAAAAAAATCATTTTTTTTATCGCAGGTGCTTATTTAGTATCTTTAGCATATTTTGGCTTTCGTTATATTTACTTGGCCCCCTCGGTTAACGGACCAGCCATGTCATACGGTTGGCGCCAAGCCATTTCCCGAGGCTTACCTATTTCCGACAGATTTACAGACGTTAGAGTCAGCCGCATTTTCTCCGAGTCGCACATTTTTCTCGCTTTTTATTCAGCCTATCCGCCAAAGGAGTATCAAAAGGAGTCAACGGCCTGGTTGGATTTTGAAGCCAAAGGACTTCGCTTTCTAGATCAATTGGACGGCTACTATTTAGGCAAATTTAGATTTGGAGACCTCAAGTTTTCTGAGCCTGTTACTCGCCCTACTTTATTTATCGGCCCCCCTTCTCAGTTTCCAGAAAATTACCCCGAATACTTCCATGTGGACTACCCCAACGGAACACCGGCTATAAAAATCGCCGAAAAAACGCCATGAGGAAAACCCTACTCTTGTTACTTCTACTATCTTTCCCCTCATTTTCTCTTATGCTTCGGCCCGGAATTTACACCATGCACGATTTCCATGTATTTCGCCAATATGAGTTTGACAAATGCATTCGGGCCAAAACTTTTCCCTGCCGCTGGGCTCCTGACGCGGGTTTGGGTTATGGTGAACCGGTTTTCAATTATTATGGCCAGCTCCCTTACTGGATAGGCGAAATTATCCATTCCCTTGGTTTTCAGATTATTGATACGGTAAAGCTACTCTTCATTTTATCCCTCGTTCTTTCCGCATTTACCATGTTTATATTCGCAAGAACTTATTGGGGTAGTTTCGGGGGCATAATATCGGCCATATTTTATATTTACGCCCCTTATCGCTCAGTCGATGTTTGGGTTCGTGGTGCTCTTCCGGAAGCTCTTTCTTTTGTTCTCTTTCCCATCGTTCTGCTATTAGTTGATCGAAAAAAGTACTTGTTATTTTCTCTATCTCTAGCCGCACTCATATTGACTCACAACCTTTCGGTTTTTATGTTTCTGCCGTTTTTGGCCGCGTTCTGGCTTTATAAAAGCCGCGACCTCAAGTTTATACCAGCCGGGCTTTTTAGTCTCTTGTTGTCCGCTTTCTATCTTCTGCCAGTTATTTTTGAAAGCCGACTGATTACTCTGGCCAATACAACTCAAGATTATTACAACTATCGTATCCATTTCACTACCCTGCGCGAGCTGTTCGTTTCTCGGTTTTGGGGCTATGGCGCTTCTCTGTGGGCCCAAAAATTCTTAAGCGTTTCTGCCGGTCACCTGCATTGGATAGTACCACTAATTATTATCGGTATCATAGTCACTAGAAAATTTAAAGAAGCTTCTACTAACTTTCTTTTGTTTTTCGCTCTTGGCGTGCTCGCCCTCTTTCTAACCCACGGTAAGTCTTCTCCAATATGGAATTATCTCCAGCCCATGAAATTTATCCAGTTTCCCTGGCGCTTCTTATCCATTTCCTCTCTATTTTTATCGCTGTCTTCAGGAGCCATCGTAAATTTAATTCCCAAAAATTATTCCAAAATTGCCTCAATCGCCTTGGTTTCCTTAGTTATTTTAATCAACTTTTCCTTTTTCCGCCCGGATATCTGGAGAAGCATTACCGACAAAGAACAATTTAGTGGCCCACTCTGGGACGAACAGAGGTCATCTGCGCTTCCAGACTTTTGGCCCCAATCTGCCCCCAGTCTGCCAACCAAATTTGCTCCCGCAACTCCCACCATTCGCATTGGCAATGGTTATTCAAAATTGTTGGATACTGGGGTTTATAAGATTTTAGTTGAGCCGGAGTACGCCAAAATATCCTTTCCGGTCGTTTATTTTCCCAATTGGACCGCAATAATCGACGGTCGGGAAATTCCTGTGTTTCCCAGTGGGAACCTAGGGTTAGTTACCGCCCGTATTCCCAAGGGTGATCATTTGGTCAACCTGCAGTTTAAAGACACCCTTCCCCGCATTTTGGGTAACCTTATTAGCGCGACAGCCCTGTTGGGAATAGTATGCAAAAAACTTATCTCTTCCTGATTTTAATATTGGCCATTTTTCTCCGGGTGGTTTATCTGGACAAATTTCCACCCAGTCTCAATTGGGATGAGGTGAGCCATGCCTACAACGCCTATTCTTTATTACGAACCGGCAGGGACCAGTGGGGTCAAGTTCTTCCGCTAGTTTCATTTCGAGCCTATGGTGACTATCCGGCCCCGATAAATCTCTACTTTACTGTTCCTTTCGTGTTTTTATTCGGCCCCACCGATTTTACCGCACGATTTCCTCATGCTTTGATAGGCACGGTTGGCGTTATCCCAATTTTTGCCGCCGCTTATTACTGGCGCAAAAACTTCAAACTTGCATTATTAGCTTCCCTCCTCTTCGCCATTACGCCCTGGGCATTGTTTCCTTCCCGCGCCGTATTCCAATCCAACTGGGCCCTATTTTTAATGAGTATTTTTTTAGCTCTTTATCTTCGATCTAGTTTTCGTCTATCATTTCTGTTTCTAGGTCTCAGTTTATTCTCATACCACAACGCGCGTATCTTAATTCCCTTATTTGCTATCTTTCTCTTGGTATATTTCCGTCGGCACATATTTTTTATACTGGCTGTTCTTGGTCTTTCTGAATTGATTCTTCTTTCTCCCACATCCCTGGCTCGCGGCAATTGGGTGGGGATTTTAGACCCTGGAGTCATTTCCGGGATTGAGCAGTCCCGAGTCGCCTCTTCTCTCCCGGCTCCATTTCCCCGGCTGATTTACAACCGACCGGCTTATTTAGCCAGTCAATTCGCTTCCCATTTCCTGGGATATTTCTCTCCCCAATTCTTAGCTCTCTCCGGTGGCACGCAATTTCAGTACAGTCTGCCGGGGTTTGGCGTTCTCCTCTGGCCGGAAGCTGTGTTCTTTTATCTCGGTTTAACCCTAATTTTGTTTAAATTAAAATCATCATCTCCCTCGGACAAACTTTTACTGGCTTGGCTGTTTCTGGCTCCATTCCCTGCGGCCATTACTCGGGACGAGTTTGCTGTTATTCGGTCCAACTTAATGATTCCCCCGTTGGTTCTCATATCAGCTTGGGGAGTATGGTGGTCATGGCGCCGACTGAAAACACGTTTCCGCAAAATTTATATTTTTGCAATCCTAATTTCCTTTTTTATTTCCCTCGATTTGTATTTGGAAAATTACCTCATGAAATATCCGGTCAATTATTCCCAAAGCTGGCAATTTGGTTACAAAGCAGCCGTCAATTATGTCAAGAATCATTATCTAGATTATGATCAAATTATTTTTACAAAGCGCTATGGTGAGCCGCATGAATTCGTGGCCTTCTATTGGCCGTGGGACCCGGCCGATTTTCAAGCCCATGCTTCATGGGATTTTCATGCCAATTGGTATTGGATAAATGGCTTAGACAAGATCAAATTTGTTGTAGACCGCGAGATGGCAGACACGGTGGCAAATCTGCCAACCGGTAAAAAATACCTCATCGTTTCAGACCCTGACTTCCCCACATCGGGCCGCGACCTCAACCAGATCAATTTTCTCGACAATAAACCCGCTTTCATAATTAAAGAAATATGAAAAAATTTACGACACTGCTGTTGATTATTGTCTTGGGATTTCTCCTACGAATTTATAAATTAGATGTCAGGCCGTTGGGGTTTACTTGGGATGAAGCCGCACTTGGGTATAACGCCTATTCACTTCTCAAAACTGGAAGGGACGAACACGCCCAGAGGTTTCCCGTCGTTTTTAAATCCTTCGGGGATTACAAACCCGGACTATATATTTACTTTACAGTTCCCAGCGTTAAACTCCTAAGCCTTAACGAATTTTCTACCCGTCTTCCTTCAGCTATCTTCGGCACATTGCTCATATTAGTGGTTTATTTGTTAACTTGCAAAATTGAAAATTTATTGAAAATTGAAAATTGTAAATTGAACATTTCGCTAGCATCCGCAGCGATGCTAGCGGTTAACCCCTGGGCTATTCATTTCTCCCGGGGAGCTTGGGAAGCAAACGCAGCGCTTTTGCTCACCACGCTCGCCACCCTTTTATTTCTCAAGCGTAAGTACTATTTCGCCGCCCTATTTTTCGGCCTGACCTTTTTAACTTATCAGGGAGCAAAACTTTTTACTCCTCTTCTGATTATCAGCTTGGTTTTGATATACAAACCAGTGATTAAGAATTTATTTAAACCTCTCCTACTCCTACTCTTACTCCTACTGCCAATTCTGGCAGGATTTGCTACCCAGTCAGGCCGCCTCAAAGTATATAGCGTCTTTAGTTATACCCGCTCCACCTCACAGGTAGCCCAAGTCGTGCTTCAGGATAAAGATAATAAAACAATTTTCTTTTTGTTCCATTCTGAAATTCTGGACCAAACACGGGGCGTAATTGAAAGATATTTAAACCACCTTTCTCCTCGGTTTTTATTCATCGACGGAGACTGGTCCAATCCTCGCAACTCCACCCCTTTCTATGGTTATCTCCACTACCCCGAAATCTTAACCATGCTAATAGGATTGGTCGTTTTGATAAAGTCCAACAACAAATTTTCCAAGCTTCTGCTTATGTGGCTTGTCCTGGCTCCTGTTCCTTCCGCGCTGTCCCGGGACATCGTGTCCGGCGTCCGCTCTCTTCCCATGGTCATCCCGCTGGTTATCATTTCCGGAATAGGCCTAGGGCAGATCTTTAAAACGAAATTTGTTGCTGTCTGTTACTCCCTTTTACTATTACTATTCACTGTTTACTTTCTTGATCTCTACTTCGTTCATTACCCGTTCTATTTCGCTAAGTATTGGTTGACGCCCTACAAAAATACCATAGAACTGATAAACAATAATATCGATAGTTACAAGCGCGTGGTTTTTACCAACACCCTCGGCCAACCGTATATATTCGTTTTATTCTACAATCACATTGACCCCAGACTTTTTTGGACCAGTTCAAACTACATTGCCAACTCCGTGGGCGATGTGGGCGAAGTTGTCAAATTTGGCAAGTATGTTTTCATGCCTGTTGATTGGCCGGCCCAGAGAGGGGACACATCAACCATATTTGTCGGCAATCAATACGAACTTCCAGATCAGGACATGAATTCCATTAATTTAGTTCGTCTGGGTGAAGTGTTTCACCCAGACGGATCCCATGGATTACGTCTTATCGGACTTAAATGAAAAAAACAATACTCATTTCCATTTTAATTTTAGCTGCCGTTTTACGACTTTATCGCTTAGGAGAATTTCCCGCCGGTCTAAATGCGGACGAAGCAGCTCTAGGTTACAACGCATACTCGCTTCTTTTAACCGGAAAAGATGAACACGGTCATCCTTGGCCAGTAAATTTAGAGTCCTTCGGAGATTTCAAGCCCGCCGGATATGCTTATTTCCTGATTCCCTTCATCAAAGTCTTCGGTCTGACTGAATTTGCCGTTCGTCTTCCCTCCGCGCTGTTCGGAGTATTGGCAGTGTTATTTATTTATTTATTGATAAAGGAATTAACTCCCAGTGAGGCATGGGCCTATTTGGGAGGTTTATCACTAGCAATCTCGCCCTGGCACTTACATTTCTCCCGCGGCGCCTGGGAAGTCAACATCTCCACCACCCTCTACTTAATCGGTATCTGGTCCTTCGCCCGCTGGCTTAAAGTAAAAAAATTATTGTACCTTGTTTCTTGTATCTTGAATCTTGTCGCTTCGATGTATTTCTATCAATCCGCCCGTGTCATCGCCCCTCTCCTGGGTTTGGGATTAGCCACGATTTACTTTAAAGATCTGATTAAGTATCCCAAGCAAATTACTGTAAATTTACTATTACTTTTACTATTACTATTACCCCTGGCTCTATCAATCGCCACCAGCGATGCGAGATCGAGGCTCTCGGGTGTGGGTTTGTTGGCTGATGAAGGACCTTTAAACCGTGTCAAAGAGTTCCGTGGTCACCACACGAGTTACCCACTAGTCAACAAATTACTCCACAATCGCCCGGTGATTTATTCAATTCAATTTTTGAAAAATTATTTTGATCACTTTGGTGGTAACTTTCTCTTTGTCAATGGTGATGTTATCGAGCGTAATCGCGTCCCCGAAACCGGCCTATTCTACCTCACCGACTTCATTTTTCTATTCATGGGCGTTTTATCCCTGATACGCAATACACATCCCCCAATACGAGTGATATGGTTGTGGCTTCTCGTCTCTCCCGTTGCTTCCGCGCTCACTTTTCAAACCCCCCACGCTCTGCGTGCTCAAAACATGGTCATCCCCATGACTATAATAACCTCAACCGGGGCATATCAGTTATTGATTTGGGCGAAGTCCAAGAAAAAAATTATTTTTATTTCTTTGATTATTATTTTAATTAATATTTATGTTTGGCAAGTTGTCCGCTACTTGCATCAATATTACATCCACTATCCCCAAACTTACCCTTCTTCCTGGGAATACGGTTTCAAGGAATTAGTCACCTACGTTCAAACGGTTCAGGACGGATACAAACAAATATGGATCACAGACAAATACGACCAACCCTATATCCTGTTTCTGTTTTATTCGCGTTACCCGCCTCAAAAATTTCAAAACAACCACGTCTTAACATTTCGGGACAAGTTTAACTTTTCTACTGTTCGAGATTATGATAAATATCACTTCGAATCTGCTCCCTGGGAAAAAGTCCGTGATGTACATTCAACACTCATCGTAGCCGCTCCTGAGGACATTCCCGAAGTCAGTGTCAATATTGTCAAAACCATTTATTTCCCAAACAACCAGCCAGCATTTAAAATAGTCTCAAACTAATGAAAAAACAGAAGCTATCAGTTGTTTTGGCTACTCGAAACGAGGCAGAAAATCTGGCTAAGTGCCTGGAATCGGTCAAAAGTATTGCTAACGAGATAGTAATCGCCGATGAGCAGTCTACAGACAAAACCGCTGAAATTTCCAAGAAATTTGGTGCGAGAATTATTTCTGTTCCTCATTCCGACAACTTTCATATCACCAAAAACATCGCCATAGATAGCGCGAGAGGGGATTGGATCTTACAACTCGACGCTGATGAGGTCACCCCCCCCGAATTATCACGTGAAATCAAATCGGTAATCACGCATCAATCAAGTGTTAACGGCTATTGGATTAATCGTCGCAATTGGTTTTTAACTCGCTTTTTAACTAAAGGTGGACAGTATCCAGATCCTACACTCCGTTTGTATCGGAAAAGCAAAGGCCGGCTGCCAGCCCAAGACGTCCACGAGCAAGCCGTTGTAGAAGGACAAGTCGAGCATCTAAAACACGATCTATTGCATTATCGCGACATGAGCATGGAGAAGTATTTGGAAGGCTTTAATCGCTATAGCAGTTTCATCGCTGATCAAATGCAACATCAACAATTAAATTTTGGAATTTGGCAAGCAATTAACCATTTGGCCATTAAGCCATTCTTAGTTTTTATTAATATCTACTTTCGCCACCGGGGTTATGTAGACGGTATGCCGGGATTTATTTTCGCCCTATATTCAGGTCTTATTTATCCCGTGGCCTTTATTAAGTATTGGCAGCACACCAAGCATCCTGAAAAGACCTCACCCCCATCCCCTCTCCTGAATTCAGGAGAGGGGAACCAGAGGGGAGAGGTGGAGAAACTCCCATGACCAAAATTGGTTTTGTTACCACCCCTCTCACTTCTGCCCACTCAGTCCGCGGCGTCGGCTTCTACACTCGCAATTTACTCTCCAATCTCAAACTTCTGGCCGCCAAATATAATTTTGAAATTATAGAATTAGAAAATTATTTGCTCGCGAAGCACAATCCCCAGATCGATATTGAAAATTATAAATTGGACATTGTTCACTATCCCTTTTTCGACCTATTTCGCCATACCTTGCCAATTATGAGAGAGCACAAAACAGTCGTAACAATCCACGATGTTGTCCCTTTGGAATTTCCTGATCATTATCCCCCCGGCCTGCGCGGCCAAATAAATTTTCAGTTGCAACGGCTTGCCCTGAGCGGAGTCGAAGGGGTTATTACTGATTCATATGCTTCAGTAAGTGCAATACGACAGTATCTGCGCGTACCCCATGAAAAAATCAAACTGGTCTACTTAGCTGCCGATCCTATATACAAGAAAATAACCCAACCCAAAAATAAATATAAGTTACCAAAAAAATTCGTTCTTTACGTTGGTGACATCAACTACAACAAAAACATCCCCAATTTGACTGCCGCCTGCCGCCTAGCCAAATTGCCTTTAGTCATAATCGGCAAACAGGCAAAAAATTTGGAAAATTTAGATCTCTCCCATCCCGAGTTAACTCATCTGCAAAAAGTTGATTTTTTTAACGTTGTTCGACTAGGATTCGTATCAGACGAAGATTTAGTTCACATTTACAATCTCGCCGCCGTCTATTGCCAGCCTTCACTTGCCGAAGGATTCGGATTGCCGGTGCTTGAAGCTTTAGCTTGCAGCACCCCCGTGGCTTGCAGTAAGACTAGTAGCTTACCAGAAATAGCCGGAACCGAAGCCTCTTATTTTGACCCCTATAATATAAACGATATGGCCAAGGCTATCAAAAATGCCAAATCTGCAAACGGTCCTACCCAGGCTGCCAAATTCAGCTGGGAAAAAACTGCATACGAGACACTTCAGGTCTACAAGGAGCTCACATGACTACCGGAAAAATTCTCAAGTATTACTTACTTTGGCAATTGGCCATATTAGTAATCACGGCTCTTTCAGCATTTGTTTTGCCACTTCGACAAAATTATTTAGGGGTCGGTATCCAGACCTATCAGAGTAACCCACTGCTTTATTCCCGGGCCAATTTCGATGGAAATCATTACCTGTCAATTGCCAAAAACGGCTACGGCTACGCCCAACAAGCCTTTTTCCCCATGTATCCCAATTTGATCAAAAAGCTGTCAGCCTTTATTAATTCCCCGGTTATAGCAGGTCTTTTAATTTCCAACATAAGTTTTTTGATTGCTCTCGTATTTCTCAATAAGTTGTTACTTTTGGATAATACGAAAGAAGTTTCCAGGTGGACCATCTTATTATTGTTAATTTTTCCCACCAGCTTTTTTTTCGGGGCAGTTTACACCGAAGGATTATTTTTTCTTTTATTAATTTCTTCTTTCTATTTTGCCAGAACCGGTAAATGGTGGTTAGCCGGCCTTTGTGGCGGTCTGGCCGCCTATACCAAATTTATTGGTATCTTTATTTTCCCAGCTTTGTTAGTTGAATGGTGGCTTGTCCACCAAGACATTAAAAATTTAAAATCGTCTATCTGGCGAAAAAAAATCAAAAATTTAATACCCATTTTCATCATTCCCATGGGGCTAGTCGTTTACATGCTGTTTCTTAACAGGACAGTTAGTGATCCAATAGCTTTCTTTCATGCTCAGAAACTCTTCGGCCAGGCCAGAAGTGAAAAGATCATCCTCCTTTATCAAGTCTTTTGGCGCTACGCCAAGATGATTGCCACCGTGGACAGATCCAACCCTATCTATCTAAATGTTCTTCTGGAGACGTTTACCGGTATTATATTTCTCACTACCTCGATTTATTCATTTTTAAAACACCGGCTGTCATATTCTTTGTTTAATTTTGCAACTTATATTGTTCCCACCCTCACCGGCAACTTTGTTTCTCTGCCCCGCTATGTCCTTATCTGCTTCCCCTCATTTATTATTTTAGCCCAGGCAATTTCAAAAACCGGCATCAAAACTAGAAAGATTTTATTACTTTCCTCGGCAATAATTTTCAGCTTATTCCTGGGCCTCTTCGCCCGCGGCAATTGGGTGGCATGAAAAAAACCCGCCTTTCAATCATTGTTCCCGCATTCCGCAAAGAAAAAACCATAGTGGCCGATCTCAAACGGATAAAAAAGGTCTTAAATAATCTCAGATACAAGACGGAGCTTATTTGTGTAGTGGACGGCTATGTAGATAACACTTTTCAAAAGGCCACCCAACTGACTCAAAAGGAGCCAAATATCAAGGTAGTAGGTTATCAGACAAACAGGGGTAAGGGCTATGCAATTCGTTATGGCATGGCAAAAAGTAAAGGGGACTTGATTGCGTTTATTGACGCCGGGATGGAAATCAGTCCCAACAGTTTATCCATGATTCTCGAGCACTTCGAATGGTATCAGGCTGATATTGTGGTAGGGTCAAAGCGCCATCCGGTTTCCAAGGTAAACTGGACCCCCAAACGCCGCTTGTTTTCCTTGGGGTATCAACTATTAACTCGTGTACTTTTTGGTCTTAAGATAAAAGACACGCAAGTCGGCCTGAAATGTTATCGTAGAGAAGTTTTAGAAAAAGTCCTTCCCAGACTGATCGTCAAGAAATATGCGTTCGATGTAGAAATCTTAGCCGTGGCCCATCACTTGGGTTTCAATCGCATGTACGAGGCCCCGGTGGAAATAGACTTCACTACAGACACATCAACTTCAGCTGCCGCCTCCAGACATATTTGGGATATGCTCGTTGATACGGCTGCCATTTTCTATCGCCTACACATCCTGCGTTACTACGACGATACAAACCGCCGGCAATGGAAATTTGACCCCGATCTGAACTTTAGAGTTAACACAGTATGACTTTGCGCGGATTACTGGGGCATTGGCCATTGGGAATTGTCCTACTACTTGTCTTTTCATTCTCCTGGCCTGTATTTGATCAGTACGGCTTGCGGCCGGACGGAAGCATAAGACTCTTCGGCGCACATTACACCGACAGCATCAACAACATCGCCCTGATTCAAAGCCTGAAAAGATCGGTTCCTCCGGAAAATCCCAATCTGTCCGGCACTTATCTCACCAATTACCATTACTTTATCAATCTCATTCTGGCCTGGATTTCAAAATATCTCAATCTGGACGCTTTTTTCGTTTATTTTCGTCTTGCTCCCGCAATTCTCATTTCCGGCCTAACCTTGCTCACTTACTTTACTATCTTTCAGCTCACCACATCGCGTTTCAGAGCCACACTGGGAACACTGCTGGGAATGTTATCTAGTAATTTATATTACACATCTTCCTATTTATATCCTCGCCTTTTCTCCACTCCTTCCGTGGCTTGGATCGACGAATTCTCGACTAGACTTGTCAACTTCCAATATCTTTCCTCACTCGTGATCATCTTAGTGCTGATTCTTTTGTTTTCCCGAGGAGTCAAGCCCTGGTTAGTTGGACTGGCTTCTGGTTTCCTGGTCGGCTTTAAAATTTATGGCTGGATAGCTTTTACTCTCGCTTGTCTGACTGTTCGGAAATTTCGCCTAACAGGAGTCATCAGCTTACTGGTCGGCATTCTGGTTGGCTTCCTGGCCCTGGGCAGTTCCCTAAACGGGCCCCCTTTCGTATTCAATCCCTTTTGGTTTATCAAAACCATGTACGAAAGTCCCGATCGCCTCAACTACCCGACTTGGGAATTGGCTCGGCAAACGTTGCTTTCTACGAGGTCATATGTTGGGATAATTAAACTATATTTAATAGGACTGGCGGTTTATTTATTTATTAACTTTGGTCCCAGGCTGATCGCTTTTTTCGGCCGATCAATAAATCCTACGGAATCTCTCCTTCGCCGCTTGTCTTTGATCTCGATTTTCATTCCCTTACTTTTTATTCAGTCAGGAGCAGTCTGGAACAGCATTCAATTTTCATATTACTCTGTTTTCTTTTTATCAATCCTTACAGCAGTTAGAATAAAAAACCCGCTAGCTTTAGCATCAGTTTGGATTGTTTTGTTGCCGGGGGTTGTATACACCTCAAGTCTTTATGCCCATCCGCCTTACACTGCCCAAATCGACAAAAAGATCGTCGAGGCCGCGCAATTCCTATCCACGCAACCAGCAGGTTCAGTTTATTTAGACTCGAAGTATGCCGGCAACGCCACCGTCTCCGCCATTTCCGGCCATTCCGCTTATCTTGGTGACAGGTCCGTCCTTTCATCGTATGGAATTGACTTTTCAACTCGCAAAAATCAACCCGTTTTCCCGGAAGTTAGCTACTTGTTTCTTGATTCCCAGTCGAGTCCAGCACCAGGTTTTGAAATAATTTACTCCAACTTCCAGGTTAAACTTTTCCGTGTAAAATGAGCGGATAAATCATGAACATTTTAATTCTCAATTGGCGCGATCCCAAAAACCCGCGCTCCGGAGGTGCCGAATCGGTTACCTTTAAATATGCAGCCTACTGGGCGGGTCGAGGCCACCAAGTAATCTGGATATGCAACTCTTTCCCCAACTGTCGCCTGGGCGAAACAATTTCTAGAGTGCGATTCATCCGCATAGAGCCCCAACTTGGATTTACGGTACTCCAGTTATTCCTCACCTATCCGTTATTTCTTATCCACTCCATCTGGACAACACTTGGTCTTCTTCGCCGACAAAAGTTTGATCTGGTAATAGACGAGATCCACGGACTGCCGTTCTTTACCCCGCTCTATTGCCGTATCCGAACAATTCTGTGGGTCTGCGAAGTGGCCGGTCCAATTTGGGACAAGATGTACCCTTGGCCCATAAATCAGATCGGCAAGATATTGGAAAAGTTGATTTATCAAATTTACGACGGCGTCGAAACCTGGGCAATTTCAGAAAACACCCGGCGAGACATCCTGGCGCTTAATTCAAAAGCTAATGTCAAAATAATTCCGCTTGGTGTAGATCCAGTGGCTCGTCCCAAAGTACACAAAAATCCCTTTCCCAGTGCAGTGTTTCTGGCTAGAATGGTGAAGATGAAAGGAGTAGAGGTGGCCCTTCAGGCCACTCGAGACATCTCCCAAAAACTCCCTCATTTCAAACTATTTCTAGTCGGAACAGGACCAGTGTCATATGTTCAATATCTGCGTAAGATGATTGATGATTTGAATATTTCAAAAAACGTGGAATTTTTAGGCAAAGTAAGTGAGTCAGATAAATACGAAATTTTGGCCAGGTCTCATTTTCTTATCCATCCCTCCTACAGGGAAGGCTTCGGCTTGACCGTTCTCGAGGCGGGCTTAGTCGGAACTCCGACTATCGCCCGGGCAGGAAGCAGCATGGACGAACTTATAGCAGATAAAGTCTCTGGTTTGATCTTTCAATCGGATAGTCAAATAGCAAAATTGTTTATTCATGGATTCACTGGAAGTAAATACAAGCTTTTGTCTCAGAACGCGGGAATAACCGCCCGTACACATTTATGGAGCCAAATATTTCAAAAACCAACTCTCCTTTAAATATATACTTTTTTATAGGGACAACAGCCGAGCTAATTCGAATAGCCCCCATAGTTAAAGAACTTAACCATCGGGGCATTAGTCCCAAGATAATAACTTCCGGCCAAGTCAAAGTTCATTTCGAGGATATCAGGAGCTATTGTAAAGGTCTTTGTTCTTATATAGCCCTCAGAGAAAAAGGGGACAAGTCGTCACCGGTCCGTTTCTTTTTCTGGACAATAAAAACTTTGATCAGAACTGTTATTCTATTGAGATCCGAGTTCAAAAATATAGATAAAGGCATAAGCTTCTTTGTAATCTGCGGTGATCCAGTTAGCACGACAATTGGTGCGCTATCAGCATTTATTCACGGACTGAAAATTGTCCACATCGAATCAGGCGATCTGTCATTTAACTTGATGGAACCGTTTCCAGAAGAAATATGTAGGAATATAAATCTCGCTTTTGCGGATATATTATTCCCTCCAAGTCAGTGGGCCGAAAACAATCTTCAGCACCACAAGAAAATTAAAATTAATACTCACTACAACACTCAGCTAGAAACCTTTTTTTGGGCGATGAACCAAAAAACACCACCCATCAATCAACTCATTGGGAAAAAATACTACATTCTTATTATGCATCGGCAGGAACACGTATTTTTTAGAAAGGGTTGGACCAAAAAAACGTTAAAACTAGTTATCGAAAATTCTGACCCAAATCTGACATGCGTTTTATTTAATTATCCCATTACCGTCAGCCTGGTCAGATCACTGGGATATGGGCCTCTGATAAATTCGGGGAAAATAATAATCCTTCAGCCCGTCTCATATCCGACGTTTCTCAAATTGGTGAAAGGCTCTCAGTACATTGCCACTGATGGGGCCACGAACCAGTATGAAGCCTATTTAATGGGGAAACCATGCCTGTTGTTAAGAGATTTCACGGAACAGATCGAGGGGATAGGAAAAAACGTCGTTTTGTACAAAAGCCAACCCAAAGTTATTAAAGAATTTCTTCATAACTACCCAAAATACAACTCCAAACCAGTTAAAACAAAGATTAAACCTTCAAAAATTGTGGTGGACAATCTTTTCAAGTTATCCGCTTTACCCTACCGAATCGAAACTTAATAAATTTGGCAGGGACACCCCCAACGATCGAATAAGGTCTTACGTCTTTAGTTACAACCGCATTTGCTCCGACAATTGCGCCCCTTCCAATTTTGACCTTGGGCAAAATTACGGCGTTAGCCCCAACCCACACATCGTCTTCAATTATCACCTGGCCGCCGTATTCCCCCTGTGTTTTTATCGGCAGACTTGAGTTTTGGTAAGCGTGATTCACTGAAACTATGTTTACGTTATATCCCAGTTGGACATAATTGCCGATCCTGACACCCAACTGACCCCCTATTTTTGAATCCGAGTTAATAAGTACATGGTGGCCTATCTCAACCTTTTGGGGGCTCATGATAACTACCCTGCTCATTATCTCTATCTTCTCCCCGGCGCTTTTCAGAAACATTTTCCAAAATAACGTCCGAAGTTGACTTATTGCGTAGACGGTGATATTAAAGGTCTTGTTTATCACTTCAGCTTTTTTCATAAACCAAACTATATCACTATTATCATGAAACTTGGGGATATTCTAGAAAAGTCTCGCGCAAAAGACTCCTCCTATATTATTAGGTATATAAAATGGGAGGACATCGATGATTTGCTGCAATTTGCCAACAAACTCTCCAGGGAGGATACCTATGTCATGTTGTCAGGCGAAGAAATTACGCGCAAACAGCAGGTAGAATACGTGGCAAACTCTATTTCGATGATGGAAAAAGGTGAAAAAATACATCTCGTTGTTTCATCCAAGGGCAGAATTGTCGGAAATGCTGAAGTCCGGCCAGAGGAGAGGAGGAGAAAGCACGTCGGGTCGGTGACTATCGCTATCGATAAAGACCACAGGGGTAGGGGGCTGGGAGTAAAATTATTGGGTCACATCATCCAAGAAGCCAGAAAGCTCGGCTACAGACTTCTTATGATATCGGTGTTCGAAATTAACAAAGCCGGGATTAAAGCCTACGAGAACGCTGGATTTGTAAAATACGGGCTACTTCCCGGTGCTCTTTACTATCGTGGAGAATATGTAAATGAAGTTTATTATTATTGCAGATTGTATGAGAGTATCGGCCACGTAAGTAACAAAGAGGAATCTCCCAAAAAACCAAAACGGTAAACGGCTATACTAGAATTAGGCTCTGTATGGGAACAACTCCTGAAATAAGCATCGTCACGCCAACCCTTAACTCGGCCAATACTCTCGAAAAGGTACTCCAGTCGGTTAAACGCCAATCCTTTCCTAAAAGAAAAATAGAAGTTCTAATTGTAGACGGCGGATCCACAGATAACACAATCAAGATCGCCAGGAGATATAGATGCAAAATCATTCCAAATCCCAAAGTGGGGATTATGGAGGCGGAACAACTGGGATATCTGGCAGCTAAGGGGAAATATTTAGTTGGTCTGGCCCCGGACGAGGTCTTGGAAAATCCCAAGAGTCTCGAACTCAAATACAAAGCTATGAAAACACACCCCCAGGTCAAAGCAGTTCTCCCCACCGGTTATAAGTCCCCCGATGATCACCATCCGATAAACAACTATATCAACGAATTTGGTGACCCTTTCTCATATTTCATGTATAGGGATTCCAAGGGATATCAGTATCTGTCCCGGAATTTAGAGAAAAAATATGGAAAGTTCTATGAAGATCAGAATTGTGCGGTTTTCTCCTTTATTAATTTCCGGCAACTTCCCCTGATAGAACTTTGGGCAGGGGGATGTATGATCGATTTAGCATTCGTCAAATCACAGCTTCCCCAAGTCCAGAAGGACTTACACCTGATCCCGTTAATATTTTACCTTCTCATCCAAAAAGGTTCGTTGTTAGCCGTTACTAAAAATGACCCTACGGTTCATTATTCTGCTGGCAGTATCAGGAAGTATCTCAAAAAAATCAGATCCAGGGTAGAGTACAATATCTTCCTCACCTCAATGGGCAAAGGGGGATATTCGGGACGGCAACATTTCGACCCACCCCTCATGAAGTTTAAAAAATATTTATTCGTTCCCTATTCCTTTTCACTGATTTTCCCGCTTTTTGACTCGCTCTATCTGGCCTGGACCAGAAAAACTTCCATTTATCTACTTCATCTCTTCCTGTGTATCTACACTTCCATACTTATAATCTACTTCTTTCTTATTAAATCATTTAACATAGGTCACTCAATAAAACTATATGGTCATTAAAAAAACTACCTGGCTTTCTCTATCAATGATAATCTTGTTGGGGGTAATTACCGCCTGGAGAATTTTGTTCATCAATGCGTATTTCGGTTGGGGAGACGCGAGGGTGTTTACCAGGTCGAATGAGACTTGGCAATCTTTTTTTGAACCGCCCAACGTGTGGACATCGTTATATGACCTGGGGGCAGTCGACCTGGGCTTGTCTCAGTATCCAATCTACGCGGGGTATGCGGCACTCACTCGGTTGGGAATAGACTCCCGACTGGTGGCCAAAATTATCTTTTTTTTCCCCGCGGCAATCTTACCCGGGCTAGGAAGCTTTTTGCTGATCAAACATTTTACCAAGAGAAATCTTCCGGCGATCATGGGGTCCATTGTATATTCCTACAACGTTAACGCGCTACTAATGCTGAGCACGCTCCTTCAAATAAGTATCGCTTATGCCCTCGCTCCCTTAGTTCTATTTTTATTTATTAAGACATTAGAAACAAAAAATTTCAGGATCGCACTGGCAACCGGATTAATCTCTTTTATCGATTCATTTTACGAGTTCAGAATTTTTTATATAGTGTCGCTAGTGATGTTGTTTTATCTGATCTTTCACCTTTCGGTTATCGAGGGCAAATCCGATATTTTTAAAAAAGCCCGCACCGTATTGATTGCCTTGATGCCATTTGTCGTTGTCGCCGCGTTGAGCGCGTACTGGGTTGTTCCCTACACCCAATTAAATTTTATAAATGATAACCCCGCCTTTTCTCGACCGTTATTTGGAGATCAGTATATGTCGCTTAAGCAATCTCTTTCATTCTTCTCCCCTTGGTGGACTGGTGGGAAGGGATATGCAAATGGTGTCGTTCAGCCTATCCCGAACTACTTTTGGTTAATTCCGGTAGTGGCGCTACTCGGTTTTGTATTGAACCTCAGAAATCCAAATGCCTATTTTTTTGTGATTCTAAGTTGTTTGGGAATACTCCTAACCAAACAGTCCGATAAACCATTTCCCAACCTATATCTATGGCTGTACCAACATTTTCCAGGTTTTAACGCTTTCCGAGAAGCCAGTAAATTTTACCTGATCCTTTCGCTTGGATACTCTGGCCTAATTTCATATCTGATATCTTCGCTGAAATCACGAAGAACGCTATCGCTCGTAATTTCCGGACTTGTATCTCTGTTGTTCCTTTGGAATGCTAAACCTTTAGTAACTGGAGACATCGGAGGTATTTTTGTTCCTAAAAACAGGCCACAAGATTTTGAAACTATCAGCGCCTTCATCAATGAGCAACCAGATTTTTTCAGAACTGCCTGGTTTCCCGCTGCCGGGATTTGGGGACACTACGAGACACTGCATCCAAAAATTGATCTTCACACTTTTTATTTCGACACTCTTAGTCTCTACATATCAAAACAACCGGGATTCTCACAACTTGCGAATGATGGCAAAAGCATCAGAGATATAAATTACCAAGTCTTCAACCTCTTTTCCCAACCTTTTTCAAATCAATTACTGGACTCGCTATCTATAAAATATATCATCGTGCCTCCCCAGGATAAAGCAAGCGACGACGACGTGTTCGTAAATTACGGTCTTACGGACAGGGAATACATCCTCAACTTTTTGGATAGGCAGAAATATCTGTCCAGGATAAATGCTGGGCTCAAGGAAGCGATAATTTATGAGAACAGTGATTACACACCACACATTTCTGGCGGCTCACAGCCAATAGCCAATACTCGTACGAGCCCTTCCAACTATCAAATTACCGTTCCCCCCTCACAATTCCCGTCCGAAATTATATTTTCGGAGGCGTTTCATCCCAACTGGACAATTTCATTAGGCGGGCAGGACTACCCGTCGCAAAAGCATGAGGATTTAGTAAATAGCTTTCTACTCCCTCCCCAATCAACTACCCGCGTGGCAACACTTTCGTTTATGACTCAAAAATATGTCAATTATGGCACAATCATTTCAATAGCATCTCTAGCCTTAGTAGCAGTCTTCCTCATTTATCCAAAAAGACATGTCTGAGCATAAGATATCGATCATCGTCGCCACATACAACGAGGAGGCCAATATTGGGCGGCTTTTAAAGTCCTGTCTGGATCAAACATACCCTAATTTAGAAATCGTCGTTGTCGACAGTCAAAGGTCGACAGATAAAACCTATCAAATAGCTAAAGAATTTACGCCCAAAGTGTATAAATACGGCAACGAACGAAGCGCTCAGAGAAACTACGGAGTTTCAAAAGCCGGGGGGAAATACATCTGCGTACTGGACGCGGACATGCAACCTGATCCAGAAGTGGTAAAAGACTGCGTCCGAGCCATATCCGTCCAGTCGGTTAAATCGGTAATTATTCCCGAAAAATCTTTCGGTGAAAATTACTGGGCTAAATGTAAAGCTCTAGAAAGAAACTGTTATATCGGGGATCCAGCAATCGAAGCACCGCGTTTCTTCTCCAAGTCCGACTTTATCGAGGCAGGGGGGTACGACGTTTCCATGGTTTCCGGAGAGGACTGGGATTTGGGCCGCAGACTCAAATTGCTGGGCACCATTTCAAGAATTGCACCATTTATCCATCACAACGAAGGAAACATCACCCTCCTCAAAACCATTCAAAAGAAGTTGTACTATTCTCAAAATGCCACACCGTACCTGGAAAAAAATGTATCTGGGATGAAAGATGTTATCCTGTTCGTATTTAGACCCGCATATTTTCGAAACTGGAAAGTATTGTTGTCCGATCCGATTCATTTTTTCGGATTTATAATCATGAAGTCGATGGAACTCATGGTTGGTAGTTTGGCCATTATCAAAAATCAAATGGTTAGATATTTATGATTTCAAAATACTTTTCAAGACTTTATGCCGGCGCGGGCGCACTGAATAATAAAAACATCTCCGACATTCTCAGCAGTACTGGACCCCATCCCCATCTTCTCGATGTAGGCTGTTGGGATGGTCGGGAGACCCTTGTCTGGGTCAGGGCAGCCAAGTCCAAAACAATCTTTGGGATAGAACCCATATCTACTGCGGCCAAACTCGCCTCCCAAAAGGGAATTCTTGTTTCTGAGATCACCGCGGATGACCACAAGTGGCCGTTTAAAAAAAATTATTTTGACTGTATCGTGTCAAACCAAGTCATCGAACACTTGACCAACGTAGACCTTTATTTCTCCGAGTGTTCACGCACTCTCAAGCCCGGGGGACATTTGATAACCAGTACCAACAATTTAGCCAGCTGGCACAATATCGTCTCCCTCCTTATTGGCTGGACTCCGTTTGATCTTACCAACAGTTCGGCCAAAAAGATGGGGTTAGGTAATCCCCTTGCCGTTCATCAGGGCGAAGCAAACCCGCGGGGCAGCTCCTGGACCCACAAATGCGTTTATACTTCCGCCTGGCTCAAAGACTGGCAATCCTTGTATGGCCTAAAGCAAATTAAAACCCTCGGAGCAGGTCTTTATCCGTTTCCGGCTAGTTTAGGGAAGATATTTCCCACTCACAGTGCATTCATTACTGTGGTATCGCAAAAAAATTAGCCATGCATTATTCAGGATCACATCGCTCCCGTTTATACCCCCAAAAACTCCCTCCGTTAATTGGTAGGCTCAAATACTCGACTCAACTAGTATCTCCAGCTCATAAAAAAGTATTGGTGGTAGGTGATTCGTACGGATGGTATGCCGACTTCGCTTTGAAAAACAAGGCCACCTTAGTACACAGCTTGGACATTGCCCTTCTCGCACCTGTTATATCCCAACTGAGAAAAAAACACAAAAACTTCGCACATTTTCAAGAATCTATACTGGATTTTAAGTCACCCAATCGTTACGATTTATGCATTTTTCTTGAAGTCATCGAACACCTGCCTCCAAATACAGAATCCATTGCGCTACAAACTATATTCAGACACCTCAACCCGAACGGAGTTCTCTTACTCTCCACCCCCTCGCAAAAGATCTTTTCCTATTTCTCGGACCCGGCTGTATTTTTAGGCCACAGGCACTATTCAGAAAAAAAGCTCGACCAACTTCTCAGGTCAGCAGGATTTAAAAAAGTTAAATTCACATCCGGCGGGGGAGTATACGGGGCCATCGACTTGCTAAGTCTTTATTTCACTAAATGGATACTCAGACGGTCTTACCAGTCTTGGTTAGTCAAACAAGTCAATTCCGAATACCCACTCACCGGAGGAAACACTCTTTTCGCAATATGTCTCAAATAATCATGCTATCTTGGCACCCTGGTGAATCGGCACTCAAAACAGCCGGCGGCTTCACCAGAGCTTATGAAATAGTCAAAAGAACCAATCAACCCCTCATTATCTTGGACAAACACCCCTCTTTGTTTTCAGAACTGGACAGTCCTAAGGTCCGCGTATTAGAGTATTCTGTCCCATCCTTTAATTTTTTAAATTCTACATTTCCTCTGATTAACAAATTTATAGACCGTCTCTTAACTCCAATTGGACTTCTGTCCGTCTTTTACCGCCACAAACTTTCACCTACTCAAATTTATGTGCCATATAGCGAACTACCCCAACTCACTTTGACCGGTGTGGTTCTCAAATTTCTTACCAGGTCAAAGTTAATATTATGCAATTTGAATATCAACTCCCTTTTTTTGGATAGGGTATTGAATGTAATTCTCCATAAATTTTCGGACAAAACGATTACTATTTCCCAAAATCTCGCCGATCAGTTAAAAAAAACCGGTATTATTTGTCAATTCATCAACGGAGTCGGATTCGATGCCTCTATTTACAAGCAAAATCATTTGGTCGACGAAAAATACGACGCAATTTTCATCGGTCGGCATACTCCCGAAAAAGGTATAGTGGATTTAATCAAAATTTGGGACATTTTGGTAAACAAGCTTGGGCATAAATACACCCTCATCACGGTCGGGGATATCCCCGGCTATATGTCAGGTCATATCGACTCATTGATTAGTCAGTATGGATTAGGCGGACTCGTCAAGTTACGCGGAAAAGTCAATGACCTCGAAAAAAACAAATTATTAAAAAAGTCTCGTATATGCGTTTTTCCTTCCCGGCAAGAAGGGTGGGGTATCGTCCCCATGGAAGCTCTTACCAGCGGCTTACCGGTAGTGGCCTACAACTTGCCGGTTTATTCAGAAAGCATCGGAGACACCCCTGGATTTTTCGTGATTGAAGTCGGAGATTTGTTAGGTTTCGCTCGAAAGATCGAAGAAGTATCAACAAACATCCCAAAATACTCCTTACTTGCCAAAAAATGGCGCCCCAGGCATACTTGGGACTCCATTGCCCAAAAGGAATTGGAAATTATATGCAGTTAAAAGACATTATCAAACCATCCTTAAGATTTAAGTTAAAAACTAAAATAATTCCCGATTTCCTGCCTAAATTGGATACCAACAAAAAATATCAAGCGGAAATTTGGGATGACAAAACATATAAAGTTGATCCCCAAGCTCATGTTTTCACGACTATTCAGGAGCACTTTGGGAACAGGTTGATCAAATCAACCAGACTATCTCTCAACGCAGTAGTGGTAGACGTAGGTTGCTTTATTGGTGAAAAACTCTGGCAGCTCAAAGACAACCCAAAATATCTTGGCATCGGTGTCGATATCTCTCTTCCGGCCCTTAAGGCCGCCAAAAACATAGACATATATGGCCACCAGTTTATTGCTGCAGACATGGAAAACTTGCCATTCAAAAACAATTCAGTTGATTTCGTAATGGTATTTGACGTTATCGAACACTTGTCAGACGCCCAGAAAGGTTTTTCTGAAGTCGCCAGGATTTTAAAACCCGGCGGCCAATTTCTGCTCCACATTCCCATTTCAGACAACACTTGGTCCTTATTTTGGTGGAAACAACAGTTTTTCCCCACAGCTGCCCAAAAGGATTATTTAGACGTCGGTCACGCTCCAGAACGCATGCTCACCAGAGAGCAAATCAGAAATCATCTTTCTCGCCACAGCCTCACGCTAGTTCAGGAAATTCCTTACAATTCTCTCCTCGTTCATTTTTGGGACCGTGAGTTTTCCCGTATCACCGCCTGGCTATTGACCACTCTTTTCAGGAGCGGTCAAACCAAGTCGGCTGTGGTCAGATCTGTTCATACCGGCAGCTTGGGAACCACCCGCGCTATTTACGGTAAATACATCGTCCCCTTCTTGGAACTAATATCTTTCCCTGACCTACTTCTCTCGTACTTTGGCATCGGCAACACCTGTTTTTTCCTGGCTAAAAAATTATGAAACCCAATGTTTTAGTGGCTCCAGCCCACTATCTTTTTTCAGACACGATAAAAAGCGAAATTGCCTGGTCATACGCCTTGGTTAAATACATATCCTCTGAGGTCGACTCAATGGACGTATTAGCCGGAGTGGGGAATATGACTCACCCACTTCCCAGAAATGTAAGTCTTTACCCTCTCTTCAAATCCAGATCCACATCGCTGCTGGTCGAATTTCTTCGCCATCTGTTTTTTTATCCCCTTATCACCCTTCGGGCTGTAAGACTCATGAGAAAGAAAAAATATCAGATTATTCATCATATGTTGCCCTTAAGTTATGCCTCTTTTAACCCACTGGTTTTGATAGCCAAACTCGTTAATCCGCAAGCCAAAGTAATAATGGGCCCTCTTCAGTTGCCGCAGATTCAGAAGGAAGAACAGGATTTAAACGTTGTCTATTTGGGTAAACAGGAATATTCACTGATGTCTAAAATCATCTACAAAGCCACCATGCTGCTGTCAGAGGCAGTTAAACCTTTGGCGAAAAAGATGTTCGAGTCTGCCGACTTGGTAGTGTGCAATTCTCAAACCAGCCTCCGGCATTACTCTCGGCTTTTTCCGAATGCTAAATTCCATGTAATTTATACCGGCATTGACAAGTCCAGCCATCAGGTCAATCGATCCAAGCTGGACCCCAAAAAGATAAAAATATTATGCGCTGGAGTATTCTCCAAGAGAAAGGGTCAGATTTTCCTTCTTCAAGCCATGAATAAGCTGGTTAAAAAACACCCGGACGTATCACTGACAATGGTCGGGGGAGGGGATCAAGATTCAGTTTATCGGGACTTCGTAGCCAAAAACAATCTTTCAAAGCGTATCAAATTTACCGGCCAGGTTCCCTATTCCGAATTACTCCAAGCTTATCAAACCCATCACATTTTTTGTCTTCCCACCCTTAGCGATACTTCTCCCTATGTAATACTCGAGGCCATGTCTTACGGCCTTCCCATAGTAGCCACCGACATCGGGTCAATAAAAGAGATGGTAGACAAAGCTGGGTTGATTGTCTCTCCGGGAGATTCCAAAGCCCTGGAAATTTCTTTATCGAAATTGATCTCTCAACCCAAACTTAGATTTGTTATGAGTCAGGCCGGCGCGAAAAGAGTAAATCGTTACTACACCTGGGACAAAATTACCGACCAGTGGGTAAACGCCTACCACAGACTCCTCACTTGACCAGTATTCCCCCGTCAACAACGATTTGAGATCCCGTCATGGCTTCGTTAGTCGCGGCAAAATATATAGCGCTGGCTGTCTCTTCGACCGAGTTGATCCGCCCCACAAGCGTTTGGGGATTTAGCTTGGCTTTTACCAAGAGCGTCATATACAGACCGGTCGGACCGGTTTTGACATAGCCGGGAACTACAGCGTTAACCCTGATTTTTGGCGCGAGGAGTTTAGCCGACGTCTGGGTAAAGTTTAAAATTGCCGCTTTAGAGGCAGAGTAAATTGGCAGTCCTCTTGGGCCCGCCGGATACACCCCGAATCCGCATATAGAAGCAACATTAACGATAGATCCTTTTTTAATGATCCCCGCCGCCTTCTGTGTGCAGTAAAAAGCACCGAAAAAGTTATGTCTAAACCCCAAGATCAGGTCTTCCTCTGAAGCCTTTTCCAAGGAGTCGTTTCCCACGATCCCGCCAGTGTTGTTGACCAGAACATCAAGGGATTCTATTTGGGAAAAAAGCCTATCCACCTGCTTGGGGTCAGTAACGTCAGCCCTAATAAATTTTCCGCCAATCTCTCCTGCCACTTCCCCCCCCCGCTTCTCGTCCCTGCCATTCACGAATACAAAATATCCTTTTTTGGAAAATAACTTTGCCGTCGCCCTTCCAATTCCAGAAGTGCTACCCGTAATCAACACAGTCTTCATCAGACTCAAATTTATCAGAAAATTAGTTTAATGTGAATAAACAATATGCTAATATCCGATAGACATGTTGAAGGCGATAATTTTTGATCTGGATGGAGTTTTGGTAGATGCTACAGAATGGCACTACGAGGCCTTAAACAAGGCCTTAAAACTATTTGGCCAGGAAATTGGTCGGGAAGAACACTTGAAAGTTTACAATGGTCTGCCCACTAACGAGAAGCTGAAAATACTTTCTGACCGGGGCGAACTACCACGGGGAGTGCACGAAATTATCAAAGTTTTGAAAAGAAGATACACCGATGAAATCGTGAATACTAGTTGTCAACCTAGTCATGAGAAACTTATCATGCTGTCGTATTTGAAAAAACTGGGCTACACCTTGGCCTGTTGCAGCAATGCTCAGAAATATTCGGTGGATAATATGTTGAAACGTTCTATGCTTGATACCTTTTTTGATCAGATTATCGGCAACGACGAAGGCTACCAGCCCAAACCCGCCCCGGATATTTACCTGGCGGCGTTTGCCAAAATGAAGTTAAACCCCCAAGAGACAGTCGTGGTCGAAGACGCTCCTCACGGCATTCTGGCTGCCAAGGCTAGCGGTGCCAACGTAATCGAAGTTCGGGGGTTTCATGAAGTCAATCTGTCGTTGTTTGAGCGGCATGGTATTATCTAGGCCTAATGAAGAGGTTTCGGCTGGACGATTTCACTGGAGGATGGTTCATTGGTGAATTTGAACCCACCTTGTTAAAAACGAGTCTTTTCGAAACGGCAATTAAGAGATATAAACGGGGAGATCGGGAAAACGCTCACTATCACCGAGTGGCTACTGAATATACGGTGGTGGTAGCGGGAGAGTTTAAAATGAACGACTTGATGATTAAAACAGGGGACATAATAGAGATGAAACCTGGAGAAGTAGTGAATTTTGAATGTCTGGCAGACGGGTCCACGGCGGTAATCAAGATACCTTCGGTCAAGGGAGATAAATACGAAACTCCCCAACAAGAGTCGCAATCGGCCAAACGATTAAATATAGTTATCCCCATGGCTGGAACTGGGAAAAGTTTCGCCCAGGCGGGATATACATTCCCCAAGCCCCTAATTGACGTGGGGGGAAAACCGATGATCCAGTGGGTGATTGAAAACGTCAAACCAAATTGCGAACACCGGTTTATCTTCATTTGCTTAAAGGACCATTACGATAAATACTCGCTCAGGGAGATTTTTTTAAACTCGGTTGGGGAAAATTTCGAAGTCGTGCAACTTACCAAGCCGACTGCCGGAGCCGCCTGTACAGTACTCACGGCCGTGGATTACATTGACAGCGATGACGATTTGCTGATCGTGAACGCCGATCAATATGTAGAAGCAAATATTGATGAATTCATAAGTTGGTCAAGATCCAGTAAAGCCGATGGGGCGATTATGACTTTTGAATCCAGCCACCCCAGGTGGAGTTACGCCAAAGTAAATAAAGAAAACGAGGTGATTGAAACCGCGGAAAAGAAAGTAATTTCCAGCCATGCCACTGTGGGCATATATTACTTTGCCAAAGGCAGTTTATATGTTCGGTCTGCCTTTACTATGATAGAAAAACACATCACCCTAAACGGTGAGTTTTACGTCTGCCCAGTATATAATGAGATGATTCTAAACGATGGCAAAATTAAAATATGGGAGATAGAGAAAAACAAAATGCACGGGATGGGGACCATAGAAGACTTGGTGCAATTTTTGGGCTATATCGGGAGGAAGGGTTGATATGAAAGTTGTGTTGCCGATTGCAGGCCGGGGGTCAAGATTTTTGAAGGAGGGCATTACCACACCCAAGCCACTTATACCCGTCCTTGGTAAACCGATGGTGCAAAGAGCTATCGAGTCTGTGCCGTGGGTTCCCCATTCTGATTTTATTTTTATCGCCCGCCGGGATCACGAAGAAAAACATGGCCTGGTAACAAAGTTGAAAAAGTTGCTCGGCGACAAAATCACTGTCATCTATACTCCCGAAGTGACCGAAGGGGCTGCTTGTACTGTTCTATTGGCCAAAGACTATATAAATTCAGACGAAGATATCTTAATCATGGATACCGATCATTACTTTGTATCCGATTTACAAAAACAGACAAAAAGACGCCCCAAAAACTTGAAAGGGTTGATTTTGGTGTTCGAGGACGATGATCCGAAGTGGAGTTTTACTAAAATAAACAAAAAAGGCTGGGTGGTAGAAATTGCTGAAAAGAAGCCCATTTCCAAATACGCCAATGTTGGAGCTTATTATTTCTCCCACGGCCATGACTTTGTGTGGGCGGCGCATCGCATGATTAAAAAAGGGCTAAAAGTTAACAATGAATACTATGTCGCCCCAGTCTATAATCAAATGATCGAACGGGGCGATCGACTAGGTATTTCTGTCGTGTCCCAGATGTGGGAGATGGGTACTCCTGCAGACGTAAAATATTTTGAGGAGAATTTCCGGAGGCAACATGTACAGAAGTCGAGAAAAAGAGCTCTTGTATAATTCTCGCCATAAGTCTTCTAAAGACATTAAAGTTTGCGATTTTTGTCAGGTCCCAGAGTGGCAAGTGGTAAATAAATATAAGTTCTTTAAAGTGATAAAAAATCGATTTCCTTATTCTCTATGGGATCTCAAGAGTGTCGAAGAGCATTTGATGTTAGTTCCAAACAGGCATTTTGGGCAATTTCAGAACATGAGTAATGAGGAGAAAGGTGAGTTCGCAAAAGTACTTGCTACATTCGAAGTTGATTATGACCTTTTTATCAGAGCCACTAAGAGCTCGATTAAATCCCAGATACATTATCACGTCCACTTAATCAAAAACGGTGGGAGGAGAATTGGAGGACTATTGTATTCCCGCCAACCTTACTTCAGGTTGTCTTGGTAAAACTATTCCTTTTTAGATCTTTAATATATTTGCTACTATCCGGTGTGATTTTTACTTCCGTCTTGCTCATTTAGAAAAATCTGCTAAAATCATTGCGACTTTTTGCAGACCTTCAGCCAATAAGGTTATTCCAGCGTCCCAACTCCCATCTCCGTAATAATAGGCATGTCCTCTTTCTTCTTCATAGACGTGTATCCCCCCGGGAGTCACTTCGACCTCATAGACGATGTCGTCAACTTCAAATCCCCGAGAATATGAAATCCGCCCATTTTCAACTACTATTCCCTCTCCTCCACCATCAGGTAGAGACTGATGTTGGACGACCCTGGACCCGTCAACCATGATCTGGGGAATTAATCCCAACAAAGCCTGTTGGGCGGAGATAATGCTCTCAGAAGTGGGGATTACTGACAATTTTTCAAGTTCAGTTTTTGAGCCAGGGTTGAGCATATTTTAAATATCACCGGGAATTTAATAAATCCCACGCGGAGCCCACGTGTAATCTTCCAACTTTTAACCCAACTGGGTTAGTCCTTATCTCGGTTCTCAATCCCCGTAAACGATAGTGATCAGTATGGGAAGAAGGAAGCTTAACAGGACGAGCGATACTCGCATGAAGGATATTGTCCATAGCCAGCGGTTGAAGACCGACCTGAGTATATTCCTGGAGCAAAGTGCTCCTGGCTGCCAAAACCGAGGAGGGGATAGTTCGAGCAACTAATAAAACGTTTCCTCCCCCGTCTACCAAGAGATCATTGTAAACGATTTTTTGTCCCACCAAAGCTGCCACTAATGGACTATCTGGTAAGCTTTCGCCCAAAGCAGAAAACTTGGCATCCCTGGCGGGCAGTAAATCCGCCGGGAGATTGGCTTCCATGATTGTAGTGTGGGGCGGGAACTCTCTACCGGCCAAGAAGTACTCCACTTCATGTTTTAAGCCTAATTGGAGCAAGAAATCCGTAACTTGCTCTTTCAACCTTGCGACCGACTCTGGGTCAAACAAAGCGGAAACGTTGAAGCGGTTCTTCAGCGACTCGGGGAAGACAGTGAATTCCTTATAATGACTATCTCTTGCCACTTTCCAGCCCCCAGCGGCAATACCCCGATATTTTTCGATAACTGGAACGGCCTCATGTATCGCCATAAATGTGGGACGACTCTACCATCCGTCTTTGCTTTTGTCAAGTTATGGGCTACAATATGGGAAACAGATTCTTAACTTCGTCAGGATAATCGGTGCAGAGGGCATCGGGGGAGAGATATATAATTTCTTTTATTCGAGCCATTAATCTTTCTTGCGGTTTGGCGTCAGGGTGAGCCTCGCCACCCAAAAGCCCTGGCGAAGTGCCGTGCAGTTCCGGAGTGACTAATGCAATTTTATACCCTACTGCTCGGAGCCGTGAAAACGTCTCGTCTGTGTAGAATTTTTTAGAGGTATCTTTTGGCCCAGCCAAATCCCACTCGTC
>MEXN01000002.1 GCA_001773695.1 Candidatus Amesbacteria bacterium RIFCSPLOWO2_01_FULL_48_25 | reverse complement strand
CACAGACGTCAATTTAGGCTCCACGGCTACCAGTTCGGCCAAGATATCTCTAGCCGGGAGTTTAACCCGCGGGTTGTCAGCCGCCATAATAAACCAGACCGAACTGACCGACATCTTTACCGCTTCCACCTCCGGGGTCCCGAAATTCGCCATCACTAACTCCGGAGGTATTCAACAATATTCAGTCTCCGGAAACGGCATACTCTATAACATCACCGCCCCAACCGCAGCTAGCACCGGAACACTCACCGGTATCAACCTAGATTTGGAGACTAACTATACAACCACTGAAGACGATACCCAAAAGGGCATCGACATTGCTCTCGACGGTGGAACTGCCAACACTGGAGGACAAGCAGGAATTATATTAAGAGGAATCGAAATTACCGGGGGAACCCTGACCACTACTACTGGAGGGTCAAGCTCAACAGAATTCAATGGCATGAATATCACCAGCTCAAACTTAGACGTAGCTACAACTGACACTGGAACTTCAACCGGGATTTCTGTTACCACGGGCTCAAACACTGGCGCCGGAACAGCCAACCAAAGAGGTATCCAAATCAACGCCACCGGAGTCAGCCAGGGGACTCTACGAGGACTAGATATCTCGCTTATCACTGGTGGGGGAGGCAGCGAAATCGCCATCTCAGTCGGTTCCGGTTGGGATACAATTCTCTCCGGCACTACAGCCGGCACAAACATCTTTAGTTTCTCCAACGCCACCCTCACTACCGGAGGTGCCCTCACCGTCACCTCTTGCTCCGGCTGCGGAGGGGTTAACTACTGGCAGTTGGGCACCGGTACGCTAGCTCCCGGCAACCTCACTCTAGATACCGTCTTCGCGGACACCGCCACCGCCTCGGCCAAAGTTGTCATCGGCGGATCCCTCACCAGAGGTAAATCCGCTCTGATAATCAATCAAACTGAACTTACCGATCTCTTCACCGCTTCCGCTTCCGGCATCTCCCTCTTCAGGCTCACCCAAACCGGACCGGAATACATGAATGCCGGCCGTCCTTCAAAGAAAATCACCCTTTCCCCGGAATATCCCGGCGCCGTTCTTACCGCTTCCGCTTCCGGCACTATCACCGGCAGTATGACCTCAGACGCCTCCCCCTCTGCCCAGGCCTGGCGCAATTACTATCAATGGACGTCAACTGAAGCCAATATCCAAGACTATACCGTCGCCGTCCGGGTCACCCTCCCGGCTGACTTCGACGCCTGGGCCACCAGTAACGCCCTCCAATTCAATTACAATACCGGCCTAGCCACAACCGACTACAACAAACTGGACATTTATGTCTACAACGATACCGACACTGTCTACGCCCCGGTTTACTTCTCCACAGCCAACGCATCGGCCACCAAAACCTGGACTACCATCACAGCCGACGACTCTCAAATTGACGATGGTGTTGCTCCGGATTGGGACGCTGCCGGGGAAACCGCCGTCATCTACTTCAAAATGTATGGCCGCGCCAATACCGCTAACTACACCCAAGTCGGCGACATCGTTCTTAACTATCTCTCCAAGTTCTAATGATTTATGCGCCACCTCGCCACCGTTCTCATTTTTCTTACACTCTTACACTCTTCTACTCTTCCACTCTTTGCCCAGGAAGCCACTCCCTCAGCTACCCCAGCGGAAATCCAAACCTCTCCCCTTCCCTCTCCTAGCTTGGGAGAGGGATCAGAGGGTGAGGTATTGATAAGCCCCACTCCTTCGCCCGAACCTTCACCTACTCCCACCATTTCCGACTCCACCGAACAAACCATCTTCAATAACCTCCCCGAAACCGTCCCTGAGTCCGGCCAATCCGGCCAGATTCGTGCGCCTCTTATAGTCCGCCCTCTAAAGAAAAAAACTTTCCGCGCCAACGAAAAACTCACCGTCGTCGTGGGCAACACCATTTCTTCCAACGTCAAAATTAAATTATTTAACTCTGACGGCCAGGAAACACCAGTCGATATAGAGATCGTCAACGATACTAATCCCACTGTCTTAACCATCCGCCCCCCTCACCAATTCAAAGCCGGCCGTTTCAGACTGGAAATCACAGATCCCAGCGGGGACGTTACCACCCAGGACTTCACTTGGGGCGTTCTAGCCATAAATACAAATAAATCCATCTATCTACCCAATGAAACCGCCAAGCTGGCCCTAGCGGTCTTAGACGAAACCGGCAATATGGTCTGTAATGCCAACGTCACTCTCCAGATTTCCTCTTCCAGTTCCACCACCACTCTCTCTACCGCCGACAACACTATAAAAGTAAACCCGGAATGTTTTATTAAAGATTTCACCCTCCAGCCCGACTACGAGGCCTCATATCAAGTTGCCGGAGTCGGCACTTACCAAATGGACCTCACTGCCACCACTTCCAACGGCACTCATTCTATTACCGATTCTTTCGAGGTTCGTGATTCTGTCCCCTTCGACGTCGAAAGGACCACCGCCACCCGCCTTTACCCGCCCGTAACCTACCCCGTCACTTTCGACATCACCATCACCGAAGATTTTTCAGGTACGATTTCCGAAACCGTCCCCGCCTCTTTTGCCATAACCCCGTTTGACGGGGCTACACCCTACGACGATCTTAACCTAGCTACTCCGTCAGCAACTGCCATCACCAACGTCCCCAATTTAGGTCTGCCCTTTGATAACACTTACCCCCTCTCCCAGGGCTTTGGCTCCCAGCCGGACGATCCGCTGTTAGCTGAAAAATATGCGCGTTACGGTGTCATTGGCCACGACGGCGTGGACTTTGCCCTACCCGAAGGTACGGGAGTTTTAGCCGTCGACGATGGGATAGTCGTCAAAGCGGACATCAACGGCGACTACGGCCAAACCGTCATCATCCAGCACGCCTGGGGCAAAAGTTACTACGGTCACTTGAGCCTCATTACTGCCCAAGTCGGCGAGAAAAGAGCTAAAGGCTTCCCCCTGGGCCTCTCCGGCCACACCGGTCTGGCCACCGGCCCCCACTTGCATTTCGGCATTAAACCTAACGACAACGATTTCAATAACGGCTACTACGGCAAAATTAACCCATTACCATATTTAGGTTTAATCCAACAAGAGAATGGCATCTCTTTTACCACCGGCATTCCCAGTGATACTGAGGTCACCACCCTCACTTGGAATATTACAAATGCCAAAGCCGGAGACAAACTCAAATTAGGCTACGCTTTCAAAGCCCCCAACATCTCCCCCCAGTTTTATCTTCTCGGTCCCTTGCAATTCAGAAATAACGATAACCAATTATTATTTGAGGAGACCCGCCGCTGGCAGCTGGCCGTAGACGTCGGCTCCGGCACTAATACTGTCACCCCCACCACCGGCACTCCCGAAGCCACCGGCAACACCTATACCTTCACTTTCAGTAGCACCGAGGTCATGGATTCCGGCAGTATTTCCATTACCGTTCCCTCCAGTGGCTCCCCCAATTGGTCCGCTCCCCAAGGCACCGGTGGCACCGCCGGCTACACCACCGCCGTCGGCTCAAACGGCGCCGTTGTCGGCGATGTCTTTGATGTTATGGATTCGACCACCAACTGGTCCAACGGTACCGCCGCCGCTTGCACCAGCGGTATCTCCGCCGACACCTCCATCAAACAAGAAGGCTCCGCCTCAATTCTCTGCAATACCGACGGCGAAAGTGCCGGTGACTGGTACTACAAAGCCATCACCTCTGCCAACTGGACCAACTACACCGCCATCGGCCTCTGGCGAAGAGCCGACGCAGCCATTGCTGCCACCAGAATCCAATTTATCTACGATGACACTGCCGGCTGCGGCAGCGAAATCGAGGCCATAGACCTGCCCGCCATCGTCTCCGCCAATACCTGGGAATACTCAGTCGTGTCCTTTGGTGTCACCACCAGAACGGCCGTCGTCTGCTATGGTTTCCAATTCACCAACAATGCGGCAACCGATAATAAACTCCTCTATACCGACTATCTTCTCTTGGGCCCCGGGGTGCCCACTTTCTCAGGGAGTGGACCGTGGGACATCAGCGCCGTTCTTCTGGACACCGACGGCAGCGACACGGTTACCGTTACCTACGGTGATACATCCGGCGGGGCCGGCAGCACCGTCACCAACTCTGCCACCGCCGGCGTCCATACTTTCACCACCAAGTCCCGCACCTCAGTCACCGGCACTCTAGACACCATCGCTTCTTCTCCCACCATCACCCTTTCCACCGGCCCGACCAACGATCAGCTCATGCGCCACGGCGCCTGGTTCAACAGTTCCGGAGTGGAGCAGCCCTTTACTTTCTAAACCAAATTACCCAAAATAAACCAATTTCAGTGATTTACTTTCTCCGTAGTTTGACAATTACGGAGAACCAAACTAGACTTTACCCATGATTACCCGCCACTACGACCATCTCGAAAACTATCTCCAGCCCAACAAAGTTCTGGTCTTATACGGTCCCCGCCGAGTCGGCAAAACCACCCTTCTGCAAAACTTCCTCTCTCGCACTTCACTCAAATATCGTTTGGAAACCGGGGACGACCTCTCAACCCGCCAAACTCTTTCCTCAGAAAGTATCCCCACTCTTCGTCAATATGCCTCCGGCTTTGATTTGATAGCTATCGACGAAGCCCAAAAAATCCCCCAAGTTGGCCAGGGGCTAAAAATCCTGGTCGACCATGTCCCCAACCTCAAAATTGTCGTCACTGGCTCGGCCTCCCTGGATCTGTCTAACAAACTAGGCGAACCTCTAACCGGCAGGCAATTTATTTATACTCTCTATCCCGTTTCTCAACTCGAACTAAGCAGCCAGACCAATCCCCACGACCTCAAAACCAGCCTGGAATCATACCTTAGATGGGGTAGCTACCCGGAAGTCCTCTCCCTCGATCCCCCAGATCAAAAAGACCTCTATCTCAAGACCTTAGTTCATAATTATCTTTTCAAAGACATTCTGGAGCTAGAAAGAATCAAGGGTGTCAAGCTACTGACCGACCTGCTCAAGCTTATCGCCTTTCAGGTCGGATCTGAGGTCTCACTCACCGAACTTGGCTCCACTCTCGGTCTGGATAAAAAAACCGTCTACCGCTATTTGTACCTTTTGGAAAAAAGTTTTATCATCTTCGAACTTCGTGGCCTCAGTCGCAACCTCCGTTCGGAAATCACCAAAAAAAGCAAGTTCTACTTCTTAGACAACGGCGTCAGAAACGCCATTATTTCCAACTTCAATCCCCTAGACACCAGAAATGACACAGGCCAGCTCTGGGAGAACTTTCTGGTTTCCGAACGCAAAAAAACTCAGGAATATGCTCGCATCTCTGCCAATAACTACTTTTGGCGTACCTGGAGCGGTCAGGAAATCGACTGGGTCGAGGAGTACGGTGGCCAGTTTCACGGTTATGAGTTCAAATTCGCCCCTCCCAAAAAATCCACCATCCCCTCTCTTTGGACCCCCACCTATCCCGATTCCACTTACCATATCATCCACTCCAAAAATTACCATGAATTCCTCACTCCCATATCCCATCTAGCCCATAGTAACAACTTGTAAGCACCTATAGTATTTATGTTGAGCACTTGTAAAAACTGGTAAAAATGAAGCTAATTTTCCCCTTTTTGATCCTATTTACTATTTACTATTCACTATTCACTCCGGTCGCCTCAGCGACCGTTAGCTGCACAGCAACTGTTTCCCCCTCTACCGTCTACACCGGCTCCAACGACACCTATACCATCTCCCTCACCAACTCCTCCTCAGAGTCTATCAATTGGGTCCGAGTTACGGTCCCTTCCTTGGTCTATTGGCAAATCGACACTTTCTCCAACCCTTCCGGTTGGACTGGCACCAATACCAATGACGAATATATCACTTACACGGGAGGCTCTATCTCTGCTTCAGGGTCCTTATCCATCTCCCTAGTCGCCGGTACCGGGGACGACCCCACAGTCTCCACTGCTTGGACTGTCCAAGTTTCCGATGACGCCGGAGGAGCTTCTCCCGTCTCCTGCACCGGTTCCCTGGGCACGTCTGTAGTGGCCGCTGCAGCCGCCCCTGCTATCAGCAATATCTCCGTATCAGATATTACCGACTCCGAGGCCAAGTTTACCTGGACCACCAACGTCGCCGCCAACTCCATCGTCCAATATGGTACCTCCACTTCCTACGGCTCTACCAAAACCGACTCCACCTCTACCACTTCCCACTCGGTCACCCTCACCGGCTTATCGACAAATACCACCTACCACTACAAACTCCAAAGCACCGGCTCCTCCGGCACTACTGGTGAATCCAGCGATGGCACGTTTTTTACCTCCAAACAACAATCCACTACGGTTACAATTACTACTGCCGACTCTACCGCTCCGGTTCTCTCCGTTCCTACTGATACCTCAATCCCCTTCCCCACTCCTCCCACTGTCTCCGGCACCGCCACCGACAACATCGGCGTCACTATCGTCGAGTACTCAATCACCGGCGGCAACATCTACACCAAAGCCACCCTAGCCAGCGCCGGAGCCCAATCTTCGGCCTTCAATTTCACCCTCCCCAAACTAGCCGACGGCACCTACACTCTCAAAATCCGCGCCCGTGACGCCGCCGCCAACACCGGCAACTACAAAGACATAAAATTTACTATTGACACCACTGGCCCTATAGCCAAACTCACCACGGATTTATCCCGCCCCTTCACTTCGTCCCCCAAAACCACAGGTTCAGTCACCGACCCCGCCGGCGTCTCCACCGTCGAATACTCCATCGACGCAGGCATTTCATTCTCACCCGCCATTCTCACAAAAAACACATTTACATTTGTCCCACCGGCACTCGACGACGGCAACTATCCCATCCAAATCCGCGCCACCGATTCCGTTGGAAATTCTCAACTGTCAACTGATAACTGGCAACTAGTAATCGACCGTCTTCCTCCCAAAATCGCCCACGCCACCCTCACTCTCGACTCCACCCCTCTTTTTCCTGATTCCTCCGGCATATATTTAGCCCCCGCTGGCGCTGCCCTAGTCCTCTCCGTCAGTATAATAGGCGGCCCCGTCTCCGCCAGTCTCTCGCTCGATCCGGATCACACCTTCTCCCTTTCCCCCCAACCCGACCAAAATTATTGGCAAACTACCATCCCCGACCCCCAGGTCGGCCAATATGATTTGGTTCTGGATAGCACCGACGGCGCCGCCAACCACACCAGAAAATCATTAGGATCACTAAACGTCCTTCCCCGCGGCCGCATTTTATCCGCTGCCGGTTCCATTCCGACTTCTGCCCACCTCACTCTCTTTAAGGCCGACCCCACCTCCAACACTTTTTCTCCCTATCTCACCCCTCCCACTCCCCAGGATTCCTATTTCTTCCTCCTCCCCACCGGCAAATACTACCTCCAGGTCTCATCCCCCGGCTTCCAATCAAGCCTCTCCGAAATCTTCGATCTGAGCGTCCCGACATTCATCACCCAGGATATTACCCTCACCCCGCTGTCCAGCCTCAATTTATGGGCCCGGTTTTTAGCCCTATTCCAACCCACCACCTTTAATGCTTCCCCGCCCCGTCCGCCCTCCACTTCCGCCGAATCACCCTCCCCCTTCCCGGAATTTTACCTCACAACAGGTAGCAACAGTCCCCCTTTCACTCACCTAGCCTTACGTGGCAGTCCGACGCTTGTTTCCGTCCTCGACCCCAACTCTTCCCTCGGCCCATACCTATTGCTTCAACTCAAAGACCTTAACGCCTCCCACCCCGACTTACATCAGGTCATCATCCTCCCCCAAGCCACTATCGAATCCGCCGAAATCCTAAAGTCCCGCGCCAGCCTGCCCTTCCCGGTTTTGGCCGACCCCGACAACATCCTCGCCGACTCTTTGGGTTATTTTGCCTCTCCCACCCATTACTTCCTCAACAACCAAGCTGTTATTATTCACACCCACTCCAGTTATCTTTCAGCACCCGCCCTCTCAAATCTGCTATCCTACTACTAAGACCTATGTGGACTCAATTTTTCCTCCAAAACGCTCACTTCAGCCTTGGCTTATTTGCCGGGATTACTTTTTTCCTCTGCGCCTGGTTATATTGGGACAGTGACACCGGTCACCATTTTTGGACTATCGCTACCTATTTGGGCTTTGCCGTCTTGGGCTTATCTTTTCTCGCCCAAGCCCTCATTCCCCAGACAAATTTAGGCACTCACCTCATCTCCCCATCCATCATCGCCTGGGTAATTTTGTTTACCAAAGTCACGGGCCTGATCCTTTTAATTGCCGGGTTCTGGTCCCAGCCAAAGATTTCCCGACCGCCTAGTTCCTAAATACTTTATTATGCCTCCTGCCCTCACTCTCATTACTCCCTTCCTCTGGCTGGCAGCCTCATGGTTCATCCTCCGCCGGGCCAAATTCAGCATGGAACGCCACCTCTACCCTCTCTTCTGGGCCTGTTTATTATTTTTGGCCGTCGATCTAGCCGACTCACTCCGCCGGTTCCTCGCCGCCTCAACTAATCCCGCCCTCTTCACCTTGTCATCGCCCTTCTCCGCCCCCTGGTACATTCAGGAAATCCTCCTTCTTGTCGCCTGTATCCTATTAATCAAATGGGTCGCCTATTACTTGCACAAGCAATTTCACGCCCAAATCTTTTTCATCCTCACCACCACCAGCCTGGTTATCTTTCTAGTAGTTACCATCAGTTTCACTGGCCTATTAATTAGAAATATTCAACAGGAACGTTTCTCTCAACTCAACGCCGACACCAAACTTCTGCGTTACGCTATCGACCGCCAATCGGCCGAATTAGAAGCTGTCGCTAAACTAGCAGCTTCAACAACAGAACTCATAGCAGCGACCTTCAACCGCAACCGCCCCCTTCTTCTCTCCCTCCTCAAGTCGCAAGCCACCAGCCATTCACTCGCCTCGGCTACCGTCGCTGACACTGGGTTCACCATCATCGCCCAGGCAGAAAATCCCGATTCCCAAGGGACTCCCATCCTCGCCGATCTCTTCCGCGCCCGCCTCAAATCCGGCCAATCAGTCGTCTCTCCCATCGTTGTTCCTACAGGAGGGTCCCAGCTGCTTTTTCTCCAAGCCGCTGCCCCGATTACATCTTCCGCATCCGTCTCTGGTTATATTGTCTTACGCCTACCCCTCGACTACGCCTTTCTCAAATCCATCGCCTCAGCAACCGGCCTCTCCCTCTCTCTGTTTACCAATCGCCAGATTATCACTTCCACTATTACCGACACCACGGGCCAACCCACCACCTCGGTCCGCCTCCCCACAACTTCCATTCCCTGGTCCGGCGAGCTCGACTTTAGTGGCCTCGGCTACCTTACCCACATCGAAGAGCTCCCCGATATCGACAACAACCCCATAGCCCACCTCGCCGCCTCCGTCCCCAATACCTCTATTCTAGAAACTGCCAACCGCTCCCTCCAAGTCTCGTATTTCCTAGTCGCTATCCTGCTCGTTTCCTCTCTCATTCCCACCCACCTTATTTCAAAGTTTATCTCCAGCCAGATGCACTAACCCATGTCCATCCGCATCAAAGTCCTCTTAGGCATTGGTCTCACCTTCGCCGCCCTCTTCACTCTTTTCAACTTCACTATTGTCCAATATCTGTCGGATAATTTCCAAAGAATAGAAAACGGCCGCGTGATCGATAACACGCTTCGTGTCCGCGATGCCCTCCTCCAAGTTCTGTCCAATATTGACGTCAAGTCATCGGATTGGGCCAACTGGGACGACACTTACCAATTCATTGAAGATCAAAATCCAGCCTATATCAAATCCAACCTGCCGCCTCTCACCCCCCAAAGTCTCGACCTCCATTTCATGCTCTTTTACAACTCCGGTCGCCAACTGGTAACCTCCGTGGCCGCTGATCTGGACTCCTCTCTGCCCACCACCGTCCCCACCTCCCTGGTAAGCTATCTAGGAAACCACCCCGAGCTGTTTTCCATCCCCCCCGGCACTAGTCTCACCGGCCTCATCTCCATTCCCGAAGGACCGTTGTTGTTCACTTCCCGCCCCATCCTCACCTCAGACGGCTCCGGCCCGGCCCGCGGTACCCTCATCTTCGCCCGCTACCTAGATACCACTCTCACCTCCCGTCTGGCCCAAGTCACTCACCTCGACCTCACTTTCCTTCCCCATCCTCCCTCCGCAGTCATTTCTACCCCCCAAATCCTATTACAAGACACCAAAAAAGTTACCGGCCAGCTCTCCCTCACCGACCACGCCGACAAGCCAATTCTCCTTCTCCAAGTCTCCCTGCCCCGCGACATCTTCGCCCAGAGCCGATCTAGCCTGCGCTACTTCACGCTCGCCATCTTTATTTTGGGTGCAAGTGTCACCCTAGCTACCGCAGTCATCCTGGACATATTTGTCCTCCGCCGCCTAACTCACCTGACCTCCGCCACCTCCAACATTACTTCTGTTCAAGATTTATCAGCCCGGATCCCCGCCGGAGGCAGCGACGAACTTTCCCGTTTAGCCTCGGAAATCAACCATCTTTTAGAGCGGTTGGACAAATCCCAAAGCCAAACCATCTCCATCGTCTCCTCTATGGGCGACGGGTTATTTGTCATCAACCGAGACGACTACCGCATTACCCTCATGAACCCCAAGGCCGGAGAAATTTTGGGCCTCTCCCCCGATCAGGCCATCGGACATGACGCCAAAGATATTATCAAAATTTTTCAAAATGACAAATCAATACCCGCCCAGGAGCGTCCAGTAGCCCGCACTTTTACGACGGGTCAACCCACCCATATTGAGCCTCACGAGGGCTACGTTATCCAATCAATAACCGGTAAATCCATCCCTGTCTCTATCTCCACCGCCCCCCTCACCCAAGCCGGCCGTATTTACGCCGCCGTGGTCACTTTCCGTGATGTCACAACAGAGATCCAGCTCACCCGCAGTTTACAAACCCAAAGGGACCAGGCCAAAGCCATTGTTTCCTCCATGGGTGAGGGTCTTTTAGTCATCGACTCCAATCGCAAAATTACCGTAATAAACGAGGCCGCCGAAAAACTTTTGGGCGTCAAATCCGCCCAGGTCATAGACAAGCCCTGGTCCGAAGTCGTCACTGCAGCGAGGGAAGATGGCTCGGTTATCTCCGTTTCCGACCGTTCCTTCTCCCAAACTCTTGCCCTCAGTAAGTCCGTTTTTACTCCTCCGGAAGAAGGCCATTACTACCTCACCCCATCCGGCAAAAAATTCCCCGTTGCCGCCATCACTACTCCCTTAATCGAAAACGGAAAAGCTGTAGGCGCCATCAAAGTCTTCCGTGACGTCACTCACGAAAAAGAAGAAAAAGCCATCATCGAAGCCCAGGTCGTTGCCCGTACCCGAGAGCTGAATGAAAAAAACCTAAGCCTACTTGCCGCTCAAGCCAAAATCAGCCAAGGTTGGGTTCAGCTCCAATACGAAAAGGCCCGTCTCACCTCCTCCCTAAATAGCCTCTCCCTGGGCTTCATTCTTACCGATCCTACGGAAAATATTTTGATTATGAACCCCGCCGCCACCCGCCTTTTGGCCATCTCCCATACTACTAATCTAAAAGAGATAGAAAAACTTTTGGGCCCCGCCTGCCCCCTCCACGAGCTTCACCTCAAATGCCAAGCCCAAAAAGCCCCTGTCGAAGTCAAAGATGTGGGCTACAACAATCGCACCTTCCGCCTTCTCCTCTCCCCCATTATTTCCACCACTCCCCGCCAAGAATATATCGGTACCGTCATTCTTTTGGAGGACACCACCGAAGCCAGAATCCTGGAAAGGTCCCGGGATGAATTTTTCTCCATCGCCTCGCACGAACTTAGAACCCCCTTAACTGCCATCCGCGGCAACACCTCGCTTATTAAACAATTTTACGCCAACCAAATTACCAACCCCGAGTTTACCGAGATGGTTACCGATATCCACGATTCCTCGATAAGACTGATCGACATCGTCAATGACTTTCTAAATCTTTCCCGCCTGGAACAGGGCCGCATCGAATTCAAAAAAACCAACCTAGATCTGACCGAACTTACCAAAAACGTCATTAAGGAGCTTTCCACTACCGCCGCCGAGAAACACCTGACTTTGGCGCTCCGTGACCCAGAAACTCCCCCCCTGATGGTTTATGCCGATTCCGACCGGGTCAAAGAAGTCCTCATAAATCTCATCAGCAACGGCCTTAAATTTACCAATTCCGGCACCGTCACTGTCAGCCTAGACCACAAGGACGGCTTTATCAGTACTTACATAGCAGACACCGGCCGGGGCATTCCCCTCCCCCAGCAAAATCTTCTTTTCCACAAGTTCCAACAAGCCGGCGAAAGCCTATATACCCGGGATACCACCAAAGGCACGGGCTTGGGCCTTTATATTTCCAAACTGATAATAGAAAACCTGGGCGGAAAAATCTGGCTGGAAAAATCCTCTCCCACCGGCTCAATTTTCTGCTTTATCCTACCTGCGTCAAAAACTTAACTTAAGAGCTTGAGAAAATCTTCTTGAGTAAGATTAATGGGTCTAAGAATCCCTTTGACTAAGGTTCCGGTTTTAAGTTGTTTGTGATTAGGAATTATTATGGTTTGGGTCGAATTGTTAATGGTTCGACGCATTTTTATATGGCTTCCAACTTGGGAAACAACTTCAAAGTCGATTTTCCTGAAGGCTTTAATGGCTTCTTTAGCAGAGACGTTTGAGATTTTTCCCATCGCTAGACGGAAACTTGAATCGGAATGATGAATTGATTGAGAGAAGAATATTTGGGACTAAAGTATTCAGTGGGCGCTTCTTCCAAGTAAAGTCCGATAGCTTCTATTATGTTCTTTTTGGCTTCGTCTAACGACTCTCCTTGAGAAGCACATCCAGGCAGATCGGGAACCCAAACAGAATATCCTCCATTTGGATCCTCCTCAAATACAGTACTATAATTAAGTACTTTGTGCTTTTGTTTCGTCACACACCTAGTATACCACTAATTTCTACTGCTTTATCCTACCTGCGTCAAAAACTTCTTAACTTCGGAAACAAATGCCGCCGGGTTGGTATTAGACTTGGTAATACATCCCAAAGCCCCCAATTTCACCGCTTTTGCCGATAGCGAGTCCCGGTCCAAATTGGATATCATCACCACCGGCCCGTTATTGGGCCGAGGATCGGCACTGTTCATCTGCTCCAAGACACCCAACCCATCCATTCTGGGCATCATCGCATCCAATACCACCAATGCATATCCACCTTTCAAAGCCAGCCCCAATCCTTCCCGTCCGTCATACGCTATATCCACCTCATACCCTGCCTCCACCAAAAACCTCTTCCATAAATCCACCAAGTCCCGATCATCGTCAACCAAAAGTATTTTTTTGGGTGTCATTCTCGAGGCAATCATAAGCTTGGCAATTCAAATAGCATCTTCGTGCCTTTTTTGGGTTGGGATTCAACCCAAATTTTCCCTTTAGATAATTCTACGATTCTTTTACAAATATACAACCCCAACCCGGTGCCGGTCGTCCGTCCCACTTCAGTACCACTGGTATCAATCCGGCCGAACTTAGTAAACAAACGGCTTTGGTCCTCCTTTGCTATCCCCACCCCAGTGTCGGTCACCACCACCCTTGCATTTCCCCTATTACTATTTACTTTTACTGTTACTGTTCCCCCCTCCGGCGTAAACTTAATCGCGTTATCAATCAAGTTCCCCGTCACCTGGTGGATTTTATTTCTATCCGTTTTAACCTTAACCACTCCATCTTTCACTTCTCCGGCATCTAACTTCACTTTCTTGACTCCAGCCCGATTTTGATATTCCTCCGCAGTCTCAATAATCAACTGCCCCAAATCAAACTCCTCCTCATGCATCTCCAGCCTGCCAGCTTCAATCCGAGAAACATCGAGCAGGTCATCAACCAATCCCGCCAGCCTATCTCCGGCACCGTACGCCTTCTGCAAATCCGATATCACCTGCTCCGGCAATTTCTTTTTGCCATTAATCACCGTCCACAAATAATTCTTGACCACTCCCGCCGGAGCCCGCAGCTCATGGGAGGCTATCGAAATAAACTCATCCTTAAGCTTATCCAACTCTTTCAACTTGTCATTGGCCGCGTCTAGTTCCGCATAAATCTTGGCATCATGAACCGCCAAGCTCACTATATCTGTAAAACTCTGTATCAAATCTTTTTCCTCATCACTCATTTCAGACGCTTCCTTCTCCAAACTAAAGATCATCACTCCAATACACTTCTCTCTCTCCATAATCGGATATACCAAACTATTCTTCACGGCCGACACCTGTTGGAGCCTTCTCGCTTCCTCCTCAACCATTGGCGGAGTCAAAATATCCTTCCAATCGCGAGTAATCCTAATCTGATGGTCAATATATGTCTTAACACAAAAGTTTTCGGTCGCCCCAAGCGGCACCTCTATCTCGTCAAATGTCATCTTCCCTGCTCCCATAATAGCCTCAGCAGCCGAAGTTTGAGACATCGACACCCGCTTCAAAACCCCAGCCTTCTCATCAGCTAGCACCAAAACCACCGCCCGGTACCCTAGTTTTAAATAATCCAACTCGATGGCGATGCTATCCACTATCTTCTGGACCACCTGCGTAAAGTCCAATGTATCAAGTATCAATTTTTGTATCTTCCACAGCGCCGCCAACGTCTCTCTCGACCTAGGAGTATTATTTAACACTCTCCCATTGTAAAACTTCATTCATCAGATTTCCAATCACAACCGGCAACACGTATTCCGTCCATTCGTCTATTGCACCCAGTTGACTAGCCGCTTTAACCACTCGTTCAGGATCTGTCAAAGCTATCTGAGCCAATCTCAATGTCGCCCCCTGTTTCTGATTACTCTCTTGAACCGCAATCTCACGCGCCACCAGAGCGGCCGATTTCAAAACCCCCCGGTCACTCACTCTCCCATCCAACAATTTCTGAACCTTTTCAATGTTCATCGCCCCCATAATCGAATACAACCCCGGGCTAGGTAAGTTATTCCGACCTGGTCTGGAATAAACTCCCATGGTTTTAGTATGCACTCCAGCCACATGTATGCCAGCCGCACCTTCCAAATCGGCCGGAGATGAAATTTTCCATGACGCACCACCAATTACTCCCCAGACCTCCGGAGGCAATTGCTTCCCCGTCTCCTCAAAGGTCGGCCTAATCCCCAACCTTTCCCCAGGATACATCTCAGGTACGGCCTCCATACACAAGTTAAATCCATATCTCCGGCATTCATACAGCAAACAATGCCAATTTTCCACCGCCCGGCCAGAGTCATCATGTAAATGGGCAAATAAGGTAAACTCTCTCCCTGGACATATCTTGGCCAACAAGCCCATAAGCCTCTCGTAATCCACAGGCATAGCTACACCATTAGTATCCGGCAATCCCAAACCTTTGATAATTGGATCATTCAATTTCCGGTTTATGTTTTGTATCCCTGACACGAACTGAGCCACCTTATCCTCCGGCGTTTGTGTCGCGTGCTCCAAGCTCGCTCGCAAAAACTTCGCTCGGCCCACCGCCAATTGAGCAACTTCTTCTGTCTTCCCCAATAATTCTCCGACTGTCTTTTGACCCCCATTTCTGAATAATAAACTCCCGTAAAAGTAAATCCTCACCGCCCCACAATCCAAAGCCAATTGCACATCTTCTCTTAACAAGCGGGTGTGAATCGCCACTCGATCTCCCACTCCCTTCTTTTTAGCCACCTCCACCCAGCGCTTAGTCTTTATGACCTGACTAGGTGAAGACATTGGGTTAGGCAACTCCACATAAGTCTCCGGCATGTCTTCTAATCTCGCGATTAACTTTTCCAACCTATCAGCCACTATCTCTCCCGGGGGATCCATTCCCGGACACAATAGATCTGTATCCAAACGGGGAATACTCCCAGGAGTCTGGATAGCTTCTCGATAATTCAAACTCAATGTTTCCGTCATATAAACTTACTCAGATCCGTATCCGCCCAAAGATAACTCGTTATCAATTCAGCTCTTCCTGCCCCATTACTGCGCCAAACACCAGTCGTAAGTAACCCGCCCCGTCCAGGGGTAATGACTGACTCAGGCGTAAGCTTTCCTGGTAGGAAATAATCTGTCAACAAAATTATTCCTCCAGTTTTCACCACCTTTAATGCCTGCCCAAAAGCTCTTTTGGGATTTTTAAGTTGATAATAGGAAAAAACTGCCAGATAAACGTCGGCAAATCCTGTCAATAATTTTCGAGGCAAATTCTCTATATCCCCTTTGACAAATTGAAACTCCACCGGCCAATTAAACATGTTTTTTATTATCTTCCTAAATCGACCATCTAAGATCTCTCCCAACCGAATGGAGCAAGTTAAAACCCATGATAAGTTTTCCTTTGGATCACACATGTCTACTGCCACCCATTTTTTAAGTGGAAGTCCCTGCATTCTCGCTACCTGAGATCCAGCCCCAGACGAACTCCCCGCATCTGCAACTACTATTTCAGAACCATTTTTGCCCAGAAGAGGAACTACAATTTTTTCTATCAACGACTCATATCTCTTCAGTCTATGGGTCTGGATAGGTCTACCTGCAACACGAAGATAAATATCATCGGTTATTTGTTCAGCCACCTTATCCCATTCAGGTTGGTCCAATTCATTTATCCTCGATTTTACCTTAGCAAGTTCTCCTCTCTGCACCTTTCCCAAGTGTATCACCGATTCCCAGAATTCATATAAAATATAGTGCAACATTATTTTCTCCAGCACTAACGCCTTTTCAAAAGGACTGTTGTAAGTATTCATCTCCGGCAAACTCATAACCCGCCTGACCCATCCATTCGATCCCTTCTCCACATTCCCAAGTAATGCCCTGGCAATTTGCCTCACATATGGGTCGCCATGTTTAGTCCGACTTACTAGCTCCTCCAGTACTTCCCCTCCCCAAAAGTCTCTCGTCATGTTTACCCTTTCGTTATAGGCGCCAATCCCAACAAAGAACAAGCGAGAGCGTAGTCGCTACTTCCCGGCCTCCACAACTTCGCCTCCGGCCTCGCTGGATCCAGTTCCAAAACTGTAAACGAATCGCCTGTCAACGGTACCCCTGTTTTCAGCCACATTTTTGGACCAGGAGTTTGATAAAAAAAGACCCTGGCTTCTTCTCCCCGTCTGATATTTCCTGTCCCAGTCACGTTTTGTGACGTCCCGCCCACCTCCATTCCCCATTTCCTCGCCGTATTAACCAATTCAGAAAAACCATCTATCGCATCAGAAATAAAACACAAGGCATAGGGTAAGTTGCCTTTGCGCTTTACCGCAGCTTCTGGAAAATTAGCCGCGTCTCTTATAGGTGTCAATAAAAAACACGGGGCCCTATTTATACCTTCTAAATTTATCGTATATGGCAAATCAGCTACACTTCCATAAACACTGGCCGGGGTCATAATCCCAAACAAGGCTTGCCGAGACTTATTCTCAAAGGACTTTCGCTTTACCACCAAATCCACTGCATTAGGATTAGTAATATCAAAAAAAATACTAGCCACCCCACGATTATCATATCCACACACCATCTGCACCATCCCCCCCTGCTTCATCACCCCAACCGCCCTAGCCCGGTCTACCTTCTTTGTAATATCACCAATAATTGTCAAGTTTTCCGTCATAAATAAGAAATTATCTCTCCAATTAGTTTTTTTTGATCAACCGTCGATTTCAACACAAATTTCCTCACTCCCAATTCTCTAACTGGCTCCAGCATTTCCTCGCTTCCCACTGTGTACAAAATAGCTATCCGATCTACAGGCAATGCTAATGGTGGCTTCAACATAGTTTCAACCACACTGAATGTACTTAATCTAGGCAAAATCAAATCAATCAAGATTAAATCATACTTATCTTCAAAAGCCAACTTCAACCCGTCTTCCCCATCTTTTGCCGAATGCACCATCAATCCTCGTTCAGCCAACAAGCCCTGCAACAAATCTCTCGACACCTTATAGTCGTCGATCAAAAGTATTTTCTTTACAACTTCCGGCATGATACTATATATACGTATTGTAACTCAGCAAACACAAATCAGAAAGGAGGTGACTTATGATTACACTTGATAAAGCTCAAAAAGCTCTAGACGCTTCCCAAAAAAAGGCTTTAGAACTGGGATTAGCTGTATCCACAGCTATCGTAGATGATCACGGCACACTGATTGCTTTCACTAAAATGGACGGGGCTCTGACCATTAGTCCCAAGTTTGCCTACGCCAAGGCTTACACGTCAGCTACACTCGGTATGTCCACCGCAGACATGGCCCCCTACGCCGCCGAAGGCAAACCATATCACGACCTAAATTCGCTATTTGGTGGAGAACTCACCACCATCGCCGGCGGTCTCCCCGTCAAACATGGCGGTAAACTCATCGGAGGTATTGGAGTAGGTGGTTCAGCCGACGTCTCTCAAGACGCGACTTGCTCCCAAGCCGCCCTGGAAACCATTTCCTAAATTTAAGATGGTAACCCAAACAAGGGTTGACTTCAATCAAATTTAGCACTACACTACCAAATCAATGAGCGAATATAAGCCCAGCGAATATCACCCGCTTGACCAAATAAGTGACGCAGAGTTTCTTGAGTTTCAAAAAAGCCATTGGTTCCCATTCATAGGGTAGTTGATCACACACGCCTGCTCACATCCTCTTGCATCCAGGTGTAAAATCCCGTATACATTAACTCAATATAACTTTGCCATGGATAAGCCGCTACGAAGCATTTTGATTATCGAGGACGATCCCTACGTCCGCCGTTTTTACCAGCGCCTATTCACCCTCTACGACTATCACATTGATATCGCCGAAGACGGCCCCACTGGTCTAGCCAAGGCCAAGGAAAATAAACCCCGCCTTATTCTTTTGGATATCCTCATGCCCAAAATGAGCGGGTTAGACGTCCTTAAGGCCCTAAAAGCCGACCCCGAAACCAAAAACATCGAGGTCATCATGCTTACCAACGTTAGTAGCGACGAAACCATCAAAGCCGCGGCCTCGCTTGGAGCCGGAGGATTTTTAATTAAATCCAACACTTCAGAACAAGAACTCTTAGCGGAAATTAACAAGCACCTCCTCCCCACCTGAAAAAATATATGGCCAGAATCCTCATTGTCGAAGACGACCCCCTGATGTCCCGCATGTACCAGAAAATTTTTATTTTCGAAAAATACGATGTGGACATGGCCGCAAACGGTGAGGAAGCTCTGGAAAAAATCCGTACCAACCGCCCCACCCTAATTCTTCTAGACATCATGATGCCTAAATTAAACGGTCTGCAAGTATTAGACAAACTCAAAAGCGATCCAGACACCAAAGCCATCCCGGTTGTTATCCTCACCAACCTGGCCTCGGAAAAGGACGCCGAAAACGCTATGCTCAAAGGAGCCGTCAAATACATCGTCAAAAGTCAGTATGAACCCAAGCAGGTTAGTGATATGATCAAGGAAATCTTATCGGCTTATTCTCGCGACGACGTCCCCTCTGCCCCCGCCATTTAATCTAGATAAACTTGTAAAAACTTGTAAATTTAGCCTTAATAACTGGTAAAAAGTTGTAAAATGACTCTTCCCGAGCTTCCCCAACTGCCCCGCAAGTACTACCCGCTTGCCATAGGCATCTTCATCCTTCTAGGAGCTATCGGTGCCGCCTATTACTTCTACCAACAATATCGCTCCACCCAAGACGAACTCAAACGCCTCCGCTCGATATCCGTCAACACCACAGCCATCGATCAACAAAAAATCCTGTCCGATATCAGCAAAATCATCGACCTGCCCACAGACGAGGAACCCACCATCGCCTCAGTCAACGACAAGTCAAAACTAGCCAACCAACCTTTCTTTGCCCGGGCCGAAAACCAAGACGTTATCCTGGTTTACTCCAATGCCAAAAAGGCCATCCTCTACCGGCCCTCCCTAAACAAAATCATCGAAGTCTCCCTCATCAACGTCGAAGCCTCCCCATCCGCCAAACCCACTACCCCCACTCCCTAAGTCTCGTGTATAATACCCCCGTGGGAAAGAAACGCATATCAGCACTCGGCTCCGAAAACGAAGCCGAAGCCAAGTCCAAGCACCAGCGTCAACTCGAGCAAAAAAAGTTGCGAAAAACCACTAAGGCTCCCGGGCTCGCCGGAGGTCAGCGTGTTATAGACACTACCCAAGAGTCTTTGCGTGAATATGAAGAAATCCAAAAACGTACCTCTCCCACCGCCTCAACTCCCCAAAAAACCACAGCCTACAGTGTGACCCGCGGTCGCCTTGTGGGCCGCTCCAAATCATATCAATCCGCCAAATCCAAAATTGACGTATCAAAAACCTACTCCCTCCCGGGTGCTCTGGCACTTCTGCGCCGAGTTACCCTCACTAAATTCGATCCCACCGTCGAACTCCACCTGACACTAACAAACCCGAGTCAGTCCAAATTATCAGTCAACCTCCCCCATTCTTTTGGCAAAGCCCGCAAGATAGCAATTGCCACCGACGAAGTTATAGCCAAAATAGGAGCCGGGCAAATTGATTTTGATATTCTAGTGGCTTCGCCCGATCAGATGGGCAAATTGGTCAAATACGCTAAAGTTCTCGGACCCAAAGGTCTCATGCCCAACCCCAAAACCCAAACTATCTCCCCCCACCCCGAGGAAGCGGCAAAAAAACTCTCCTTGGACACATCTCTCCCTCTCAAGCTCGACAAGACCAATAGTCTGGTCATCCACACTTCAATCGGCAAATTATCCTATCCCGATAAAAACCTGTCGGAAAATATAAGTGCCGTTCTCTCTACCGTTTCCGGCAACACCCGAAAAGTCGTCCTCAAGTCCACCATGTCCCCCGCAATCAAACTGAACATTGAACATTGACCATTGAACATATATAATTCCCCCATTACCCTAAGACAGTAGGCCATCATAAGCCCTACCGAGGAAACTATGACCAAACGCGTCAACCCCGCCAAAGCCTCTGTTATTGATCACCTCAAAGATCTCCTGGCCAAATCCAAATCCGTCGCTATCGTGGACTACCGTGGCCTCAAAGTTTCCCAAGCCACCGCCCTGCGTCAGGCCATCAAAAAGGCCGGCGGCCAATATATCGTCGCCAAAAATACTCTCTTCAAAATAGCTTCCGGCCTCAAGGATTTACACCTCGAAGGCATATCCGGTTTTATCTTCTCTAATACCGACGAAGTCGCTGCCATCAAAGCCGTAGCTGACTTTGCCAAAAAGCACACCATTCCCACATTCAAATCCGGCATCCTGGGTGATCGGGTGCTTACCACGGCCGAAATTACCCAGTTGTCCTCTATTCCCGATAGAACTGTCAACTGTCAACTGTTAACTGTCAACTTGAAGTCCCCCCTCTACAATCTCACTTATCACCTCAAATGGAATATTTCTTCGTTAGTTAGAACTCTAGATGCAGTCGCAAAATCAAAGGTGGTGACAAATTAATGTCCGATAAAGTCACAAAAATAATCGAAAATGTCGAGGCTCTCTCAGTTTTAGAGCTGAACGACCTCGTCAAAGCCCTGGAAGAAAAGTTTGGTGTGACAGCCGCGGCCCCTATCGCTATGGCCGCGAGCCCCGCACCGTCTAGTGCTGGGGCCACCGAACCAGCAGAAGAACAATCTTCTTTCACCGTCGTCTTAAAAGACTCCGGCGCCCAGAAAATTGCCGTCATTAAAGCTCTCCGGGAAATCAATCCTAATTTAGGCTTGAAAGAAGCCAAGGATCTATCCGAAAAACCAGGCAGCGTCATTGTCGAAAACGTCAACAAAGCTACAGCCGAAGAAGCCAAAGGCAAACTTGTAGCCGCTGGAGCAACAGTAGAACTAAAGTAATCACCTTCGCGTGACACTTTTCTTATACAAGTCCAAATTCTCTATAGCTACTCCTGTTCCCCGGACTACGCACAGCAATGGCTCCTCCGCAATATGACACGGTACCCCGGTCAACTCCGTCATCAGCCGGTCAAAATTACGTAAAGTAGACGTTCCTCCGCTCATCACGATGCCCTTATCAATAATATCCGACGCCAACTCCGGCGGAGTTTCTTCCAAAACTCCTTTTGCCGCTCCAATAATCTGGATCAAAACGGCCCTAATTGCTTCGGTAATCTCGGTCGAATTGACGACAACCGCCCGAGGTAATCCGGTCACATAATCTCGACCCTTAACTTCCATCGTCTCTGGTTTATCAAGAACCGTCGCCGACCCGACTCGCAGCTTTACTTCCTCTGCCGTCGTCTCCCCGATCAACAAATTGTGTCTTTTACGCATGTAGCTGACTATTGCCTCGTCCACCCGGTTTCCCGCCACCCGCACGCTTTTATGCACCACCACTCCCCCCAGTGAAATAACCGCTGCCTCAGCACTCCCCCCACCGATGTCAATAATCATATTGCCTGAAGCTGCAGCTATCGGAATTTTAGCTCCTATTGCCGCAGCCAATGGCTCGTCGATAAGATACGCGTTTTTAGCTCCGGCAGACAGCGTCGCATCCAATACCGCCCGCCTCTCCACCTGAGTTACTCCGGCCGGCACGCAAATCATCACTTCCGGTTTAAACAAAAAAAACCGGCCGCATACTTTTTGCACAAAATACCTAAGCATCGCCTCTGTCACTCGATAATCAGCTATCACCCCATCCCGCATCGGCCTAGAAGCCACAATGTTGCCCGGCGTCTTCCCCAGCATCTCTTTGGCCGCATTACCTACCTCAATCACCTGGCCGTCGTCCGCTCTCACAGCAACAACGGTGGGCTCATTCAATACTATTCCCCGCCCGGCCACCCACACCAACGAGTTAGCCGTACCCAAATCGATACCGATCCGCTTTACAAACGCCATATCGCAGAGATTATAATCTACCCACATGCATAGCGTTGTTCGAACTCGTATCCTCCTCTTCTTACTCAGCCTCATCGTTGTCCCCATTGCCACCTACTCCGTCATTCTTTTCGCCCGTGGCTACCGACCGGACATCTCCCAAAAAACTCTCTCCCCCACCGGCCTTCTAGTTGCCACTTCCAGCCCAGACGGCGCCCAAATCCTAGTAGACGGCAAGGTTACCTCCGCCACCAACACCACCCTCAACCTATCTCCCGGAACTTACGAAGTCGAAATCAAAAAGGATAGCTTCCAACCCTGGAAAAAAACCCTCGTCCTCCAAGCCGAAATAGTTACCCGCGCCGCCGCCGTCCTCTTTCCCAATGTCCCTTCACTTAAAGCCATTACCACCTCCGGCGCGGCCTTCCCCATACTCGCCCCGGACGGGTCGAAAGTCGCCTTCCTCCAATCTCTTCCGCAAGGCTCAAAAATCTATACAGTCGAGCTCTCAGAATCGCCACTAGGGCTCATAAACCGTGAACCCAAATCCCTAACGACTCTATCTGCAATCCGAAAAGTGGGCAGGCTCACCTGGAGCCCGGATTCCCGCTACATTCTAGCGACAGCCACCTCCAGCGCCTTCCTTGTCGACACTTCAAATCTCCAAAGCACCGACGCTTCCCTCCAACTCCCAGTACTTCTCAAGACCTGGCAAACCCAAAAAGAATCCCAAGACAAACCTCGACTAGAAGCCCTGCCCCAAAAACTCCAGGACATCCTGACTTCATCAGCGGCTAATCTCGCCTGGGCCCCCAGCGAAAAAAAGCTCCTCTATATCGCCACTGACTCGGCCGTTATTCCTGACGATCTCAAAAAACCACTGCCCGGCTCCAGCACTCAAACCCAAGAGCGGTCTCTTACTCCAGGGCAAGTCTATGTCTACGACACTGAAGAGGACCGCAATTTCCGCCTAACCGGTACCGGCTGGCAGTGGTTCCCCGACTCCGCCCACCTAATAAAGGCCGAAAAGGGGCAAATCATAGTTATGGAATACGACGCCCAAAACCCCACCGTAGTCTATGCTGGCCCAATGGAGACCGATTTCGTCGCCCCTTACCCTTCCGGCCGCGGGGTCCTTATTCTAAGTAACCTCAATCCATCCCTCTCCTCAGTCCCCAACCTCTACGCTGTGAGTTTAAAGTAAAAGTGTCCCCAGTAGGAATTGAACCTACATCGCAGGTTAGCACTCCGTTATTGATTTCACTTGGTGACCCCGGCAGGAATCGAACCTGCATCGGAGGTTTAGGAAACCCCTACTCTATCCATTGAGCTACGAGGTCATCAAGTGAAATCAAAGGAAACCCTGCTCTCTGAACTGATTTTATCAGGTCAAAACTGTCCGTTGAGCTATGGGGACGAGCAAAGCAAGTCCTTATAGAGAAAGTTTTTGAAGCAACGACTTCAAAGTTCTTTCGATATGGGGACAATTGTCGGGGTGCAGGGAATTGAACCCTGTGCCTCCAAGTCCCGAACTTGGCGTGCTACCGATGCACCACACCCCGACCTACCCAATTTTACTCTATTGACCCGTTGACCACAGATGTATAATCCGCCCATGTCTCTCTCCGAGACAAAAAAACGTCTTTCTCTAGTCCTCTCCGGACTAACTGCTCTCGCCCTCGCCTGCAACCTTCCCATCCTCGCCAAACAATCCGCGTCATCCCTCGAATCTTCCCCACCATCCACTCCCGATTTATCTCCGACCCAAATCCCTCCATTCCCTTGCAACAAAACTACCTATCCCACCGACATGCTTTCCGTCATGCCCACCGATTTCCTAATTCTTATCCCCACCCCAGAGCAAAAATGCTCTTTTATTCTTCAATATATTCCAGCTGCAGTCGCCCTCGTCGTTAATCCTGAATCCTTGTCTCTTTGGGTCATGTACCCAGGTTGGCAAAAATTCAAAAACGTCGCCAACGACTCCATCCCCACGCCCGATGATCCCGCCAGTCTATCGTACCCCCTAACTGGCATATCAGTTGCTGTGGCTCTAAGTGATCCATCTCATTTTTACACTGTACACACCGAGACTGACCAACTGCGACCATCGGCAACCCCTGTAATTCTTCAACCCATGGCCACTCTTCCCGCCGGCAATTAATCTCTTAAACCAAGTCCCCGCCCACCATCACAAACTGAGTCATAAGCCTCAACCACTCTTTAAACCCTTCAAATACTACAGGCTTTTGTTGCTTAATTTCGATCTCTTTTTGTTCACTTATACTCTTCATCTTCACAGCCTTCATACATCTATAGAACCACTTTAAATTTTCCTTGTCAATAGCCAACCCACTTATTCGTTCACAATCTGTGCACATTAACCAGCCTCAATCAAAACTTATCTCTATAGGCTCTATTCGTCTTCCCCAACCCGTTTATAATCATAAATCTCTTTCTCTCGAAACCATAATTTCCTTTCAAACTCCGCCTCATCCACCGTCCCCGACGCATGGACCAAATTTTTGGTAGACCTTTTTTTGAAGTTGGACGCCATAGCCGACTCCAACCCCAAGTCTCCCCTTATAGTACCGGGAACCGCCACCTGGGGAAAAGTATGTCCCATCATTTTTCTCACAATCTCAACAGAGTTCTCCCCCTCCAACAATATTGCCACCACTGGGCCAGACGACAAAAAATCCATGTTCCATTTTCTTACCAACTTCCCAATTTCCAGCGGGTTCGTCGTCCCCAAAGTTTCCCCGGCGTCAAACCCATATTTTGAATAAGATTCCAAAGTCTTAACCCCCACCATTTTATGATAATCTGCGTCATCTTTGTAATGTTCGCCCACCAAGGCAGCGTCTTCCCACACCATTTTCATTGCCACTATCTTCAACCCCACTTTCTCAAACCTCGTCAATATCTCTCCCACCAGCCCCCTCTTCACCCCATCGGGCTTAACCAGTACCACTGTCTTTTGTACAAAGTCCATATCACAATTTTAACAAACTTTTTAACTTTTCGCTCCGGTCAGAGGAAACCGGTCCCACGATGGCTAAATTCAACTTGTCCTTTACAAATATACTTTGGGCTACTTTTTGTACTTCCTGTATATCAATAGCCATCAATCTATCAATTACTTGATCATAAGTTAGTACTTCCTCTGGCCGATCTAGTACCTGCTTGGCATACCAGTCCATCTGGTGCACCGGATTTTCTGCCGAAAACAGCAAGGGTCCCCTCACTTTCTCACGAGCCGCCGCTAGTTCTTTATTCGTCAGCTTTATTTCTTTGATTTTTTTTACTTCAGTTATTATTCCTGCCACCGCTTTCTCCAATTTATCAATATTCAATCCTGCGTACACAGACCACACTCCAGTATCCCCCCACCTGGCCTCCCCGGCATGCACCGCGTAGCACACGCCCTGCTTCTCCCTTAGCTCTTCAAACAACCGGGAAGACAAGCCCTGGCCCAAATGAGCCGTAATCAATGTCAGAGCATGCCTCCGGGGGTCAGATACCGTCACCCCCGGTACAGCCAACTCGATATGGGCTTGCGCAGCCAATTCTTTATGCCTAATTCCAATTTTCGGTTCCTTCTGCCTCCCTCCCCACCGCTCAAAATCCTCGCCTCTCGCCTTAGCTAATCCCCCAAACCACTCTTCGATCTGTGCCTGTACTTTCCCCTTTATCCTTTCCCCTATTTTTCCCGCCAAGGCAACCACAATTCTCCCCGCGACATACTGACGACCGTGATATTCCAAAAAATCTTTCTGGCCAACCGATTTTATAACTGCCTCACGCCCCAATGTCGCCATCCCCAGTCCATGGTTAGGAAACATTGTTTCCATAAGTTTCTCCCCAGCCAGTTCATCTGGTCGGTCCTCCCGTCGCCTAAATTCCTCCAGAATCACACCCCGTTCAATCTCCAAGTCTTTAACCGGGATAGTGGGATACAAGGCTAATTCTTTGACCACCCCCAACCCCTCCCGCCACTTATCAGCCGGGATTTTACACCAATACGCCGTCCCGTCCACGTCCGTCCAGGCGTTTTGAATCGCCCCCAATGCCTCGAGCTTACTCGTATCGCGGGTAGTGGGTAACAACTTTGTCCCCTTAAAAGCCATGTGCTCCAAAAAATGGCTAATGCCGTTATTGGTCTCCGTCTCATACCGGCTTCCCGTCTCCACATATACTCCCACAGCGACACTCTCTACCCCGGCCATCGACACCAACACCACCCTCACCCCGTTTTTCAACCTATAAAAATCAAAAGCCACCGTCACATTCTACCAGGCGCCTCTATCTCCAACAACCCCAGCCCGTTTTTTAGTATCTGTCCCACCGCAACTGTCAAACCAATCCGAAAGTTCCTGGCCTCCTCACTGCCCGCAGACAATATCGAGTGCTTATTGTAAAAAGTATTATACTTCGAAGCCAGCTCATACAAATAATTGCACACCAAATTCGGAGCCAACCTGACCGCCGCCTCCTGCACTACCTCAGGAAACCTATACAAATATCTCAAAACAGATCTTTCCTCATCATTAAACACGACCTCTCCCCTTTGATTCCCCTCTCCTAAATTAGGAGAGGGGTTAGGGGTGAGGTATTGAGTACTAGCTTTACTAAGCACGCTTTGCGTTCTGGCAAAAGTATATTGAAGGTACGGCCCCGAATTGCCCTCAAGCGCCATCACCTTCTCCCAATCAAACACAATGTCGCTGCTAATATTGTGCGACAGGTCAAAATACTTAATCGCTCCCACCCCCACCGCCTTTGCCGTTTCCTCCTCCTCGCACCCCAACTTACGCGCCCTACCAATCGCTTCTTCCAACACCTCTTCCAGCTTGATCGTCTTCCCCTTCCTAGTCGCAAACTTCTTCCCGTCCGCATCCAAATATAATCCGTGTTTAGTGTGGACTAATTTGACATCGCCCCCCGCATATCCCAACATTCTAGCCACCGCAAATACCTGCTCAAAATGCAAGGTTTGTTCAGCCCCCACCTCGTAAATTATCATTTTGGGGCTCCATTTTCCCTTTCTGAACCTCAAAGTCGCCAAATCTCGAATCGCATAAGTCGTCCCGCCGTCAGATTTCAAAAGCATCAAGGGCGTCTTAAACCCCGGCACTTCTACTACCAGTGCTCCCTCACTCACACTCGTTATCCCCCTTTCTTTAGCCTCACGTATAACTTCTGGCATAATATCCTCATAAAAACTTTCCCCATACGTCTCGTCGATCTTTACTCCCAAAATTTGATAAATCCTTTCAAACTCGGCCATTGACACATCTACGCACTTTTTCCAAATTGATTTTGCTTCAACATCTCCGTCTTCCAGCTTTTTAAACCATTTTCTGGCCCCATCGTCATCGGGTTCTTGATGAAATAAAACGTATAATTTCTCCAAATTTTCTATCGTGTAATCCTCCGTACCAGTCTTTTTAATCATGTATATCAGCTTGCCAAATTGAGTGCCCCAATCTCCCAAATGATTATCCCCGATTACTTTATAACCCAAAAATTGGTGCAGATTATACAAAGCCTGGCCGATAATCGTGGACCGCAAATGCCCGATACCGAACCGTTTGGCAATGTTAGGAGCTGAATAATCTATCACCACCGTCTTTCCAGACCCTTCTGCCGTGCTACCGTATTTATCACCCTCTTTTATCACTTCCGAAACCTTATTGCTAAGCCACTCGTTTTGGAGCCATATATTGACAAATCCGCCCACTTTCTCCACTCTCTCAATCACTTCATCACTCTTAATTTCGACTTCACCATCTTTGGCAAAAAATGCATAGTCCCCCCACTCCTCCCTCTCCGGATGCTCTAATTTCACCGGTTTCCCGATTTTTTCAAGTAAGTAGTCCCTGATTGACTTTTGCATAGTGCAATTCTACACCACCCCCAAAAATACCAGTACCTGATCCCGATGGACTTCCATTATTCCCGAATCCACGGCTATTTCCATCTTCTTACCGTCAACCCGGTGTAATGTTAACTTCTTCTGGATCGTACACACAAAATTGGCATGATGAAGCAAGATGTCAAATGGACCTTTCTTGTTTACCGACGAAACCGCCCTAACCTGCCCCTCAAATACCAACCCTTGCCGATTCCGCACCCTAGCCAAAATTACGTCACTATCAGCCATTAGCCACCTCGCCAGCAGATCCGACAAACATAAATTTATCCTCGGTTATGTGGTCATATTTACCCGAAATTATGGCCGCCACATCATTAATGGTAGTTTTTACCGGCACATATACACCCGGCCGGCCCGTTTGCTCCGAAGCCACAAAAAAGCTCTGGGTCATAAAGTTTTTCAGTTTTTTTGCCCGCTTGTACAACGTCTGGTTTTCCGCTGATAACTCCGCCTCTCCCACTAAGCTCACCATCCGTTCCAAGCTCTCAGCCTTCTTCAACATCCCCTGCGCAGTCAGAGCCGTTTGGTAATGCTGGAGGCCCACCACAGACGGTCTAAGCATCGACGACGTGGACACCAATACATCAATAGCCGGCAATCTCCCCTCCTGATAGGCACTCCGAGACAATGTTACTATCGAATCCAAATACGGTAGCACCGCCTGCACCCCCTGGTCCAATAGGTCATCCGACGGCACATAAATCGCCTCAATTGTCGACACCACCCCCCGGTTTGTAGACACAAGCCTCTCGTGAAATTGAGCCATTTCTGATGAAAGTGTCGCCTGATACCCATCCTCAGACGGCAGTCCCCTCATCAAAGTAGCCAGTTCACTTCCCGCCTGCGCCAGCCGGAATATGTTGTCCACAAAAAACAACACATCCCTCCCCGCATCCCGGAAATACTCCACTTGCGCTACCCCGGCCATCCCCGTCAAATACCGCACCGCGGCGTTTTCTCCCATGGTTCCATAAACCAATGCCACCCCAGGCAATACTCCCTTTTTACCCAGCTCCTCATACAGCTCTTGCCCTTCCCGTACCCGTTCACCCACCCCAGCAAACACACTAACCTGCCCCCCACTCTTTGCTGTCAAAATATTATGCAATATCTCGGATAATAGGAGCGTCTTACCCACGCCCGCCCCGCCAAACAACCCCATCTTTCCTCCCTTTACTAAAGGAGAAAACAAATCAATGGCCTTAATCCCCGTCTCCCATACCTCCTCCCGGGTTGAGACCTCCTCATAAGTGGGTGGCTCTCGTAAAACCGGCCGGCTCTCACTCGCACCCAAAGCCTCTTTCTTACCATCGATCGGCCTTCCAAACACATCTATCACCCTCCCCAACAATTTCTCCCCGACCGGCACTTGCAATGTTCCTTCCGTCCTTCTAATCCGGCTCTCGCGAGACAGCAACCGTGCCCCACTCAAAATCACACAATTAAACCGGCCCCTCCCCGCCGACCCAGCTACCTGAAGTACTGCTTTTGCTTCACCCTCACCCACCACCACCTCCCCCAATACCGGCCAGTTCGCCTCAAACTCAATCAAGGCTACCTGTCCCTTTACTTCCACAACCCGTCCCAGAGGCCTTCGCAAAGCTTCCACTATCCCTCTAGCCACCTTACTTACCGCCATAGACCAATTCCCGACAATCTAAGTAACTGTTTGCTATTAATCTCTTTGTGCCTCAACTTCCGCTGCTCCCGACCCACCTCCATAAGCCTCCGGTCTATATTAACGATAGCTCGGTCCAAATTCAACATTCTAGAAGCAAACTTAGCCAACTGCGACTCATGTAACGCCTGCTCAAACACCGACGCCAAAATCTCCCCCTCAAAGATTCTGGCCATTTCCACGACATTAGGTTCAAATAAATACCTCTCTGCCACTTCCACTTCCCTGGCTACTTGCTTCTCTATATCTTCCCCCGACAATACCGTGCCTTCCACCTCCTGCACCAAAATGCTCTTAAATTTTCCGTAAAACACCACAATCTTTTCAAACTGCATCAGATATCTCATCACCATGGCGAAACTCTCCGGCTCTACCTGCTCGTCCGAGAAGTCAAAATAGTTATACAGCACATTCAATCTTCGGTCCGCCATCATCTTCACGCCCAGTTTCCCGACCACCACTACTTCTGGCAGGTTTCCTGCCACAAAAGCCGCAAACTTATCAAATACTCGATCCACTATATCCCCATACAATCCCGTGTTCGCCGAAACAAAGACCGCTACCGTCTTCCCATTTCTCACAATTCCCCCCACGATCTTTTCCTTTCGATATGCAGCCCGCACTCGCGAGAAGACCTCCGAAATCTCCGCTAAAAATTGCCGGGAGGTTAAAACTGCCCCGCGCACTCTCTGCATTCTGATTGCCGCCACTTCCTCGTACACGTCCACCAACGACTTTAGGCCCAGCAATGTGTCGGTCTCCTGAATAATTCTTTTTTTGGAAATCATCGACTTATAACTTTGGAAAATAATTCTGCTTTCTGCCGCACCCCTGTCATGAAAGCGGAAAGAGATGTCCCCTGTGAAACCAGTGTCGCAATCTCCCCCCTAACCGCTTCATTCCCCCCATACCACGCCAGTATCCCCTCCATTTCCTTCCCATTCCATGCCCCTGCTAACAAAAGCCCCACCAAAACCACCCCCAAACCCCGAGGGACCACAGACAGCAAGGGCTGGTCAAAAAAAGTCAGTAGTTTATCCCCCAGAGCCAATATCTGCCGGGAGCTTTCCCCCAGCTCCGCTCCAAACCTCAAAAAACTCTGGGTTCGCTCGTATTGGGACAACAGATTTAACACTTCCTGCGTTATCTCCCTTTGTAACTGTGTTTGCGTTTGGTGTCCCACCCGCGTTACGGACACATACGGATCTATTGCCGGCCTCCTGCCTCGAAAAAACAAGTCGGCATCAAAATACACATGCCCGTCAGTCATCGACATCAAATTTGTCGGAATGTAGCCCGTCAAGTCACCCTGTACCGTCTCTGCTATCGGAACTGCCGTTATCGCCACTTCCCGGTCTCCAACCACAAAATTGCCCGCCCGCTCAAGTAGCTTCGAGTGAACATGGAAGATATCCCCGGGGTATGCATCTCTGCCCGGAAATCTTTTTAAAACCAGCGACATTTCTCGGTAAAACTTGGCATGGGTGGTCATATCGTCAAGTACTATCATCACCTCCCGGCCAATATCTCGAAAATATTCAGCCACCGCCATAGCCGTATATGGCGTCAAAAATATTTCTCCCAAAGAATCTTTAGCCGACGAGGCCACAATCACCGTTGTGGCCGAAATTCCCCCAGCCTCGACAAACTGTTCCACCCTCTTCACATCCGCCTTTTGCTTTCCGATCGCCGCATAAACACACACCACTCCCAGGCGGGCCTGGGTCATCATAGTCGTCAATGTAATCACACTCTTCCCCGTCTTTCTGTCCCCGATAAAAAGTTCTCTTTGCCCCCGGCCCAGTGGCACCAACAAATCAATAAGCGCCACCCCAGTATCCATTGGCCTACCCACCCGCCGCCTCACTCCAATTCCTGCTGGAGACACATCAACTGCATACGCAGCCGCCAGCTGCCCTTTCAATACCCCACTGATACGCCGACCCAACCCATCAACAGTCAACCCCAGAAGTCCCTCACCTACTGGCACTGTCACCGTCTGTCCAACCCGCACCACCCGCGTTCCTATTCTTATTTTTCCCGTCCCAAATACCAAAGCCTCAACCAACCCTTCATCCAAAGCCAATACCTGCCCCGTCTCCCCAGTCTCCATCATCACCATTTCTCCCAAGCGAGCCCCGGGTAATCCCCGCAACCGGGCAGCCGATGTCACCGCCTCCTCTACATACCCCACCTCCCCCGACTCTTGCAAATAATAACCGAAATCCCGAGTCATATTTTCATTTCTTTCAACGCCTGGTCAATTTTTGCCGCCAGTGTCGCTTCACTATACCTGCCCCCAAATGCGATGGCTGCCCCACCCAAAATACCAGGATCAACCTTAATGTTTATAAACACCTTTTCTCCCCCAATTTTTTTTAACTCCCCCAAAAACTGGCCATCTATGTCAATAGCAGTCGTCAGTTGAACCCCCTGCATTTTTTTAACCTCGCTTTTAAGCCCTTCCAACCACCCCTGTCGTTCGCCGCCACTTCCGGCTACCTTCACCCCATCTACCACCCTCCCAACAATTCCCGTTTGCGGCAAATAAGTCACCACTTGCTCAAACGATTCCTCACCCATCTTATACAAACTATTAATAAGTGTATCGATAAGACTCAACACTTGCACCACCTCGTCTTCAGTTTTGATACTCCACAATATGTCAGAGTACATTTTCCCGCCTCGCCTCCTCAATCGCTTCCCGAATCAACAACTTATGTTCTTGAAGCGGAATTGCCCTGCCCACCACCCGCTTCACCACTTCACCCATCACCCTCTGTGCCTGCTCCTCCACCTGTTTCATTTTAAGCGTTCTATACTCTTCCACTTGCGCGTTTGCCTGATCATAATCCATCTTCATTTTTTCAGCCACAGCTTTCTCCGCCTCAACTGCTCCCTTTTCGATAGCCGACTCAAACTCCTCCATCTCTTGCCCCGCTTTCTGTTTTACCTCCTCATACAATTTGCTCAACATTTCCCGATATCCCGCCAGTTTTTCCTCAGTGGCCTTCCTCACTTGCCCATCCAACCAAGCATCCTGGTTCGAAGCTACACTTCCCGCATCATTAATTATTTCCACCGCTCTATCCCGAGCTTCTCTCACAATCTTCAACGCCTTATGCCTGGCCCTTTTAAATACTTTCTCATCACTAGTCTCATTCTTCTCCACTTCCCAGGTGGCTCTCCACCACCCCCAGGCACAAAACACCGCTACACCGGTTAAAACCCAAATGAACAAAAAGATTAGCCAGTCCATAAAAACAACAACTCTATATTATCAAAACTAGATAAGCAATGAACAGTCCACCAGCAACAACAATCAGGGTAAACATCATATTTAAAATCATACCCACAGCAATCACCCGGGTTGCCATCGGATTTCGACCCATAGCCTCTACACCACTTCTGGCAGTCTTTCCAAAATATATAAAGCCTAATGTCAACGAGATCAGTGCAATTAATATTGCCAGAAGATATCTTAATGATGCTAAAGGAGTCAAAGTAGGTGCAACTAGCCCCTGCTTAATCACTTCCAACACGTTTCCTCGGACGGTAGTAGATGCAACTACCGGCCGAATATTAATAGCAACTTGAATCAAGCCCACCTGTTGCTTATCCGCGGAATCAAACTCAGACAACGCGACACCCAATGCCACTCCGCCTCTAGTAGCCTTCTGACCCACACCCGGGGCAGATGAAGTCGAAATATAATCACCAATTATAACCGCACCATTTACCGCAGACACTCTAACCGACACATTACCAGTATGTATAACAGGTACGCTCTTGGGAATTATATCCGACATATCAAGATTTACCGCAGGATTAACCGCATACACTCCAAATATATCTGGATTATACTCACCAACGCACTTTTTGACACCTTCTCTCGTTGTGCAGAGAATGTCACCATTCAAAAGCGTCTCTTCGTTAACTTCTGTTCCCACTGCGTAACCGGAACTATATTCCTGAGCATAAACACGCACGGATCCAAACACGAAAGGTAAAACCATCAACACAAACCAAGTAATATTCACTACTCCAGCCTACAAAGTCCCATCTCCCAAGTCAAGACCATTTTAATAACAATTTAGCCATTGACAGATATGCCGTTTTGCTAAATATAATAGATACATACTTGGACATTCAAATTCAAAAGTCCAACTATGTCCAAGATGAACTTCCTGCCTACACTTGAACCAGAATCTTTCCTTACCATCGCTCAGGCAGCCCAGATCCTAAAGGTCTCCACCAAAACTCTCCGTCGTTGGGAAAAGCAAGGCTTCCTCATTCCCAATCGTACTCCAGGCAACCAACGTCGATATACCTCATCCCAAATCAGTAATTTTACCCTTCCCAAGCCTCAGCCCATTCCCACTCTGGTCCCGACCGCTCTAGAGCAACTCGCTGCGATTTCGCCAGCTTCCACCAAACCCAACCTATCTTCTCATCTAATTCCCGCATTTGCCTTCTTAATTGCTGCTATCATTCCAGCCATTACTCTGATTACATATCAGGACAGAGTTATTCCGCTTGTTAATAAATTACCGCAAACTCTAAATACGCTCGCTACTGGCCTTGCGGTTAATTTTTCCAGTCCGGACTACCAGTTAGTCTCCCCGGAATCAATTTCGGATACTCTTACAACCAATGGAGTCGTATTAGCGTCCGAGTCCTCTGCCACCAGTCCAACCTTCCGAGTTAATGTCCCCGCTTTCTTCGCCTCCACCGCTACAGTCTCTGGAGAACTGACCGCACCCAACATCATCTACTCTCTAACTGCCGGCCCTGGTATCAGCGTTTCTCCAGGCCAAACACCCACTATCACCAATACTGGAGTCCTCTCACTTCAAGGTCAAACTGGACCAATAAGTCTCACTTCGGGAACAGGAATTAGCATCTCCGGAACCACAATAAGCTCCACTGTCACCACCTCCGACTCTTTCAAAACCATCAAGGTTTCAGGTCAAAATGACATTGTCGCCGGATCAGCCACCGACTCTCTCACTTTTACCGCCGGCTCCAACATCAGTTTATCCACCAACTCCACCGACAAAAAACTCACTATCAACGTCTCCACCATCGGGCCAACTGCAGGTGGGACCGGTATCACCTCCTATACTACCGGGGACATCCTTTATGCCTCAGCCACCAACACACTCTCAAAGCTCGCCATCGGCTCAGCTGGCCAAGTCCTTTCGGTTTCTTCCGGCCTACCCAGCTGGGCAGCGGCCGCAACTAACACCTGGACCTCCGCCAGTGGTAATTTGTACCCCACCACCACATCAGACAGAGTCGTAATAGGCGGGAATACATCAACAGTTCATCAACTTGAAGTAAATGGTGCCGAAGCAGGTAAAGCTTTAGTTTCATTTAACGAAACAGGCGATCAAGATATCTTTACCGCCTCAGCTTCCGGTACCCGGGTCCTGTCTTTAAATCGTTCCGGTGTCTTGACCATGTTCAGTAATGCAGCAGCCACCGCCGATCTCTTAACTTTTACTCCTCCCACCGCCTCAGGTACTCAGTTCACCGGTAACTTGACCTCAGCCGATCTTTCAGCAGACAGGACCTGGACCCTTCCCAATAACGGTGGCACCATTGCCCTCACCTCTGATATCACTGCCGGATCCAGCAAATGGCAGTTAAACTCAGGTGTCCTCTCTCCTTTCT
>MEXN01000001.1:149982-164827 GCA_001773695.1 Candidatus Amesbacteria bacterium RIFCSPLOWO2_01_FULL_48_25 | reverse complement strand
ACTCCTTTTACCAGACAGCTTTTTGAGATTAAAGAACTAGAATTAACCTATTGGCTGGTTGCGATAGGGCTATCAATCTCGATGTTTTTTGTGGTTGAGGTCTTTAAATTCTTTTATAACCTTTTAGTAAGATGGAAGCCGATATGAAAAATGAATAAGACTGAAGTTGTGGTGGTGTTGGGGAAGGTTGGATTTGATGACAGAATAACCTATGTGAGTCCTTCGGTTAAAGATTTGTTTGGTTATGAACCTGGTGAGTTAATTGGAATAAATGTAAAGCAAGTGTTAACACCACAGTCCTATCTCAAGCAGAGGGAGGGGATGGAGAGAGCAATGGGGGAAAACAGTACGAAAACCGATATTCTGATGGTGGAGGTCATCAAAAAAAATGGGGAGAAAGTTCCGGTTGAGATTTGTGCCAGGTTTGACAGGGATGCCGATGGGAATATGGTTGGTATTTTGGGTACTGCCAAGGTCGTAAAAATAACCTTTTAAATGGGTATATACTGGTGGCCGGTATGTCAGATTTGGTTACTACTCAACTCCTGCGTCTCTTTCGTCCCTTTCCCGTCTTGAAATATTGCAAAGGCGAAACTCTTATCAGGAGCGAAGATCCACCTCTTGGTATCTACTACATCTACTCCGGCTATGTGCGGATGTATTCCCTTCTTGCCGACGGCCGTGAGCTGACTTTGAATATTTTTCGCCCTGGTGCGTACTTTCCCATGATCTGGGCCATAACTTCTTCTCCCAATATCTATTATTATCAGGCTTTGACTGAGGTCCGCCTTCGCCGTGCTCCCAAGAATCTGGTTCTCTCCTATCTTCAGTCCCATCCTGACGCCCTTTTTGTCCTCACCCAAAGAATTTTAACCGGTTTGGATAGTCTTCTCTCCCGCCTGCAGCATCTTTTTTCCGGTTCCGCTTCCGCTCGTGTTGCCACTGCACTTCATATTTGCGCCTTGCGATTTGGCTCCCCCTACCGTTCCTCTGTTCTTATCCGGCTTCCTCTCACCCATCAGGACATCGCTCATCTGAGCGGTCTTACTCGCGAAACCACCAGCATTGAGCTTAAGAAGCTGGAGAAAGAGGGACTCCTTGCCCGGCGCCGCCGTCTTCTTGTCGTTAAAAGTCTCTCACGCCTGGAAAGTAAGTTCCAGGTGTAATCTGACCCACAAAATATTTGTAATCTCTCTTACTGATAATCTTTTTTGGCTAACCTATAAAGGCGTGACTTGATGACTAAGAAATTAAAAATGATCGGAGTTGCGGCAGCATTGTTTGCGGCAAGTGTACTTCCCACTTTTGCGGCTGAACCAGCGGTGCAGGGGTGTTTCGGTCACGACATATCCAGCTATGCCACAGAAGGTGAGACAGACCCTGGCAGTTTTTTTGAGTTCGAGTCTGGTGCTGGCTGGGGTGGGTTTATTTCGGGGGTTGCCACTAGCCTTGGAGCTGATGACCACTTTGGAGTCGGGGGGGAGATTAATGCCCATCAGGCGGGAGTAATTCCTGATACTGTTATCTCCAACAGCTGCAACTAGAAATAGGAGGTGAATGATTTGTGATGAATAAAGTAGGAGCAATCGACCACCTTAAAAATCATCAAAAATATCCCGCTATTCGGGCAGAACTTTTGGCTGAGTGCGATGGCTTATCTGATTTTTCGCCAGAAGATAAAAAAGAGTTTTCAAAAATGCTGCCTGAAGGAACGTACGCCAGTGCGGACTCAGTGATTAAGGCATTGGGTTGGTGAAAAAAAATGATTAAGAAATTTGAGACAATTGGAGCGACTGTAGCATTCTTGGTGACAAGCGCTCTTCCGGCTTTTGCAGTCGGGCCGGATGAGCAGGCCAGTTGCATGGGGCAGGAAGCAGCGGCAATTTCACCTCCAGGGTCATCGGAGGAGTTTCCCGATGGGATGCCGGGCTTGGTTGCCTTTATTGACACTATTCCGGTCCCACCTGGGGAGGTTTATAGCACCATTGCTAAGTTGCACGAAGGCTCCCATGAAGCATGTGACGAGGTTTTGGAGTAATATAGGCTAGATATGAGCCGGCGGGTTCTAATATTTGGCAGCCTGGTTTTTTTGGTATTCTTTCCGTGGGTTTCAAGAACTTTTGGGCAGGTTGCGGGAAACACTATTACAGTTTGTTCAAGTGGTTGTGATTACATATCCATTCAACCGGCTCTCGATGCTGCCCAACCGGGTGACACGGTCCTTGTTTCTCCGGGGACGTATACCGGCGGATTGAGTATGACAAAAGCCGTTACTCTGGCTTCCCATTTCTCCATTACCGGAGACGCTAATTTTGTTGACACAACGGTTTTGGACGGCGGAACTCCGATTGTGGATGTAACATTGACGGGTAGCGGGGCTAAAGTTGTCGGTTTTACTTTTACGGGGGGAACTAACGGGCTTGTCGCAAACGCTGAAAACACCGAAGTCGTGGACAACCGTTTTATTAATGTCGGTGGTGATAAGATAAGTTGGGAAAGGGTGGGTGGAGTAATACGGAGAAATTACATTGAGAGGGGAGGGGACGATTGCATTGACTTGGACGGACCAACCGGTGGATATATCGAAGATAATACCTGTATAGATACGAGCGATGATGGAATTGAGGCCAGGCTGTTTAATTACGCGGGGCCAATGCGGCACATCTATATCCGCGGAAACAAGATTACGGGGGCCCGGGAAGACGCAATACAGCTAATTGATTATGACCAGCCGTCCGATTACACGATACACATTGAAAGAAACGTGTTGGCAAATAGCGCATTCGCAGGTATTGGGATCATGGATGGGGGAAATACCATAGAGGATTACAGCGGAGCGAGTATTCCCGAAAGAGTGCAGGTCGTGAACAATACAATTGTCGGCAACAACTACGGTATAACGGGTGGCGACAATTTGGCGGCAGTTAATAATATTGTCTCCAGCAACACAACTATGGGCATGAAAAACGTCGATGGGGGATCGGCCGTTTCTTACAATCTTTTCTATGGGAATGGGACGGATTACACAAGCAGCAATGTTGATTTACCAACAACAGTTTTCCAAGATCCACTGCTCGATTTAAATTATATGCCTGGGGCAGGAAGCCCGGCGGTAGACGCGGGAACCGCGAGCTTTATTTTTAATGGTGAAACAATTGTCAATCTTGGGCCTTTCGAATATGCGGGGGCGGCTCCGGATTTGGGAAGATATGAGTATGGACTGGTTACCACACCAACCCCGACACCAACGGGTACCACTCCAATGCCGACACTTACTCCAACTCCGACGCCGGGTGGTCCGACAACTATTATTACCAAACAGATTGTGACGGGGAGCGATGATGCCGAAGAAAACGTATCGAGCGGATCGATGTCTTTGACCAGCAGCGACCTGGAGTTTACGACAGACGGAACAAAGACCCAGGCTGTGGGGATGCGTTTTACAGATTTGTCTATCCCCCAAGGGGCAATAATAACCAATGCAGTTATTGAATTTACAGCTGACGAGCAACAGACGGATATTACGGATCTGTCTTTTTACGCCCAGGCGGCAGATGACCCGGCGACATTTACGGCTTCAAGCGGCGATATCAACAGCAGGCTAAAAACGCTGGGTTCCACCGTTTGGAGCGATATAGAAGTGTGGACTGTCAGCCAGAAATATAAAACACCAGATCTATCTTTGGTTGTCCAGGAGGTGGTAAATAGGCCAGGTTGGATGAGTGGGAGTGCGATGGTATTTATAGTGACCGGTACGGGCCATAGAACGGCGGAAGCATTTGAGGGAGTGCCTACGCTGGCGCCAAAGCTGGTGGTGACGTATACCACCGACCCGAATGCACCAACTCCCACTCCCACTTTGACACCGACCCCGTCCCCCACACCAACCAGTACCCCAATCCCGACTCCCACACCGACACCCGCAAGCGGAAGCACCACGGTGACTATACAAGTTGCAACAAGTGGCGATGATGCTGAAGAAAATGCATCCAAAGGATCGATATCTTTAACCAGTACCGACCTGGAGTTTTCGGCAGACGGGACAAAGATCCAGACTGTGGGGATGCGTTTTGCCAGTGTTAGTGTCCCGACGGGGGCGACAATTACTGATGCGTACATCCAGTTTGTGGCAAAGGAAACGCAGCCTGACGCGACTGATCTTACTTTTTATGGACAAGCGACTGACAATGCGCCGGCATTTACTACAGCCAAGTTTGATGTCAGCGGCAGGGCAAAAACTCTATCGTCGGTAACGTGGAATACTGTTCCCGTATGGACTGTAGGGGTGAATTACCAGACGCCAAATCTGGCGCCGGTTATTGGAGAAATTATCAATAGGCCAGGTTGGGTGAGCGGGAATGCCTTGGCGATTGTGGTGACGGGAACCGGGCATAGAACTGCTTATTCGTATAATGGGGGGGCCACAAAAGCGGCAAAACTCGTCGTAACTTATCAATAGAACCTATTCAACAACGTACGCTTGGGGGTTGGTGTTTGTGCCGCAGCCTGAGTCACAGTTGGCGTCCCAACCTGAGGCAAACAGGATGCGTTTGCCATCCGGAGACGGAACCCCGTGCTCTTCGTTGCGATACGGGGAAGATGAACTGTGAGTGTGAACAAAGCGTTCGACTTGCTGGCTGCCGTCAATTTTTAAGGCAATAATTTCATTTGAAAAACGTTTGCCTGAACCTATAAAGTAGGTGACATAGACCCAGCCCGGTCGGGTGTAATTGCGGGTAGAGATATGGTGCGAACTGGCCTCATTACTTGGGTTGGTAAGGCTGGTCACCGCTCCATCGTTTAAACGGACTTTGATGACGCTGCCCATGGAGCTACTGGCGGTGCAATAATGGGGACTGCCGGTGGATCGCCGTTGGCCAATGATGACATCATTATTGTTATCAAACGGATCGAGGGTCATATCGGCGTGGCCTAGGCCGAGGATGTAACCTTGGTTGCGGTCGTGCGGGATGCCTGCCGACGAGGTACACTCGAGAGCGGAGGCGGGCATGGGCCGGGGAGAAAGTACCAGCGTGGTCCGGTTGAGGTTATAAACACGGGGAATATCGGGGGCATATTGGACCACGGCGTAATTGCCCGAAGGTGAAACCGATGTCCAATCCACGGTGCAACCGGCTGAAAGGCCGCAGCTGGCAATATCCACAACAGGCCCTATTTGGCCGGTTTCGATGTTGACGGCAAACATACTAGTCGAATTGTGGAGAACGGCAAACTTGCCGTCGAATGAGGGGTTGCCTTCGCTAGCTCCGAAGTTAATAACAGAAAAGGGCAAGGTAATGGTTTTGGTAACGGTGCAGCTGTCCATATCGCGCAATTTGATGGTGTTGCCGCCGGCATCTATGCGCTCGTGGGCGCGGGCCGGGTTGGGGTTCCAGCGGTCATCGCCGCCGTTGCAGACTTTTAGCGGTTGGTAAGTAGTGCCATCCAAGATAATTTGGGGTGAAGTGTCGAGGGCGATGTAGGCCCCATCCACACTCCAGGGCTGGTCTTTTGAGTAGTGGTGACGAGCGTCGGCCGGCCAGGTGGTCAGGCCGGCAACTCCCGTTGCTGATCCGGTGTCACCGGCTATGCGGATGATTTTTGTGCCGAAGACGGGGTCGGTAATGGGGGACAAATATGCGGGTTTGGCGATTTGGGGGATTGTAAATACGGCGTTTGGATCGGTAATCAGATTGGGGGGCGTGGTTCTTAAGACAATGTAATCTATGCCGTTTACCATGCCGTCGGTGTTGAAATCACCATCGATTCCGCCATTACTTGTCGATTGGCCGTAGTGAGTAATCCAGACATTAATATCTAACTCGGCTGCTCGAACGTATTCGGCCCCAAAAATTAATAAGGAAATAAGAAGGATCAGGATGAGTTTGATTATTATATTATTGCACACTCCCCGCTACCTAGGATAAAATCCTATAGTTTGATATTTGGTGGTGGGGCTTGTAAAATTCTGCGTATGGCAGGTGGAGTTGAATACAGTTTGCCTTTTGACGTTGCAAAACACCAGGTGCGGATTTCGCAGGGGAGTCGTGGCCCATGGAGCCACTTTCGACACAGTCCTACCCTTGACCTGACCTATGCGGTGGATTTTGCCTTGCCTTTTGGAACCGAAGTGCTGGCGGCCAGGGCGGGAGTGGTACTTCTGGCGTTATTAACAGGGAAATGGTTTTACGAAGGTCTGGATCCGGAGGTGGGGAATAATCCCGGCCGGAACTTTACAAACCAAATAGTCATTGAGCATAAAGATGGAACGAGGGGGTATTATTCTCATTTGGGAGGCACGCCGGTGGTTGGTGGTCACCAGATGGTTGCGGCTGGAGAGGTAATTGCTCTGAGTGGAAGAAGTGGATGGGTGGCCAAGATACCACATATACATTTTCAAGTAATTGATCCAGACACTTTTCTTTCGGTTCCGGTGGCGTTTGTGGGCTATCCTTGGTCTTTGGATCATCAGACGCTTTTGAAGAGCGGACAGATCTGGACTGGGGAAGAAACCCTATAGTTGACTGGGAGGGAGGGGAGTGCTATAATAGGGAGACAGGTTTGAACTAACAAATCTGTTTAAATTCGATTTGTATTCAAACAGGCAAGATAAAGATACCTCAAGAAACTTGATTTTTGATTTACCGTATCTTTCTTCTGAAAATGGTTTTGGATGACTCTTATTTAGACAGGTTTGTGGGTTTCAATCGTAATCAGCGTTCGTTTAGGAGAGTCAGGTCTTTTGATCCGACGTTTCTGGTGAGAGATGCGACTTTGCGGCCGTCGGGACAACAGTCCGGTCCATATGTAGCTAAAAACTCTTTTTTGGGTTTTTCTCTTCACTCACAACTTTTGCGCAATATTGAGGGCCGGGGATATAAAACACCGACTCCGATCCAAGACCAGGCAATACCGCATTTACTGTCCGGTCGGGACGTGGTCGGGATCGCTGGGACTGGGACTGGGAAAACCGCCGCATTTTTGATACCGCTTATTAATCGGGTGATGGGGGATAAGTCCCAACGGGTGCTTATTATGTCACCTACTCGGGAGCTGGCTGCACAAACCGAACAGGAATTGAAACACCTCACTTCGGGGATGAATGTTTTTTCTACTCTATGCATCGGGGGGGTGGGGATGGGATTTCAGATCAGGGGTTTACAGAGAAACCCTAACTTTGCGGTGGGAACTCCGGGGAGGCTTATTGACTTGGAAAAAAACCGGAAGATTAATTTTTCCACATTTGGGAGTGTCGTGCTGGATGAAGTGGACCGGATGCTGGATATGGGTTTTATTCATGATATGACTCGGGTTATTTCGCAACTTCCGAAAGAACGCAATTTTGCATTTTTTTCCGCCACTATGCCCGACAATGTCCAAAATGTGGCCCGGAGATTTTTGAGGAACCCAGTAACGATAAAAATCGAGACGAATACCAGTATGGCAAACATCGCCCAGAATATTGTTAAGACCAATGGGAAAGCAAAAATTGAGGTGCTTCATGATCTGCTAATTAAAGACGGATTTAACAAAGTTTTGGTATTTGGGAGGACTAAGTTTGGTTTGGAAAGGTTGGCCCGGGATTTGGGCTCTCGGGGCTTTGATGTGGCGGCTATTCATGGCAATAAAAGCCAAGGACAACGACTACGGGCTTTGGAGTCGTTTAGAAGCAGCCGGGTTAAGGTGTTGCTGGCTACGGACGTGGCCTCGCGGGGATTGGACGTGGAGGGAGTAACTCATGTAATAAATTTTGATCTGCCGGAAACGCGTGAGGATTATATCCACAGAATAGGCAGGACCGGGAGAGTAAACAACAGAGGTGTGGCATTGACACTTGTAGATTAGTGATGTGATACAATTCCTAACTATGGGACGCAAACAGGAGGCTGGATGGCAGAAGGAGATATTGGGATGGCAATTGACGGAGATGTCCCGGAGGGGAATCGAGGGAGTTTTGGCGGGAGAGCCGTATCCAGCTAAACCGCACAATTTGCGTGACCAAATGGTGGCGATAGCTATGGTAGTGGGGGTGGGGAGAGAAAAGAACCCCATGAAACATGAGCTTGGGATAGCGCGAGTCGTGGACAAGGTAATGAAGGTAATGGAAAAAGAAAACGAAGTTTATAGGTTCGATGTTTGGGGGTGGGGACGTGGGGGGTGGGAAGCTAACCGAAAAGGTATGATAGCGGCGGCTTTGGTGTTTTTGAGCTTGCCAGACAAACACACGATGATAGTTTCTGGGAGAGAACCGGACTTGATATGTAGGAGTTGCTCGATAGGTGGACACTGCTGGGGAATGGTATATAGGAATGGCTGCAGATCGTGTTACCCGTTTGAAGAAAACCCGACGGTGCAAGTCTTTCGCGAGATGGCGTTGGCGGGGGTGAGGGGGTTATTTGCCAAAGACAAGGAGACTTTTGATAGGGTTGAGGGAACGGTGGCTTGGGAAACAAGCGTGGGGGATGTAAGGAGAGTACTTCAGAGTCTGGCGGCAGCGTATAAAAAGGGTAATGGGGTTGCCAGATAATATATAATTTGGGTATGTTGCCGGCCCCTATTCCTGGCGATGAGCTGGAAAGATTGAAGGCCTTGGAGGGGTTGCATATTCTGGATACGCCGCCCGAGGAGAGATTCGACATTATTACTTCGGCTGCCACTAAAGTTTTCAGGGTTCCGATTTCTACCTTGACTTTAGTAGATTCCGATCGCGAATGGTTCAAATCGTGCCAGGGGGTATCTGAGAAGGAAAGGCCAAGACAAATTTCTTTTTGCGGGCACGCGCTACTAACTGAGAAAGACGCATTCGTAGTTGTGGACACCAAATTGGATTCTAGGTTTGCCGATAACCCGATGGTTATAGGTGAACCGTTTATTCGTTTTTATGCTGGTATACCGCTCTTTTCCTTGGGTGAAAAAAGGGTAGGGGTTTTTTGCATAAAAGACACTAAACCCCGAACTATCTCTGAGGGTGAACTTTATTTACTACAGACTTTTGCTTCGTGGGCTGAGCTGGAACTAGATGCTATCGGCTTGGGGAAAATTCTCAAAAATTTCCAGGCGGGACAGATGCAAAGTTCGGATACGGAAAAAGTCGGGCATTTACTAAGAAGAATATTGAATAGAGATGTTTTTAGGAATCTTAAGTCGATAAGATTTGCTTTGAGTTTCGCATCAGGAGACGGCTCGGGTAAGGAAAACGAAAAGACAGAGAAGGCTCTTGACCGGATTGAAACATTGGTATTGAAACTTAAACAGCTCGAGATTTGAGGAGCAGCTTGATCGCGTATAGCAAGATATATTGGGTGGGGTAAAAGACGTAGAACAAATGTTTGGCTTTCGGGCCTTGTTGCTGATTGTAGGCCCAAATGATGGGTAGGGCTAGAAGGCCAATGACTTGGGAGATGTCGACACTGATTATCCCGGCGCCTGGTTTGGCGGACGCAATTAAATTGACCAGGGCAATTGCAGATAGGGCGAGAGAAGTTTTACGGAAGTGGCGATAAAAAACATAGAAGGCTACGACCATGAGGACTCCGGTGAAGCCAAAGTCGGCTTGGATTAAATGAGATACGACGGCCAAAACAAGCGGTGCGCCCCATTTGAGAACGGGGTTTATCCCGACTTTGAGAAAATAAATTGCGATTGTGCCTAGAAATAGAGTAAAGAGAATGTTTAGGCGGAAGAAACCATCGACGACAAGGCGGTTGGCGGCCAAATAAGGAATTTGGGAAATGAGGGCGAAAATAAGCAGCCGGGTGGCGTAGGCTTTAATGTTTTTGGTGTGGTGGGCGCCGTTGCCCACTAGCCAGGCAAACAGGGGGAAGGAAATTCGGCCGACCATTCTGAAGAGGGAAATATCTGGGAGAAAGAACATGCCGACGTGGTCAATAACCATGGCAGACAGGGCGATGATCTTTATCTGAAACGAATTCAACACTTATCTTTTGGCTGGCTTCACTGAGGCGATGGCGTAGAGGTGGCCGGCTAGACTTAAGCCGAGCAGAACTCCTGCCCAACGGACGGGATGGGGGAAAGCCATGGGGGAGGCGAGGAGGATTCCCAGGCCAATACCGCCCAGGACATGAACGGCGGCACTGTATTCGACGTGATCTCTAAAATAACTGACTGCCCGCCTGCGATAACTTAAAAATGTTTTGACCACCAATAATAAGTGTAGACCTATGTTTTACCCTTTGTCAAATACTGGATTTGGCCTTAGGCTTAGGGGATGGAGATGGCAGCGCTTTTTTTAGCAGCCTTTGGGGCAGAGGTGGTGGGAACGGTGGCGGGGTTTGGGTCCTCGACTATATTTTTACCGCTGGCGGTGATGTTTGTGGATTTTAGGGCGGCTTTGACACTGGTAGCTGTATTCCATGTGTTTGGAAATTTGGGAAGGGTGGGTTTTTTTAGACGGGGGTGGGATTGGAACATGATTGCTAAGTTCGGCTTGCCAAGTGTGGTATTTACGGTTTTGGGGGCGGGAGCGGTGGAGTTTGTGCCCCAGGAGCTGCTGATGGGAATATTGGGAGTTTTTTTGGTTTTTTATGGATGGAGTACTTTTGGGGGTGATGGACTGCGAGTGAAACCGACTGGGGTAGCTTGGGTGGTGGGAGGTGGAATTTCGGGATTTTTTGCGGGGCTAATTGGGACGGGGGGGGCGCTGCGGGGGGCGTTTTTGACGGGATTTAATCTTTCTAAAGAAAAATATGTGGCGACAGCGGCGTTTGTAGCACTGATGGTGGATATGACTCGGATCCCGGTATATCTAGCGCAGGGGTATTGGGAGGAGAGGTTTTATGGGTATGTCCCGATACTTTTAGTCCTGGCGTTGGCCGGGTCGTATGTGGGAAAGAAGATAGTGGCTAAAATTCCCCAGAGGAAATTTAGAAAAGTGGTGGCCGGGGCAATTATCTTGGTGGGGTTGAAGTTTATTTATGATGGGTTTTACTTTTAGGATATGGGGGTAGTGAGGTTTGAGTATTTCGATCCTAAGTACCCCGGGGTGGTATTGGTGGAGGAGGGAGGAGACCGTGAGGGTCGGTACTGGGAACCAAGAGAAAACGGGATGAGACTGCGAGTACAGGCGATAGGAGCACTGGGGATGTATAGCCTGGGGATGGGTGAAATAGCGGAGGCGCGATTGAGGAAGGAAACGGGATTTGGAAAGGCTCAGGTGCAGGCTTTGGCGGAGGGGAGGTTACCCTGGCCGGACGAGGTGATCGAAAACGGGAGTTGGGAGGGAAAGTTGCGACAATTGGCACGGGCTTTGGGAGCAGGAGATGAGGGCTTGATTAGAATGGTGGAGTGCTTGACCGCTTGGCAATAGGGTAATATTAATGGATGAGGATTGGGAGATATGAGGTAGGCCGGAAGGAATTGGCGGGACTTGTAGTGGTAGTGATACTGGCTGTGGCTCTGGCGGTGGGAGTGTATTTGGTGAAACGGCAGCAGGAGATAGAAACCCGGGCTAGGCTGGGACTGGCACTGCGTATTAGCCACGTTACCTGTGAAGAAATGTTGGTGGTGCTGCCATCTGCCCCAGAGGGACTGGCTGATTCGTCTGGGACGGCTGTCATGGTTGGGCCAAACGGGGAACGGGCGAGTGTAAATTTGGTGTGGCGGGGCTATGACGGCCCGGTGGCCAAATGGGTGGCACAAAGTGGGGTGTGGTACAGAGGGGACGGAAGATACGTGGTGGAAGCGGTGACGGCTGGGGGATTTTCGGGGATGAATACGCCATACGAGGCTAACTTATCTTGTGCCGGGGGTGGGATTACACCGACGGTGACTGTTACCCCGGTACCGACGGTGACTGTAGCTCCGACGCCTATTCCGACTCCGACACCAACAGGCGTGGGGGGTGATCCCGTGCCGACGGTGACTGTTACCCCGGTACCGACCGCGACAGGGGTGCCTGTGCCCACCTCGACACCGATACCCGAGCTGACGAGCACTCCGACTGCCAATCCGACTTCCGTCCCGACGGCCATGCCCAGTATCGCGGCTACTGGTACTCCGACTCCGACGACACCAAGCGTGGGCGGCGGGTCGACGGCCACACCAACTGCCGCGCTTCTGGCGGACTTGGGGAGTAACACTACCCCAGTGGTACCGGTGTCAGGGGAGGCATGGCCGACGCTACTTCTGCTTTCGGCTGGGATGCTGTTAATTGTTTTTGGCGGTTGGATGTGGGGAATTTAGGGGGAAGATGAGGGTGAATTGGGAACCCTTGTTTTCGATGCTGTCGACGGTTATTTGGCCGGACATTTTTTCGACGAGTTGCTTGGTGATCCATAAGCCCAAGCCCGTGCCGGGAATGGATGCTGTCTGGTCCGATTGAACCCGGAAGAACTTGGTAAACAGACGAGGGCGGTCCTCGGCGCTGATGCCAATGCCGGTATCGGCGATAAAGGTCTTGATTTGGCGATTTTTTGTGAGTTGGTGGTAGATGGTAACGGAGCCGGTGGGTGTATATTTGACGGCGTTGCCTATAAGATTTGTGAGGATTTGACGCATCTTATCTGGGTCGCAAACGATAATTGCCGGTTGGGATGGGGGAGTGTATTCTAATTTGAGTTGTTTGGCTGCGGCCTGGGGTAGTAATTCGGAGACGACGGCCGAGATGAGAGCGGGTAAATCCTGGGGGGAGGAGTTTAGGGTGACGCGGTTCTGCTCGATACGGGAGACGTCCAGCATATCTGCTACCAGGTTTTTGAGCCGATCGGTGCTACCGGTTATAACCGAGACTGCCTTTTTTAGCTGGGAGTCAGCTGAGAGGGCGGGAGAGGTCTCTAAAACGTAGGCGAAGTTGGTTATTGAGGTGAGCGGGGCGCGCAGTTCGTGAGAAGCGATGGAGATGAAATTGTCCTTGAGCTGGTCAATTTCTTTGAGTTTTTTGAAAAGGACGGAGATTTGGAAGAGGTGGAAGTGATTAAGTAGTAGCAGGAGGACGATAACTATCGAGACGGCTAGGATAACTAGAGCGTCACTCGTTGAGCGGGTGGTGATGGCGTCGACATCTTTGGCGGACAGGTACAGATTGACCAGGCCGAGTTTTGATCCGTCCGGACCGGTGATCGGGGTGGCGACTAGCCACACTCGCTGGGAGCCATTTGGAGGGAAGTCGGTAATGAACTGTTTGGAGTAGGCCTGATTATTGCCCCAGGATAGGGAGTTTAAAACCGAGTCGGACAAGCGGGAGGGTGGGGGCGAGGTGGAAGCGATAGAGGTGAATCCGGAATCGGTTGAGGTAAAGACTTCGATGGCTTTTATTTCCGGCACTTGGGCGATTAATTCTGACAGCTGGGCGGAGAGAGAGGTGGGCGAGGAAAGCAGGTCGCGGCTGTGGAGGGCGATGGCGGATCCGACCAGAAGGGCTTTGTTGTTGAGTTCGAAATCTGAGTCGCGGCGAAAGGAACGGAGAAGAAAAAAAGTGTTGAGGGCTAAGATTGTGGGAACCAGAAGAATTATAAACAGGGAGTAGACAAATTGGGACTTCATGAAAGTTCCGGCGGGGTGCGGGGGCTAAGCGTTGTGTAAAGGACCAGAAAAAGAAGAAATGCGATAGTGATTGCCCCCCCGGCATATACGAGCCAGCGGGAGGTGGGGGCGGAACTTGTGGCGGAAGCGACGATGAAACTTTCTTCCTGATCGGATTGCCCGGCTGCGGCGACCGGGGCGATAATAGAGAAGCCTTTGGCCTCGCTTCTGATTTTGGCGCCGGTAGAGGTGGTGACGGCGACGTAAGCAGTATGGTTCCCGGCTGAGAGCGGTTTTTGCAAGTCGTAGTGCCAGACGCCGTTGGCGTCTGCGGTGACGGTGACGACGATGGGGTTGGTATAGATGAGGAGGGTAATGGTGGCGTAGGGTTGGGCGGTGCCGGAAAAACGGATGGCGGAGGAATCCGGCTGGGGCTGGAAAGTTTCTACAGTGGTGATCCGGAAATTTTTGGCGACTGGCACTGATTGGGGGTTAAACTGGGAGGGGAAAACGATATCGGAGGCTTGCGGGGCGGGCTGATCGGCTGGAGGAGGATGAGCTAGGGTGACTTCGAGAGTGGAGACGGCGGGGGAGGATTGAGAAAAGAACAAGGTTTTGGCCAAGATGCGGTAATGGCCGGAAGGGGAATCGGTAGTGTTCCAGGAATAAGTAAAGGGTTGGGATGAGGTGACAGGGAGCCGGGTGAGAAACAACGGTTCGGTGGGATAATCCAAAGATTGGAGATAAAGGTCGATACTGGATCCAGGTAGTCCTTGAAGGGAGAGGGCATGATTTCCAGTTAAGGGGCTGTCGAAGCGGGAGAGGATAAGGGGTGGGGCGGGTGGTTGAATGGTTTCTGATTGCTCTGTCTTTTGCTCCTCTTTGGCTATGTAGGCCAAGCAAAGGGTGCGGTTTTTCGTAGAGGCATTGCAAAACCGGCTACACGACGAACAATCGGTGCAGTTGCCCAGCTCACCAATTGGGAAACGGTTGGATGCCGTGGAGGCGGCCTGGACGGAGGAGGAGCACTGGCAGGTGTTGTTGATCCAGGTACAATTGGAGTGTTGGCGACAAGCGTCTTCCATGGATTTGCAGGAGCAGGTGGAGGTTTCCCAGTATTTGTACTCCCCACAGCCACCAGACGGCTCGGTGCAATAAGAGCCGGACGAGTCGGAGCCGGAGTTGGAAGAGGAATAGGTAGGATAGGGGGTGGGGGAAGGGGAGTAATAGTAGTACGTGGGAGTGGGGTAGGGGGAGGATGAGTAATAATGAGTGGGGGTGGGATAAGGAGTGTAAGTTATAGAGGTAGGGTAGGGAGTGGGGGTGGGAGGGGAACATTGGCAGTACGAGCCGGTCCAGGCGCAGC
>MEXN01000001.1:139116-149939 GCA_001773695.1 Candidatus Amesbacteria bacterium RIFCSPLOWO2_01_FULL_48_25 | reverse complement strand
GAGGAGGGTGAAGAGGGAGCTATATTCAGTGCAGTCTGATTGATGGGCGGGGTCGGCACAGTAAATTTGACAGTCGGAGGGGGAGACGCAGCCGCCGAGCTTTGATATGGGGTATTCGACATTGTACTGGCTGGTCGGGTACTGGGGATTGGGGGTGGCGGAGGTAACTGAAGTGGAAAACAGGAGACAGGCAGCCAGCGAAGAAAACATGATAGTGTAAGTGTAATATTGGTATCGATCGGGGTAGTATGTCAAGAAGGCCGGGCGTGGACTATGGGGGAATATGTTAAAATGATGCCTGGGGTGGGTATTAAAAAAGAGGGCGGGGTGGCAGTTTCGGCGGGAGTTGTGGCGTTTAAAGAGAGTGGGGGAAGAGTGAAAGTGTTGGTGGTAAGGGGAATAGCAGGAGAGCACCCGGATTTGGGTTTTTATGGATTGCCGAAGGGGTTGGTGCATGAGGGAGAGGCGGATGAAGAGGCGGCGGCGAGAGACACGCGGGAGGAGACGGGATTTAGGACGAGAGTGGGAGAATACGTGGGGAGCACACGGTACGAAAATGAGTTTGGGCCGAAAGAGGCGAGATATTTTTTGGCTGAGTTTGCGGGGGGAAAAAGAGGGAAGCCCGATGGGGAATTTGTGTGGACTGGGTGGGTGCCAGTGGCGACGGCGTTGCGGGGGTTGACGTACAAGAGTGACCGTGAGATTTTACAAAAGGCTCTAGATAAGTTAGGCTAGTATTTGGAAAGGCGGTGAGGATTGATGGACAAAAAAGCATTGCACGTTATCACATTTTCCCTGGCGATGGTCGGAGCTCTTAACTGGGGCCTGGTGGGCTTGTTTGACTTTAACTTGGTGGAAGCTCTCTTGGGATCCGGTTCGGGACTGGCTAGATTGGTATATATCGTGGTGGGAGTGTCGGCGGTTTACGTATTCGCGACCCACAAGAACGATTGTAAAATTTGCGGGGAAATGATGGCCAAGAAGTAGGGTTGACAGTCGTGTATAATGTTCTGATGCGAAAGGCATTAGGGTTTTTGCTGGCGGGGTTGATGATGGTTCCTGCGGTGGCTGCATACGGACCTGATGATTTGCCGGAACAGGCTGGGGATTATCCGGTGCCGGGACGAAGTGACATGAGAATGAGGGTGTTTGTGTATGAACCACGGGCCGGTCGGCCGGGTGTGGTGGTGGACAAGTCGCTGGCGTGTGTGGATCCGGATCAGAATGATTTAGTGGCGCCGGCGGGGTGGAAACTGCCGGTGGGTAATTGGAGATATAAACTGAATGTGGGGAGCGTACCGTCGAGTGTGGGCGGCAGCAATTTGGGAACTATCGTGAAAGACTCTTTTGGCCCGTGGCAATCCGCCATAAGCAACCAAGTGAATTTTGTATATGACGGGGAGACGGGGGTTTCCAGAAGCGCTTTGGATTGGCAGAATGTGATCACCTGGGGGAGGACACAGGGGTCGGCGTTGGCGGTAACGTATGTGCGGTATTACACCGCGACAGGACTGGTGGCGGACGTGGACACGGTGATGAATAAAAAATTCACTTGGAGTTTGAGCCAATGCGGGCTATCCAATTCTTACGATGCCCAAAATATCATGATTCACGAGCTGGGGCACTGGATGGGGCTGGATGACGAATACACAGACAATTTTTTGGATAACACAATGTTTGGATATGGGTCCCGCGGGGAGACGAAGAAGAATACTCTGGAGGCGGGGGATGAGAATGGAGTAAGAGCAATTTATTGACATGACGGTGGTGATGCGGGATAGGATATCTAAACGGAAGAGGGATTCAGATAGGAAGGTTTTTTGGAAAAAATTGGACAAGTTTGCCAAGGCGATGGCGAGGAAGAATCCAGGTTTGAGTTTGAGTGAAAAATTGATTGAGATGAGGTATGAACAATGAAGGTGGTTGATGCTTCGGTAGTAATTAAGGCCTTACTTGATGAACCGGGGAGAGAGGAAGCAAAGGAGCTTCTGGAGAAAGGATCCGGATTTTCATGGGTGAAGATGTTGGGGAGTCGGGGGGTTAGACGAGACTGATTATGGACAGGCGGTCGATCTTTTTGGGGAGGCGGCGGTCGGTGGTGAGAAAATAATCGACATTGGATGAGAGGGCGGTGGCGATGTGGAGCGCGTCGGGGGTGCGGAGGCTGGAGTGCAGAGCGCGGAGTTTGCCAGCTAAAAGAGCGATGTCGCGATTTATGTCTACCAAGGTGGCCTTCCCATTGAGGGTAAGGAAGTTGATAAAGGTAGAAGATCTTTTATCTTGTTTGAGTTTGTAGACTTTGACGAAAAATTCCTCTAACACCAGGACTGATAGAAAAACGTGAGGAGAGACATCCTTGAGATGAGAAAGGAGACTTCGGGCTGTGTCTCCGGAGCGATCGGGAGAGGAGGCGAGGATGAAAATGTTCGTGTCCAGGGCGACCGTTTGGGATGAAGTAATGAAATTTGTCAGTCGTCCCATGAGCTTCTCTCGTTTTCGAGATATTTTTCGGCTTCTCCTGGTTTCCATAGACCTTTGACGAGAGGATAATAATCCTGGGGCCAGGAGAGTTTTTGGGAAGGCGAGAGAGTGATGCGGTTGCCCACCAGGTCTACGTCCAGCTTGTGGCCGGGCTTTATGCCTATCCGGCGGCGGATGGATTTGGGAATGACCACTTGATACTTGGTGCTAACCAGGGTTTGCAGCATATGTAATACGTTTTACTAAAGTGTATTACGTTTGTCAAGGCCCAAGTTCGCAGTGGAGTTTGGTTTCCCAGTTGACGCAAGTGTCTGTGCCATTGTTGCCTTCGGTGCGGTCGGTGCCAGGACCTCCGTCTAGATAGTCATTTTGGTTATTGCCGTATAACTTATCGTCGCCCTCATCCCCAAAAATTACGTCTTGGCCGTTGTTACCATTGAGGCGATCGTTGCCGGGGCCGCCTAATATACAGTCGTTGCCGCTGTTGCCCTCGACCTTATCGTCGCCCTCAAATGCCAGGATGATGTCATTTCGGGGGGTGCCGTTTAAGTTTTCTTTCTTGCTGGTGCCGAAAATAATTTGGCCATTAAAGCTGGATTCGATATCGCGGCAGGCTTCCGGTAGATCGAAGGCGATACCGATTATGATGTCGAAAATTACGGACGTGCCTTGGTATTCGTCCCCGGCGCCGGGGTTAAAAGAGGCGAAAAAATCGTAAGTGGCGGATGTGGACGGGGGGAGAATGTCAAACTGGAGAAAGCCAGGTTCAGTAGCCTGGGCGATTAAATCGGAAAGAGTAGCGTTGAAAATTTCTATGCCGTTTTCTTTAATGACCAGATCAATTTGAGATGAGAGGTTTTGAAGATCGGTGACATCGGCGATGCGCAGGCCAAGAGAGCGGTTTGAAGTGCCGCCGTTACTAATGATAACCGTGGCGGTTTCCTCGTCTCCAGGCAGGAAATTGGGGATATTAAAAATGGGGTCACCGGAGGGTACGCCCCAGTTAATTGTCAGGTCGCCTACCGCTTGGGCGGTGGAGACGAAATTGATTTTTTCCGACCTGTTTGCTGCTACCGCTCCCACGATAACAAGAGTAAAGATAGTGATGAGTTTTAAGAATTTTTTCATGGTGTTTCGGTAGAACTGCTAATGTTTTGGGGATCAGATGTAGTTCTCAAAACGAAATCTGTGGAGTTGTTGTCACTGTCAAATCCATTGCCCTTGTTCGCATCGCCTCCCGAAGTCATCGATGTGGTATCAGATGTTGAATATGCTTTTCTTTCTATACTGCCGTTGGCGGAGGGGTTTGAGGGGAAGGTGGATCCTTCAGGATCAGTGGAAGAGGGCCCGAAGCCGACTTTGTCAACTAGCGTGATACCAGCGTCGCTGTAGAGGAGGACGGTATAGTTGTTTGTTAATGCGTTACTGGGTGCGGAATAGTTGACATTTGCAGTGACGCTTCCATTGTAGCCATCGCCGTCAGTGATCAAGAAATATCCATGAGCAGGTACAGTCCCATTTAACGTCAGGACGAGTGTGTCAAGAGTACCGGCACTATTTTTTCTAGAGAGTCGCCAGCTGCTCATGGTAATTGGGGATGAAGTTGGGTTGTAAAGCTCTACGAATTCGTCGTCATTGAGATGGGTGCCATCCCCAGATATTTGAATTTCACTTATGACTAGATGATTTGCAACTACTGGTGTTGGGCTAGGAGTTGGGGAGGGAATGGAAGTTGGAGATGGAGTCGGTGTTGTAACAAACGCCGTGAAGGAGTTTTGGGAGCTGGTTTCGGTGTCGGAGAAATAGGAAATGGATTTGACGGTGACGAGAATAAAGGCGGCAAAGAAGATGGGGAGAATGACGAAGACTGGTTTTATGTGGATTCCGCCTTGACCCAATACCTCACCCCCAACCCCTCTCCTTATTTTAGGAGAGGGGAGTTTGTTTTTGATCTGCGAGATTAAGGCTTTTAGTTCTTCGTAGACGATGATCGTTGCTGGGACGATGACGAAGAGGATGAAACCGGGCGGGGTTTTGGCAAAAGCCGCTAAATATCCGGCCTGGGGGAGAGAGTAGATAACCTTACCCAAAATTTGGTCGCTGGCTATGACACCGGTGTCTGGAGCTTTGTTGGCGTCGCCGGCGGTTCTATATTGGCCATCTGCGGCAGCCACAAGTCGATGAGTAGTGGTGTCCTTTGGACCGGTTTTATAAGTGACGACGTCGCCGATTCTATAAGAACTAGAGGGGAGGACGACGACTAGACCTCCGGTTTTGACGGCTGGCTCCATGGAACCAGAGGAGACGATAAAGACCCGCAAAGGGAGGACTTTTGTAAAGTGGGCCAGGAAAAACAGGCCAGATATGGCCAGAACGAGAACGAAAAATATGTTGCCGATAATTTTAACTACCTTCACAGCCCTGTACCATCCCCCCTTGCGGGAGAGCACAGGGCTATCCTCCTCCCGCGCTTTGCGGGCGGGGAGGAGAAAAGCTACTATTCGGGATTACACAAGAAACCAGGATTGTTTCTATGTTGTTCTGTGTAGAACGAGATATCCGCTTGATATTTGTCGCTTTGGACAATATCAGTCGTATTTCCAGGTAGGGTCCAGCCCATGCCTAGATAGTAGGTGTTGCTGCCAATAAGTGGGCCAGGAGCACCTGTAAAGACGTTGTTGTTGGCGCTATCAGCCAAAGCCCAAGTTACAGGACTGGTTGGTCCGAAGCCTTGAGTCAATGGTATGTCGCACTGTTCTTGGAATACATTGTCTCCTGGGTCGGCAGTGTCAACATTGCAGATGTCTGCCCAGATTGTGAACACTAGGTTTTGGGCTAGCTCTCCTTCGCCAGGTCCAGGATCACCGCATGTGGCATCCACTCCACTTTCTGGTTCAGTACACCCCATATCGTCGTTGGCTGTGGGTGTGATGGTCACACAAGCCCAAGCGTCGTTGTCGAAGACGTGAAGGCTAACTGTACCCTCGCCGAAATCTCCAGGCTTGACATCCGTGAGATTAAAAAATTTTTGAGTAGTTAGATCTGCGAGAGTCCATGAACCTGCGTTTGGTGTGCCATCAACTAGTTCATTGTAGTAACCTTCAAAGTCAACTTGAAGATCAAGCTTTCCGGCGGTGAAGGTGTTATCTGAGCTGGTTTCGGTGTCTTGGAAGAAGGCGCCGGTGGCGAAGATGGCCACGGCTGCTACTGTCCCCGCTGTCATTAACCCGATTAATGTACGTTTCATTATTCTTTATCACCTCCCTTCCACGCAAAAAAGAAGAAAAAATAACGTGTTACTATAGGCGACCATAATACTTATGGGCCTCACATGTCAACTGGAACAAAGTGGATCAATTGGCTCCCAATCTGTTGGGTATATCACCCCCTCCTTGCTTTGCTTTAGGTTTCCCCCTCTTAAATTCTCGCTTTGCTCGTGACTTCGCCGTAAGAGGGGGATTATGGGGGTGATATATTGAGTTGGTGTGGAGAAGATTGATTTTTAACGCCCCCAGAATGGTGAGTAGACGAAAGTTGCTCAGAAATAACCCGACTAAGGCTGAGAGTATACTATGGACGAGATTGCGGAAGAGCCAACTGGGGGTAAGGATATTGGAATTTAGCAATGAGGAGGTTATAGGTGGTGTGGGCGGGGTGGTTGGTGATATTGTTGGGCACCTCACGCAAAGCTCTTGACAAAATTACATAATTACTATAATATGATTTGTGTAATATGACACAGATCGTCAGAACGCTGAGGAGCGGACAAATTACTATACCGGCGCCGTTTCGTGAGGAACTGGGGATTAGTGCGGACAGTTTGCTGCAAATGACTGTGGTTGGGTCCGAGTTACGGATAAGACCAGTGAGTGTCGTTGGCGTACGTCCCGATCCGGCTTGGTTGAAGCGACTGTATGACCAGTTTGGAAGAGCGCGTAAAAGATTGGGAACGCGAAGTGAAAAGGAGATAAATGAGGTGGTGGACAAGGCGGTTGCCGCGGTACGGGCGGGACATGATTAAGGCGGTTTTTGACACGGTGGTATTCGTGAGGAGCTTGATCAATCCGCACGGGAGGTGGGGAGAATTGATATTTAAATGCCACGACAGCTATGAGCTGTTTGTGTCCAAGCCGATTGTGGAGGAGATTTTGGAGGTATTACACCGGCCGGAGTTGGGGAAGAAGTTTCGAATGGAGAGAGACCTGGATTTTGAAAAGATTATCGAGATTTTGGGGCAGGCCCCCTATGTGGAAATAGTTGAGGAGGCATTTGTTTCCCGCGACCCGAAAGATAATAAATTTGTGGCGACGGCTGAGGTCGCCAGGGCTGATTTTTTAGTGACGGAAGACGAGGACCTGTTGGTATTGGGGGAGTACCGGGGGACAAAGATTATTAATGCTCTAGAGTTTTTGGGGGTTTTGAGGGATCAGGGGTAATAAATCCTGCTGTGGGCGGAGGCCGTTAGGTATTATTTGTCGAACTGGCCGGAGGCGTATTTGTGGAGAATTGAGCCGGCTAGGGTCTGGTAGGGGATGCCCTCGTGGGCGGCGCGGGATTTGAGTTGGTGCACAGTCCTTTCGGACAGGCGGAGGTTGATATTTCTAATTTTGTCTAAGGTCAGCTTGGCGGCTTCTTTGAGCTGTTTTTTAATTTGAGCCAGATTTTTGACCGTGGGAGGAAAACCGTGTTTTTCGAAATAGTTTTCTATTTCCTGTTCTTCCTGATCGAGAATGTAGTATTTGGGCATGGTTATTTTTTATCTATGAGGTAATGTTGGGTGGCTTTTCTGCTGGGAATAATGGTTTTAAAAAAAATTTTCCGTTCGTCTTCGACGTATGGGATTAAGTAGGCGTAGCCGTCGATTTCGATTATTAAGAGTTTTTGGTGGGGATATTTTTTGGGATTGGGATGATTAATGCAGTTTAAAACCCGTTGTTCTTCGATGGCGGTGACCACATCCTCAAAGGTAATTCCCCGCTGGGTTTTGAGGATTTGGTTTTTTTCCTGGTTCCATTCGAAGGGTTTTTTCACCTGGGGGGAATGTATCACAAAAGGTATGCTTTGTCAACAAATGCTATGACCTGATGGAGATGGGGGCAAAACCTGCGGAATTGTTTGTCGGGCCCGACCCGATTGAGAAGGGTTTGGGGTTGTTGAGTGGCTAAGATGACTATATAATGAGTGAAGTATGAAGAAGTGGGTGGGAGTATTTTTAGCTGCGGGGCTGGTGATGGCAACAGGAGTGGGGGCGAGTGAGGGGACGGCGGATATATTCAGCTTGCGGGGACGGCGGGAGCGGTGTTTTTTGGCGTCGGTACTCATGCCTTCCGGTAACTATAAAGTGATTATGAGCTGCCGGGATATGATTTTCCCGCCGGAACAATTTGTGTATGGTTACGCGGTATGGATTAATCCGGTAGAGGGGGGAGATCCGATTAAATTGGGAAGCTTAGGAGTGGGGAAGGGGGAATATGGCACGAAAAAGGCGTTTTCCAGCGTGTATATTTCGGAGGATCGCCCGATAGTGCGGGAGGGAACGAGGAAGATTTTCCCGCCGGCACTAATGCAGGGGGAGATGAAACCCTTGAATATTTGGGCGAGTGATGTGATCGCTGAGCCGACGGCGACGCCCGGGCCGACTGTAGTTCCGACCCTGGGTGAGGGGGAGCGGCCGGCGGATCAGGAGCAGGCCCAAAGCGTGAGAGAAAGATTGGGGGCGTGGGTAACCCGGATTTTAGGAGTGTTGTTTGGAGTGGGACTATTGGTGGTACTGGCGGCGGTAATTGTGATGAGTGTCGGGGGGCGCAAAAGGTATCCACCCGGCGTTTAGAAAGGAGGTGAGGTAAAGTTGATAGCACAAATTATTGACGAAGCAAAAAATGCGGTAATGGCGGCTATAAAAGGTGCGGATGATGTGATGACGGCACTGAGGACCGCGGTTAAAAATCAAATTACCGGGGCGGTAAAAGACACAGGGTCTGTAGCCGCATCCGGGATGAGTACGGTAAAAGACGTAGTGACCGGAGCCGTGACCGGAGCAGCCGAAGCGGGGACGGAGGTTGGCCTAGCTGCGGTATCGGTGGTCGAGGAGGCTATCTCTGCGGCGGAAGGCTTGGGAGTATCCGCGTCTGACGCAGTATCCGGCGCAGTAAATGGAGCCATAGATGCTGCAGAAAGTGTGGGTGGAAATGCTGTTGATGCGGTAAGAAAGGCTCTTTCGAACGCGGCAGCGCTACCTCGGGATTTAGTAGAAGCGGCGTTAAAGGGGAGAGGGAAGTAGAGAGTTGGTGTTTTGTTTTAAAAGGGCTGGGAAACTGGCCCTTTTTGGTGGTTATCCGCGAATAGAAAGGTAGGAGAAAAAGCCGAAGAAGACGAAGGTGAGCAGTAAAAGGAAACTTCTTAATAGGCCGGGGCGAAGGGGAGGGGGGAGGCGGGTGCGGTTGAGAATAAGAAGGAGGACAGAATAAATACACATAGTGACGGCGTTGATTGCCGCGGAAATGGTAATAAGCTGACGGGGCTGGTCGAAGCCTAAAAGCAGGATGAAAATGCCAAAGGCGATTTGGAGCCAGAGGACCAGGTAATAAGTTTTCGGGGCGGGTGAAGACGATGAGGGCCTAAGAAGCAGCAAATTTTCGGTGATGATGCGACTGGTGGAGTCCAAAACCGTGAGTTGAGTGGCAGTCAACATGAGTCCGGTGACGAGTAAAAATAACGGACCGAATACGGGCAGGGTGGAGCGGGCGATGGCTGAAGATTCATTGAGGATGAAATGGATGCCCGAGGGGTTGTTGGATCGTCCGTAGGCGGTGGAGTAAGCCAAAAGCGAGAGGGAAAGCATGGTGACCAGGCCGAGTAGCCAAAAAATAAAAAAATGCTCGACTTGGGCCAGACGCCACCATTTTTTGAAGCGGGTGAGGTTGCCGGGGGTGAGGGGGAAAGAAAATCCGGAGAGGGAAAAATGGCGGGGGGCGGTGGGATTGGTAATGAGACTTCCGATTTTGGGAGAGTAGTGGCCCATGCCGTAGCCTTTGTCGCGGATGTAACAGGATTGGGCTAAGTTGAGGTTGCCACCGGCGCCGGAAAAAGCCAGGGCTCCTAAGAGAGTGACTAAAGAAATATCCGGAGGGAGAAAGCGATAATTCGGGCCGATACCGATTAGGCCTGTAAATAGGGCTTGCCAGTGGGTGGCGCGGGCTAGATATAGGGCTAATAGGATAATAAAAGGAGTGCCGACCAAGATGAGATATTTTTGGATAGTTTCAACGGTGTGGTAGAGGTGTTTTCCCAGAGTGAGAATGGTACCTATGAGTAAGAATAAAAGAATCCCGACTAAAAGAGAGGATTTACTGCCCAGGGCATTATCTACCAAGGTGGCGCCAGCCAGGCCGATGCCGGGCCAAGCAAAGCCCAAAAAGGTGGTGGCGATAAACCAGCCGGGGAGGAATTTTAACCAACGGGCGAAGCCGACGAAAACGCTTTCACCGTAAATTAAAGCGTAGCGTTCTACTTCCAGATTGATAATAAACTGCATGGTGATACCGGCGACTATGGCCCAGGCTAGCCCTAGGCCATGGTTACTGGTGAGATACGGCCAGAGGATGATTTCGCCGCTGCCAAGCCCTAAGCCCAAAAGAATGAAACTGGGTCCCAGTAAACGGCGCAAGGGCGGGGGCGGGGGAAGGTCTTTTTGGAGGTGAGGGGGGATCATTTGCCGACGGCGTCACGGAACATTTGATTAATGAATGCGACAGTACTTTTGAGGACATCGAAAAAAAGACGGACTACGGTTGCTGTCCAGTAGGGAACGTTGGTGTTTAGGAAAATGCGGATTTTTTCGATAAATGTGGGTTGGTGTTCGGGGGAGGCGTATTGGGCCATGGTGATATATTATATAGTTTGTGAAGATTAGAAAAGTAGTGTTGGCTGGGGCAATTGCCTTGGGGGTGGGGTTTTCTATATGGGATCTAAACCAGTGGCGGCATGCGGAGATGGATAAATACGGACAGGGGCCCGGGGGGGCCGGTGATGAGTTGCCAGTGATCAGTTATCAGTTAGATAGAGTTTGGCAGAATAAGGAGGCGGGGGTGAGGATCAGGTATCCCGGGGAGTGGCCCATAAAAGAAAACTCTAAATTCGAAATTCTAAATCCTAAAATTCAGGTGTTGGTGAGGTTTGAGGAGAAAATTAAAATTAGTGTGGAAAAGATTGAGGGAGGGTTTTCGGATCGGGTGGATGAAGAGGTGAGGAATTTGGAAAAAGTGGGAATAAAAATGGCGCGGGAAAGGGAGTATGTAACCGTGGAGACTGCAAGTATCACGATTTTGACTTGGGAAGAGAAC
>MEXN01000001.1:112847-139092 GCA_001773695.1 Candidatus Amesbacteria bacterium RIFCSPLOWO2_01_FULL_48_25 | reverse complement strand
GTGGAGTCGGGGTGGGAGAGGGGGCGGAGGCGACGACGACGCGGATGGAGCCTGTAGCCTGTGGATTGCGGGGATTGAATTTATCATTTTTACCCCTGGGGGTGTAAACCTTGACCCAAATGTCACCGACGCCTTCGTTTTGGGGGGAGAAGATAGCCAAGTTGCCGTTGGGCTTGAGATCACCTATGGAATTGGTAGAGCTAATTCCCCACTCATAGATAAGACCTTCCCAAATGGGTCGACCAGCTGCATCGTATGCTAGGGCAGATAATTGGGTTGGTACGTTACTTAGATATGTCGAGATTTCTCCGTGGTTAATAGCTACGGATGCTGGGGCGGGAGGCTTGGCGGCTTTGGGGGCCAGACGCTGGGCGGCGAGGCTACCTAAGATGAGGACGGGGAGGAAAGCCAGTAGTGCGAGCAGGGTAAAGAAAGCCTTCATTTGTGGCGTTTCTTAGCTTTCGGTTTTACCTGGCGTTTTTGGTCGACTAGAAAAAGAGCGGTGATGATGATGACGATAGTGAAGAGACCTAGAGCTAAAAGGGAGGAGTTGGGGCGGGAGGGAATCTTGTCTTGGGTGGGAACAGTTTGGAAGGAAACGGTAGAACGGATGGGGGGACTATATGACGAATGGTCGTTTTTGACCAGTTCGGCTGCCAAAGTATGTGGGCCAACCCTCACATTCTCGAAGGTGTAGTTGGGGCTTGCTGATTTGATGGCGGTGGCTTTGGATAGATCGGTTTGATCGAGCCAGAGATGGAGATGCCCCTGGAGGGTGTTGGGACGTGGGTAGAGGCGGTAATCGACGAGATTGATATTGGGGACGGAGATGACCACCGTGACGCTACCACCCGACAATATTTGATTGGAGGAGGGAGAGATGATGGAAACCGTGGGTGTGGCGGCGAAAGCCCGGGTGACGACGGCGAAAGCGAAGATGAGGGAAGCTGTACCCACGAGCCATTTCATATCTGTTCATATGGTACGATTGGGGAGTGATAGTTGTCAACTTTAAAACTTATGCCGAGGCGACAGGGTATAGGGCGGTCCGGCTGGCCCAAATTTGCCGGATGGTGCAGGAGGAGACCAAAGTGAGAATTGTGGCTGTGCCTCAGGTGGCGGATCTTAGAAACTGCGTGGAGACGGGAGCGGAATGTTGGGTGCAACACGTGGATACGCTTGAGCAGGGCAAAAAGACCGGCTGGATTACAGTCGAGGACGTAGAAGAAGCGGGAGCGAGAGGGACACTTTTGAATCACTCGGAACACAAGCTATCTGCTGAACTTATTGGAAGTATTGCCGACCAGACGCGGGGGATGGCGTTTGAGTTGTGTTTGTGTGTTGCAGATGAGAATGAAGCGGGGCAATTGGATGAGTTGAGGCCAAACTACATTGCTTACGAACCACCAGAATTGATTGGGAGCCGGGACAAATCGGTGGCATCGGAAAAATCGGAAGTTATTCAGCGTCTAGTGGCTAGTGTTCAGAGTCCAGTTTTGATTGGTGCGGGAATGAATTTGCCTGAGGACGTAAGGGTGGGATTGAAATTGGGGGCTCGGGGAATACTGTTGGCTAGTGGAGTAGTGTTGGCCGAAGAGCCTGAGAAGGAGTTGCGAGAGTTGGCTGCGGCATTTAAGATGTAGACGTGGACAAAAAGGTAGTATTTATTACTGGGGCGAGTAGGGGGATTGGGGTGGCGACGGCGCGAAAATTTGCGGACGGTGGATGGAGGGTGGCGGGGTTTTATAGAAATTCAGCAGGACCCGAAATTGAAAATGTAAAGTATTATCAACTGGACGTTTCTGATTGGGAGAGCGTGAATGTTGCTTTTGATAAAGCATACGGAGAGTTGGGAAGAGTGGACTGCTTGGTCAATAATGCAGGGGTGTTGGTTGATAAAAGATTGCAGGGCTACGAGGTTGAGGATATGGAGAAAGTGATGCGGACAAATGAGTTGGGGGTGTATTTATGTACGAAGAAAGTGTTGGATAAAATGGAGGAGGGGGCGATTGTTAACTTGTGTTCGACCGCCGCACAAGCGGGAAGCATGGATCCCATCTATGCGGGAACAAAAGGGGCGGTATGGAGTTTTACTAAGAGCATGGCTATGGCATTGGCGCCGCGGGTGAGGGTTAATTGTGTGGCGCCGGGATTGGTGAATACTGATATGGGTAATAAGGGGTGGGGTCCAGGGGAATTGGAACAAAGAGTAAAGGCTATCCCAATGGGGAGAATGGCAGAACCCAAAGAAGTTGCGAGCGGGATTTATTTTTTGGCCTCGGATGAAGCGGGACATATTACCGGTGCGACCTTGGATATTAATGGAGGATATGTATTGAGATGAGACCTGATGATAGGTCTTGACTGATGACCTATTTGGATTTAATATTTATATATGACCTCGTTATCAATTAGCCGATTGAAAGCTAACCCCGCGAAAGCAATTTTGGCGTCTGAAGACTATCCGGTGGCAATTGAAAATAGAGGTGAGGTGGAAGCATATTTGGTGGGAAAGGATTTGTTTGAGAGGCTGGAGAGATATGTGGAAGATTTTATAGATAAACGGGCGGTGGAGGCGGCTGATTTTTCTAAGGCCGAAGATTTTGAGGAAGTAGCTAAAAAGTTGGGGATATGAGACTAACGATTTTGGGTTCGGCGCGAAAGCAGCTTAAGGGACTGCCAAAATTTAAGCAAATAATAGTAAGCCAAAAAATAAGAGCTTTGACAACTGGAAAACAGATTTCTAATGTGGAGACGTTGAGCGGTTATAGAAGTGTATACAGAGTGAGAGTGGGTGATTATAGGATTGTATATAAAAGAACTATCGACGAGGTTTGTGTCGTGGTAATCGGACACAGAAAAGAAGCCTATAAATTATTGGAAAGACTGTTGGGGTGAGTTAAGTTGAGATTGAGATGGATAGGGCGGTCCAGAGGAAGCCGCCGAAGATATCGGTTACGTAGTGTTGTTTGGTAAAAAGAGTTCCGGAGATGATCAGGATTGCAAGGGAGATAATCTGGGGGGTAAGGTGGGGGAATGCCCGGGCGAGGAAATAGCTGGCGATGAGGGTGGAGAAGACGTGGGAGCTGGGGAAACCATTGGTGTCGTGGTCGTGGCGGTAAATAAAATTGAGGAGCTTTGAAAATAAGTTTTTGTCTGAGAGGGGAGGGCGGTGGACGCCGTTGGGAAAGAGAAACCAAAAGATTAAGGCAGTATTGGAGTCGACCAGTAGTATTTGGATTTGCGGCGGTTGAGGGGGTAGTAAAGGAGCCAGAGGGATAATAAGATGAGCAATAGTACAAATTTCATTTTTGGAGACTATAATGATGGTAGCATGATTTATATTGGGGCAGATCATCGGGGGTGGGAGCTTAAAGCGGCGATATCCCAGTTCCTGAAAGGACGGGAGTACGAATTTCATGATGTGGGGGCATTTAAGTATGATCGGGACGATGATTTTGTAGACTTTGCAGTGGGAGTAGCTCAGGAAGTGGCGAAAAACCCGGACAAACACATGGGTATTGTAATTTGCGGGTCAGGAGCGGGAGTGGAAATTGCTGCTAATAAAGTGAGAGGGGTGCGGTGCGGATTGGGATTTGAGACGGATCAGGTGAGCACGGCCAGAAAGGACGACAATATAAACGTATTGGCGCTGGCGGCTGACAACGTGACGGAGGAGGAGGCACTAAAGCTGGTGGAGAAGTTTTTGGAAACGGAGTTTGTAGAGACGGATAAATATTTGCGGCGGATCGAGAAGATAACGAGGTATGAGGGACAAGTCTTTGAGAAGCATCAGGGACGTTGATCCGGCTTCTAAAAGCGTTTTGGTGAGAGGGGATCTTGATGTGGACGATGGGGAGAACCCTCGCATCGAATCGGTGCGAGCGGTAGTTAACCAGTTGCTCAATTTATCAGTTGATCAATTGAAGGTTATTGGTCATAGGGAGACGGCCTTCCCAATTTGTGAGCAATTGAGACGAGAGTACCCAAATGTGGAGTTTGATGATCGGTTGCGGGAAGATCCGGGGGAGAAGGCGAATAGCGAGGAGTTTGCCGCGCGGTTGGCCGAAGGGTGGGACGTGTACGTGAATGAGGCGTTTGCCACAAGCCACCGTAAGCACGCTTCTATAGACGCACTGCCGAGATTAATGCGGGGGCGGGGTAAAGTGGTGTGTGTGGGGGAGAGGTTTGAGAAAGAGGTCGAGATGCTGAATGAGTTAATGATAAAAGTGAATAGTACTAGGAAAAGCGTGTTGGTAATTGGAGGAGTGAAAGTTGAGGAAAAGGAAAGATTCGCGGAGACTATGAAGGATAAGTTTGGGAAGGTGCTTAAGGGAGGGCTGTTGCCGGGGGGGAAATTGCGCCCCGATGGGTTGGACATAAGTGATGAAGAGGTTAAGAGATTCGTGATGGAGATAGAGCGGGCGGAGGTGATACTGGCAGCTGGAGTAATGGGAAAATATGAAGATCCGAACGCTGAGAGAGGAACGGAGGAAGTACTTGCTGCCATTGCAAATAATAATCAGGCTTATAAGGTGGTGGGGGGAGGGGATATAGAAATGGCGATTTCTAAATATGCGCTGACCTCTAAATTTGATTGGATCTCGGTGGGTGGCGGAGCAATGCTTCAATATTTGTCTACTGGGACTTTGCCAGGGATCGAAGCTTTAGTTGGACGAACTGAATTATATATTGAGGAGATGAATACTCTACGGGAACTCCACCATAATTCTGCAATTCTGCCGGTAGTTGACTAGTGTCGGTGCCGAGAGGTGGGTATACTTTCAGATAGAATCTGCCATCGTTTATTCCAATACCAACTCCCCAACGTTGCTGCCGGTGCTCCAGGGAGAAAGCTTTTTTAGCGGCCGTGACTCCGGGGGGGGACTTGGGTTTCGGCAGGCATAGGTGTGTTGATTATTATATACTAGATTTATGGTTAAGGTTGCAATTAATGGTTTTGGGAGGATTGGGAGGCTGGCTTTCCGGATTTGGCTACTTAAACACGCTAACGAAATGGAGATAGTGGCGGTGAACACTAGCGGGTCTATGGACACGGCGGGATGGTGTCACTTACTTATGAACGACACTACATATAGGAGGTTCGGGATTCCAGTGACTTGCGATAAAGATAATTTGATAGTCGAGAGTATGGGGCTGAAAATTCCAGTGTTGGCTCAGAAAGATCCGGAGTTATTGCCGTGGAAGGATTTCAATGTGGAAGTGGTGATGGAATGCACGGGTAAATTTACGGATGAATTGGGGGCACTCAAGCACGCCAAGGCTGGGGCGAAAAAGGTGATAATTTCGGCGCCAAGCAAGGGTGGTAATGTAGGCACGTTTGTGTTGGGAGTGAACCCTTCGGCGAGCTCAGGGCAAGTAAGTCCTATTGTGATATCTAATGCCAGTTGTACGACAAATTGCGTAACGCCCATTGCGGCCGTTATCCACTCCAAATTCGGGATAGCCAAGGCCATGATGACTACAGTGCATGCTTATACCGACGACCAGGTGTTGCAGGACGGAAGCCATAAAGACTTGCGGCGGGCAAGAGCGGCGGGGGCTAATATTGTGCCGACTTCAACCGGGGCGGCGATAGCGACGACCGAGGTGATACCGGAGTTAAGGGGTCTGTTTGATGGGATTTCTTTGCGGGTGCCAGTGGTGACAGGGTCGATATCTGATTTCGTGTTTGTGACGAAGACAAAAACGACACGGGAGGAAGTGAACCAGGCGTTGGTGGAGGCGAGTGAAAATCAGATGTACAAGGGAATAATTGGAATAAGCGGGAGGAATGGGGTGCCGGAGCATTTGGTGAGCTCGGATATTGTGGGGTCAAGTTATTCGGCGATAGTTGACCTGGAGTTTACGCAGGTGATAGATGGTGATTTGGTGAAAGTCTTGGCATGGTATGATAATGAGTGGGGATATGCCAATAGGCTAGTCGAGCAGACGATTAAATTTGGATCAAATAGTGATTATGAATAGTTTTTTTCGGATGATGGCGGGGTTATTGTTTTTGGGCATAGGGATTGCTGGATTTGTTCCTGCTTTTTTGCTTATTTACTGGAATGTGTATGAGTGGTACGCCTTGCTACCTTTGGGGGTGTTGGTGGGTGGATCGGCAATGGGTGCTGTGGGCGTGTTTTCCTCAAAGAGAAAGGTGTTGGTTAGTGGCTTGTTTGCAGTTGTATGTGGAGTTTTGGGGATGATTCTACTACCAGCATTGGTCTTGTTTTTAAGGGGTGAATGGTAATAATCCCGGCGATATTGACTAGTGATGCGGTTGAATTTGAAACTTGGATGGCCAGGGTGGTGGCGGATGGCAGATATGGCCGGGTACAAGTGGATTTTATAGATGGAGAATATGTAAATAATAAGAGTATAAGAGTAGAAGAGTGTAAGAGTGTAAGTAAATTTGGGCTGAAATTTGATGCGCATCTGATGGTGGTTCAAAGCAATATCGACAAATGGGCGCAGGAGGCTAAGAAAGCGGGGTTTGACCGGATAATTCCCCAGCTGGAAAGTATATCTTATCCCGAAAATTACCGGGGGTTGGCTCTGGATGTGCATAGCCCGGTGGAGTCAATAAAGCCTTATTTGGGGAGCCTAGACGTGGTTGTCGTTATGTCCGTAGAGCCGGGGTTTGGGGGGCAGGAGTTTGCGGGGGCGGCTCTTTTAAATGTAAAAGAGTTGTTGTGGCTGAGGGAGGAGAGACAGTATAAATATAAAATTTGTGTGGACGGGGGGGTTGGCCGTGAGCAGGTAGAGTATTTGGCAAAAGAGGGAGTGGATGAAGTGGCGGTGGGAGTAAAACGGGTGCTATCATGGTGATATGAGAGCGGTAGCAGGGGGAGTACTTATTTTTCTGGGTGTGGCTTGCTGGGCGGTATTTTTCTTGACTTTCGAAAAACCGGCTTGCCTATCGGGGTGCGGGTGTTGCCCGGGTTCGGTGGGGAGAGATGGGGTATTTGTGTCTTTTTTCAAAAGTAAGCTGGGCCGGTGGATAACTTCTAGAAGAAGTTGTTTGTATGTGGGATGCGGGGCGGAAGAGAAAGTGATATATGTGGATCTGGGCATATTGGGGGTGGCACTGACTGGAGTTGGTCTGATAATGTTGGTTAGTAGGGAGTGAAGTATGGTGAACAACAAGAAACAAGAAAAGTTGATCCGGGTGGTGACTTGCCTGGGGTTTGCGGATGCGCATGAGGATGACCCGTTGTTTAAGGAAGCGTTTGAAGTCGGGAAAGCGCTGGCTACTGCCGGGTACACGGTGGCCAATGGCGGGGGCCCTGGGGTAATGCGGGCGTCGACATTGGGAGCTAAATCGGTGGGGGGGCACGTGATCGGGGTGACGTTTTATCCCAAAGATGTGTCGATTTTTGAGGGGCGGGATAAAAATAATCCGATCGATGAGGAAATTACCGGGGCCAACTACCTGGAGAGAACATTAAAACTTTTGGAAGTGGGGCAGGCAAATGTAATTTTTAAAGGCGGCACGGGGACGATTTCGGAATTTGGAATGGCGTGGGGGTTGGCCCGGCTTTATTTCGGGCATCACAAGCCGTTAATTTTGTACGGCAAGTTTTGGGAAAATATTATGGCGGCGTTTTTGGCCAACATGCGGATGCGCCCGGAAGAGTTCCAGGTATATAGGGTGGTGACTAGCACGGAAGAGGTAATTAAGGCGCTGGAATTGTTTGAACTGACTATGCAGCATGAGCCGCATAAATTTAGTGTGGCAGAGAAAGCCTTTGAACTGTGATATGTTGACTGACCAAAAAATCCAAGAATTGGAGTTGAGGGCCAATGAGATTAGGCAGGATATTATCCAGATGCTTTTAGCTGCCGGGTCGGGGCATAGCGCCGGACCATTGGGGATGGCGGATGTGTTTACGGCTTTGTATTTTGGGGAAGTATTGAATTTTGATCCGAAGAATCCATGGAAGGAGGATCGGGACAGAGTGATTTTATCTAACGGACATATTTGTCCGGTGTGGTATCCGACTTTGGCTCATGCCGGGTTTTTCCCCAGGGAGGAACTGACGACGCTAAGGAAGATAAACAGCAGGTTGCAGGGACATCCACACTATCGGGAGTTGCCGGGGGTGGAAAATACCGGCGGGCCATTGGGACAAGGACTATCTCAAGCGATTGGTCACGCACTGACTGCCAGGTTGGACAGGAAGAGCTGGCGAGTGTACTGCCTGATGTCTGATGGGGAACTGGATGAGGGGCAGGCTTGGGAGGCTATGATGTTTGCGGGAAAGAATAACTTGCATAATCTGACGGCGATAATCGATCGGAACAATATCCAGATTGACGGGTTTACTGAAGAGGTGATGCCACTGGAACCATTGGCCGATAAGTTCAGAGCTTTTAACTGGACCGTTATTGAGGTGGATGGACACAACATGGTCGAGATTGTGGCAGCGTTTGAGAAGGCTAGAAGTGTTTTTGAGAACCCGACGGTAATTATTGCGCACACTATCCCTGGGAAGGGCGTGGATTTTATGCAGTGGAACTATGAGTGGCATGGGAAGCCGCCAAATAGCGAACAGGCGAAGGACGCTTTGGCCCAATTAAGGACGCTGGGGGGAAAAATCATGTCTGAACACGAGTAAAGATCTTGACAAGATGGCGATATCGCGATATCATTTGGATGTATGGTGCCAGTGTTGATCAGAATTCCTGAAGAGGAATATCTGTTGTATAAGAAAATGGCTGCTGGTGAAGGCGTTAGTCTTGCGGGTTTTTTTAGGGATGCCGCGTCTAAAAAGATAGGAGTAAAAAAAGCTAAGAAAAAATACTCGATTTTTGATTTGGGAACCAAGGTTGTTCTTAAAGGTGGACCCAAAGACGCGTCGGTGAATTTTGACAAATATTTATACGAAAAATGATTTTTGTGGATTCGAGCGCCTGGATTGCATTGTCTAAGCCGGACGATATAAATTTTCACAAGGCGACGAATTGGTTAAAGAGTATCCGAGAAGACGAGCTGGTGACCTCAAATATGGTAGTTATAGAAACCTTGGGGTGGATAAGATACAAACAAGGAAAAAAATTGGCACTTGATGTAGCAAAAAGGCTTTTTGAAGTAAAAGCGGAACGTGTGACTTTGGCGGATGAGTTTGGGGCAAGAAACCTATTTAAAAAATTGGACGGCAGGGGGGTTTCTATGATCGATTGTACTTCGATGGCCGTTATGAAACGAAGGGGTTGGAGGAAGATTTTTACTTTTGACGGAGATTTTGGACAGGCGGGGTTCGAGGTGGTGCCAGTGTAACTATTTTTGGTGCCAGAGAGTGAATTCGCGGATTGTTTTTTCGGGAGAATAGTAACTGGTAATGTAGGAAGTGAGAGTGGGGGTGGAATTGTCCAGTGGTCTGTCTGTCAAAATTACTTGGACCTTTTTTTCTGTAAGACTCGAGACCATTTCCAACTCGTCAGCTGGAGAGAGGAGGTTTGGAGGGGAGAAAATAAACCGAGTTGGGTTTTTGGTGTTTGTGAGGAGATAGAAAGACGGAGAAAAAGAGTAGATAAAGGCGTAGTCGCCGGGATGGGTGTTTTGGTCGAAGTAGTCTTTAATTTGGGTGATAACGGACTGGGAGATATTGTCAACGAGAATACCTAAACGGGGATTGTTTAGAGAATAGTTTTGGGTTACTAGCTTGGGGTTCCAACGGTAGTAATTGGTGAAAAGGGAGCGATAGGCACCCAAGCTAATTAGGATAAGTGCTATCGGAATTAAAATGGGTTTGTGGCGTAGCATCAATAACCAGGAAAGAGAGCTAGCTGCGACTAGAGGGGCAAGATGGAGATAATCTGTGGTGGGCCTAATCCCGGTAAGATAATAAAATGTTCCAAAAGTGCCGATAAAGATTAGAGATTTGTTTTTCCTGGCGGCGGCGATCACAGACAAGACAGAGATAAAGAGGGGAAGGAGATAAAATAAGGTTTTTGTCAATTGCTCGTACCAATGGCCTGGATAGATAAATGGTGTGGCTTGCATGCCCTTTGTCCATATTTGCTGAATAAGAAAGAAATTCATGTCGCTCACAAATGGAAAGAAGGAGCGGGTGGCTAGAAGATGAATGGCAAAGAGAGATGTTAGCAGGACTAAACCGGCGATGTGCCACAAAATATCCCTCTTGTTGGGACTTGTGAAAAAATAAGTGAAGTTAGTGGCCAATAGAGCCAGGCCAAAATTTTGTTTAAAAAGAAATGTGAGTCCGGTGGTTATACCTGATAAGAAGAATACCCAGCGATTGTGTTTGTCGTGGGATGAAAGAAGCAACCAGCAGGTAAGTAATCCGCTCCAAATGGCATAGATGACCGGCCAGGCGAAGTTGAGGTGCATGGGACCCCAGGTCAAATATATAGCGGCAGATAAAAAAACCAGCGGGGACTTGGGGGCTATTTTTTGGCCAATGGACCAGATGAGCCAAACAGAGCTCAGAGCGATGATAAGGGTAGCAGCGCGGGAGACGACGATGCTGGGACCGAATAATTTGAAAACGAAGGCTATAAAGTAGGCGACGCCGGGAGTGTAAATATAATGAAAGTCGCGGTAAGGGAGTTGCCCTTGGGTAATTCTTTGGGCGGGATGGAGAATCCAACCCTCGTCGTGGGGAATGAACCCTCGACTGTAGACAAAGCCCAGGACCAAGATAGCGGCGAGGAAAAAGAGTCGAGTGATCATTTATTGAGACTAAGGGTGAGATTGAGGGTTTTTTCCGGGGGACAATCGGAACGGAGAGTGTAAATGTTGTTAAAGTCTTGATTGTAGGGATTTTTGATTGTGGTAACCAACACGAAAAACTTTTCTAGACCTGCTTGTTGATCCCTGCGGGCGACAAAGTAAAGAGGTGTTGAAGAAGAAACACAGTCGGCCTGAGAAAAGTCGATATTGAGGAGACTGGAATCTAAATAGCTAACAACGAAACCTGGCCATGGACGAAGATAATTCATGAGGGCGGCTTCGGGATTACCGGAATTGAGAGCGAGGGCAACGATAGCTGGGGGTTTGAGGGTTTTCAAGTAAACTAAATCGGCTTGAACCTGATAGCCAGAATTGTCGCCCTCAAGGTAGCCGATTTCTGAGTAAGGGGTAAGACGAGCATAGAGTCGGAAGTAGGAAGGGGGAGAGAAGATAAAAATCCCAATGACCAAGCTACAAATCCCAAGAGAGCTATACAGAAGTTTTCGATGAGATGATAGGAATTGGGCGGCGGGGATGAGTAGGAATGGGAGGAAGGAAACAATATAGCGGGGAGTGGGAGAACGGGAGAGCAAGATAGTTAGGGCGATAGGGGTTAAGGAATAGAGGATGAGAGATTTGGGAGATTTACGAAGACCGATGATGGCAGTGATGAGGATAAGGGGGGTGAGGTGCCAGAGGGAAATTTGTAGATATGACCAGAGGTTATTTATCCAATGAAGGATTGGGAAATGGAGAAGTTCCGAGAGAGTAAAGGAGTAGCGGGAATTGGATGATAAGGTGGACCAGAATTGGGCTTGGAAGAAGAGAGGTAAGGCGGCAATGAGAAATCCTAAGAGTGCGAAGATTAAGAGTGTCCAGTAACGAACAAGGTTTTGGCGGGAAAAGAGCAGAAAGGGAATGGGCAGAGCAAAGAGTATAGCGTTGGTTTTGATGAGTAAACTTGCACCTAAGACGAAGCCGAGAAGCAGGGCATTTTTGAGTGTAGGCAGTTTTTGTAGGCGAAGAGTGAGGATGTAAATCCAAACACCAGCAGCTGCCAAGGGAGTTTCCATGAGAGCTTGGCGGTCGAAAAAGACGAATATAGGGACTAGCGTATAGAGACTAGCGGCTAGGGGGCCAGAGATGAGATAAAGGCCAATGGTGGTAAGAAGTCCGAAGAAGACGGTGACTAGGCGGCCGGCCAGGAGGGGATCGGACACGACTGATTGGGCTAGACCATAGAGCCACATGATCCCGGGTGGTTTGGAGTCGTACAGGGAATAAAACAAGTGATTTGGAGAGTGAATTTCGCGCCAGCCCCAATCTAAATAATTGGCCTCGTCTATAAAAATGGGCAGGAGAGTGAGGTTGGCCAGTCTGGTAATGGTGAATAGTAATAGTAATAGGAGGTGTGGTTTCATGGGAGCGGGAGAATTAAAATTTCCGGTTCACCCCAGGGATTGGATATGAGAGAGTAAGGGCGGTCAAGGGAAGATTTGGCGAGAGCGGGTTGGGAGCGGATGTCGATAAAGGCCGGAGAGGTGGCAACATCTGTGAGCGGTAGGAGAGTCGGGGAAGAAGTAAGAAAGTAGGTAATTCTGGAGTCGATGAGAGACGGTGAGACATAAACGACAGAGGAGAAATTATTGAGAGAGGCAGTAATTTGTTGGTTTCGCATATTGTGATAATAGTAGATGTATTTTTGCAACGGTTGGTTGAAATATAGGGTGAGATTATAGAAACCAACAATGAAAATGAGAGCAGCGAGAAGTGAATAAACAAGATGTGGTTGGAGACGCAATGAGCGGAGTCGGAGGAGGGTGAAGCCGGCGGCGAGATGAACTAAAGGAATGAAACCAGAGAGGTGAAAGGAGTTGGGATGGGCTTGTCCGGGGATACGAAAATCGGGAATAATTTCTATTGTAAGGGCGTCGTTGATAAAAATGGGTAAACCCAAAAGGAGAGCGAGAAAGAAAAAGCGACGGCTATTGCGGTGAAGAATAATTAGACCGACGAGAGCCAGTGTAACCGTAACTGGATCGTAGAGAGCGGAGTGGGCGGGATTTTGGCGAGGGTCGGGATCGCCAGAGCTGAAAAACCCGCGGATAATATTGAAAGAGCTGGCAGTAATTTCCCCGATAACGGCCGCGGGAGGAAGATTTTGGTGGAAAACTGAGATCCAGCGGACCCTGGACCAGAGAGCCCCGGGGTGACGGATTTCGTAGGCTATAAGAGGAGAGGTGATAAGAAACAGAATGAGAAAGAATGGCAGAAAGTGCTTTTTGTGGGGGTACAAAATGAGGGCGAAGAGAGTGATAAAGGCCGCTTGGGAGCGAAAAGTAATATAAGTGTGCAGGCCGAGACTAAGGGATACCGATAGGGCGAGAAGATAAGAGAGGGATTTTTTTTGAACGGCGAGAACTAAGAAAAGATAGGAAAGGGTTTGGAAGAATACGGCAGGCGCTACTTCGTTGGCAAATCTGGATCCAATGAGATGTGAATAGGAGAAAGTGAGGAGAAGAGAGGTGAGGAGAGAGATTGAGGTGGGAAAAAAGCGGCGACAGAGAAGAAAAAATACCGGAATAGTCAGAGAACCAAAAAGGACTGGGCTTAGGCGCAGACTGACTAGATTGCGGCCAAAAGTGCGAAGGAAAAACCCAATTATATACAGGGGAAAAGTAGGGTGATCGGTGTAATAAGGGGAGTAAGCGAAGGAATAGACGTGGTTGGCTGATTGGGCGATGGGGACCTCGTCGCCCAAGTAACCGGGAGTGACTTGGTCGAGTTTGTAACGACGAACGAAAAAGCCTAGGAAAAAAAGGCCAAAGAGAATTAAGATATACTTGAGTAGATTTGGCATATGACCAAGCTTAATCCAAAGTTATTTGATAAGGAAGTGGAGATGGTGCCCACTAGAAATGGATATGGGGAAGCATTATTGGAATTGGGGGAGAGCAACCCAAATGTAGTAGTGCTCACGGGGGATTTGAAAGAGAGCACCAGAGTGGAGGCTTTCTCTAAAAAATATCCAGAGCGGTTTATCGAATGCGGAGTGGCCGAGCAAAATATGACTGGAATCGCGGCGGGGTTGGCAGCGGCTGGAAAAATTCCATTTATTTCTTCATATGCTGTTTTTTCTCCGGGGCGGGCATGGGATCAGTTGCGCGTTTCGGTTTGTTACTCTAACCTGTCCGTAAAGATAGCAGGAGCACATACGGGCGTGTCCGTGGGTCCGGACGGAGCAACACATCAGGCTTTGGAAGATATTGCGATTACCCGGGTGCTGCCCAATATGACTGTAATAGTCCCATGCGATGCCATTGAGACGAAAAAAGTGACGTTGGCGGCTGCAGTCAGACCTGGCCCGGTGTATTTCAGATTCGCAAGAGAAAAAACGCCGGTGATTACGACTTCTGAGATGCCGTTTGAAATCGGGAGAGCCGAAGTGTTTTTTGAGGCAGGACATGACGTGGCCATTGTCGCTTGTGGGCCGCTGGTGTATCAGAGTCTGGTGGTAGCAAAGGAGTTGGAGGGAGAGGGGGTAAAGGTGACAGTTGTTAATAATCATACGATTAAGCCGATGGATGCGGAGACGATTACTAAAGTGGCTCGGGATTGCGGGGCAGTAGTAACTGTGGAAGAACATCAGGTAATGGGGGGAATGGGAGCCGCTGTTGCGGAGTTGTTAGTTGCCAGTTGTCCAGTTCCACAGGAATTTGTAGGAATGCAGGATAAATTTGGAGAGTCGGGCGAGCCGGAGGAACTATTGGAAAAGTATGGAATGAGCGTGAAGTCGATTAAAGAAGCGGTGAAGAAGGTGGTGGGGAGGAAAAGGGATTGACCACGAAAGGTAAATATAGTATACAAGGATTAATGCCGAGGAGAAAAGCGAAGGTTGAAGAAGTAATGAATGAGGTGGCGGAGGTTAGGCCCGCCGACACTAAAGTTATGGCGGGTAAATGGGTGACGATGGGGTGGGTGCTTTTATTGATTGGGGGATTGGCCCATATGTTGCCGGAGCAGATGGCACCGGTTTTGAAATACGCGGCTTTCGGAGTAACAGTACAAATGGCGGTGGGGGTAGTGTCGGTGGTTTTGGCGCTGTACTATCTTTTGGAAGACTAGTTTTGGTATAAATAGAGCATGGTGGATGTGGGGAAACTTTTGAGAAATGGGCGGGCGATGCTTTTGGCATATGATCATGGATTTGAACACGGGCCGGTGGATTTTGACCCTTCGACTGGCTCAGGGCAAGCTATTGATCCGCAGTATGTGTTTGATATTGCCGAAAAATCTGGAATGTTTACTTGTATTGCGGTGCAGAAGGGGATAGCGGAAAAATATTACAGATCGGAATATAAAACTCCGCTGGTGGTAAAACTTAATGGGAAAACTGGATACCATAAAGGAGAGGAGTTGTTTAGTCCACAAAATTGCAGTGTGGGGGAGGCTATAAAACTGGGGGCGGCGGGAGTGGGATATACGATTTACGTGGGAAGTGAACGGGAGGGAGAAAGCATTGCCGAGTTTTCTAAAATTCAAGAAGAAGCGCGTGCCAAGGATTTGCCAGTTGTGATGTGGGCGTATCCGAGAGGCAAGCACATTGGCGAAGCGGAACATTCTAAAGAGAATTTGGCGTATGCGTCCCGACTGGCTCTAGAACTGGGGGCAGACATGGTGAAAGTTTCTTATGTGGGTAATGTTGCTGATATGAAGTGGGTCGTGGCGGCAGCAGGGAAAGTGAAAGTTTTAGTGGTGGGGGGAGGAAAGACTGACGAGGAGACGTTTTTGCGTCAGACGAGGGAAATAATAGAAGCCGGGGCTGTAGGATGGGCGGTGGGGAGGAATATGTGGCAAAACCCGAGTCCGATAGAATTTGCCCGGAAAGTGGGGGAGGTGCTGTATGGAGTTTGATATGCTCTCACTTGGGCCAGCTAGGATGGATGTATTTGTGGGGTTGCCGGAGGAGGAAATAAACGAAGCTTGCAGTATTGACCGGCAGAGATGCGTGATTGAGCTGGGGTTTGGAGATAAAGTGCCGGTGAAATCGATGCAGTTTGAGGTGGGGGGAAATACGGGAAACAATGCGGTGGGCCTTTCCAGATTGGGGTATAAAGCGGGCATGTTGGGAACGATGGGGGGGGAGTGGATAGATTTGCGGGCATTGGAAGTTCTGAAAAAGGAGGGAGTGAGTGTGGAAAACGTTACGACTGTCCCAGGTAAGTTTGGATTTGGGGTGGTCATCGGATATCAGGGGGAGAGGACGATTCTCTCGTATTATCCAGAATCGGAGTGTCTTTTTAAATTTAAGTCCAGTGATGATGCAGCCAAGTGGACATATTTGACTACTGCAGGAGGGGATTTTGAGTGTTTTTACGAGGATGCCGTGAAATGGGTTAAAGAAAAAAGCGTGCGGATGGCATTTAATCCCGGGTCGAGGCAAATTAAATACGGAGCTGAGAAAATAAAATATGCATATGAGGCTGCCGAAATAATATTTGTGAATAAGGAGGAAGCAGCAGCGCTTTTGCATGAGAACTTAGACATCAAACTATTGTTGGAGGGCATGAAAAAGTTGGGGCCGAAACTGGTGGTGATTACGGATGGTCCGGAAGGGGCATATGCGTATGATGGACAGAAGTATTGGTATATGCCTACTGTTCCGGCGCCTGTCGTTGAGCGGACCGGGGCGGGGGACGCGTTTGGTTCCGGTTTTTTGGGGGCTTTTATGAAAGGACATGCGATCCCGGAGGCACTTAAATGGGGTGCTTGTAATTCGGCGTCGGTATTAGGTTATATTGGCCCGCAAGCTGGGTTACTCACAGCTGAAAAAATGACGGAGTGGTTGGAGAGGAATAAAGAGATTATTGCGAGGGAGATATAGGGGCTTCTGCTATAAGAGCTACGTCTTCCGGTGTTACTTGCATTGCTTCCATGAAGCACATTTTGCATCTTGACATCAGAGCATCGTGATGATATATATAAATCTATGAATATGTTGAGAACCACGGTGAGCTTACCGGAACCGACCTTGAAACAGTGGAGGGTCGAGGCGTTTAGACGGGGTATGACTTTGGGGGAAATTATTTTGGACAAGGCAGGAGTAGGAAAATTGCCGCGCACAAGCGTGGAAGAGGAAATAAACGCCGACTTTGCGAGATTTGATCGGATTGCAAAGCATGCTAAGAAATTTGACGCCGTGGCGGCAGTGAGGGAGGATCGGGACAGGAATGATTACTAAAGTGGTAATTGATACTAACGTGGTGTTGAAATGGATTCCGGGAAAAAATGAGGAGGGTGTGGGGATGGCTAGAAAAATTTATGGGTATATCAAGAAAAAAGACGTGGAGATGTGGGCTCCGGAGTATATGTTGTTGGAGTCTTTGCAGGTTTTTGTGCGAAAAAGATTAATGAAGTTGGATGAGGCAATCGAGGGGGTAGAGTTGTTGAGGAATTGCGGCCTGATTTTTGAACAGATTGGAGTGGAAAGTTTTACCGAAATAGCAGGGATATCGCAAAAGTTTGACCAGTCGGTATATGACTCTATGTTTTTATATTTGGCAAAAAAAAGGAATTGCAAATTGATAACGTTTGATGAGAAAGTGTGGAAAAGATGCGAATTGGCAATTAATCCGAAGGAATTTTTGGAGATGGTGGAGATTTGAAGAAATAGTTGTTACACTGGATTTGTGGCGAGGGTATTTGTAACTAGGAAATTGCCGTTTTGGGAGGAGATTTCCAAGCCTTTGTTTGATGGCGGGCATGAAGTTGTTTTTGGGAAATCGGAACAACTGGATGACAGTTTTGAGGGATTATTATGTTTGCTGACTGACAGGATCGATAAGGATTTATTGGGTCGGGCGAAAAGTTTGAGAGTGATTGCTAATTATGCGGTGGGATATGACAATATTGACGTCCAAGCTTGTGAGGAGAAAGGGGTAAGGGTATCTAATACGCCGTGTGACGAAGTAAATGAGAGTGTGGCTGAGTTTGCTTGGGCTTTAATGTTGGCGCTGTCGCGGAGATTGCCTGAAGCGGCGGAGTATGCCAGAAATGCAGCATATCATGGTTGGGAACCGGAGATATTTATTGGAGGCGATTTGAAGGGAAGAACCTTGGGGATTATTGGTGCGGGTAGAATTGGGAGCATGGTGGCCAAGCGGGCCGAAGGGTGGGAAATGAGAGTAATGAGCTACAGTAGAAGTAGCGGGTTGAAGCTAGAGGAAGTTTTGGGACAGTCGGATTTTGTGAGTTTGCATGTACCACTGACTTCCGAAACCCGGCATTTGATTAATAAAAAAAGTTTGGGAGCGATGAAGAAGGGGGCAATACTAGTAAATACCGCCCGGGGACCGGTGGTTGACGAAGCGGAGGTGGCGGAAGCATTGAGGGCAGGGTTTTTGGGTGGATATGGAGCGGATGTGTTTGAAAATGAGCCTAATCCGTATGCGGAGCTACTACAAATGGAAAATGTGATACTGACACCACATATCGCCTCGGCAACGGTGGCGGCAAGGAAAAGGATGGGGGAATTGGCGGTATTAAATCTAGTCGAGGGATTAGCGGGAAGAGAAATGCCGAATTTAGTAAAATAGGAGAGTGAAGAAGATTTTGATCCTATTGGTTTTGGTGATTGCGGGAGGAATATTCTATAAATATTTAATATTCAATGTTCAATATTCAATACCTAAAATTCAAGAAAGTAAAATTGATAAACATGAGGTACTGATAGAGGAGATAAAGGAAATGACTGCAACGGCGAGTGGGACTTGGACTATGTATGTTTATCGGACAGATGGCGGGGGTGAGTATGGGTTTAACCAGAATGAAGTGATGCCGGGGGCGTCGATTATGAAGTTGCCGGCATTGCTGTCCATTTGGGACAGAGTTGATAGTGGACAGTTGACAGTGGACAGTGAATGGAAAATTGAGAGTGCGGATATTGCTCCAGGATCGGGGCCGATGCAGTTTATGAAACCTGGGACATTGGTGACTGTGGAAAGAGTGATGAGTGAGTTGGGAAAGAAATCTGATAATACGGCGTGGAGAATGATTAATAGGAGGATAGGATATGAGGAGATAGAGAATAGGATACAGAGAATAGGACTACTGAATACAAACTATCGGGAGTTGACGACGACCCCAGCGGATGTGGGAAAAATGTGGATGTATATTTATACAAGACCGGAGCTATGGGGGTATTTGGAGGATAGTATTTATGAAGATAGGATTAGTTTGGGACTTCCTCGTGATGCGAGATTAGTTCACAAAGTAGGAACCGATGCCGGTGTATGGATAGATTCAGGGATCATAATGGGGAAGAATCCGTTTATTTTGGTTATTTTAAATGAGGGGGTGGATAGAGATGAAGCGCAGAAACTGGTGCCGGAAATTACAAGAAGAGTATGGGAACTTGAACAATGAGAATCGCGTATTTTACGGATACATATAAACCACAGGTGAACGGGGTGACGTTTGTGGTGGCGGAGCATAGTAAGATATTGGCCCAAAGGCACGGAGTGAAAATTTATGCACCGGCATATGAGCTTGGACATCGGGATGAAGTAGAGGGAAAAGTGGAGGTGGAGAGGTATCCGTCTATTAGTTTGCCTACTTATAAAGAGGTGAATTTACCCCTGGTACAGATAAAAAGACTGGAGGAATCTGTGGTTAGATTCGGGCCGGAAATTATCCATTTTCATTCCCCGGGGCCGATGGGCCTTTCGGCTATGAAGATAGCCCGGGAGATGAAAGTGCCGCTGGTGGGGACGTATCACTCGCTGTTTTCGGAGATATTGCCTAGACTTCCGATTTCCAGGTGGGTGCCAAGAAATTGGATTTGGCATTTGAGCCGGAGGGTATTTGAGAAATGTGATTTGGTAATTTCGCCTTCGGGAGAAATAAAGCGGCAGATGGAGGCACACGGACATAAAGTAAGGATTGAGGTGGTATCCAATGGGATAGACACGGCTGCTTTTTTGCCTAAGAAAAAATATGGGGGAAAGAAGGCTATTTTTGTGGGGCGGGTGAGCCATGAAAAAAACATTGATGTGGTCGTGAGAGTGTTTGGACGGGTGGTAAAGGCACTTCCAGAAGCTACATTTGCGATAGTGGGAGATGGGCCAGCGCGGGAGGAGTTGGAAAAGCTGGTGGGGAGTTTGGGACTTGGGGGTAATATAAATTTTTTGGGATATGTGAAGCGAGAAATACTAGGGGAATATTATAGGGGAGCTGATGTATTTGTGACGGCATCGGAGATGGAAGTTCAGCCAGTGACGATATTGGAAGCCATGGCGTGTGGTTTGCCTGTGGTGGGAGTTTCTGCTGCCGGGGTGGTAGATATGGTTGAGGAAGGGAAAAATGGATTTTTGGTCAAGTCTGGGGAAACTTCCGAGATGGCGGAGAAAATAATTGAGACGCTGGCAACAAAAACAAATGAGAAGCTGGGCCGTAATGCTAGGAGGTGGGCGGAAGAGAATGATGTGCGGGTATCGGTGGCCAAGATAGAAAAGTTGTATAATGAGTTGATATGAGCGGTGATAGGCCGTTTTTTTCAGTAATAATACCGACTTTGAACGAGGAGCGGTACTTACCTAAACTTTTGAAATGTTTGGAGGGACAACTGGATCGGAGTTTTGAGGTAGTTGTGGTGGACGGAAAATCTGAGGATAAAACTGTGGAGAAGGCGCAAGGGTTGGAAGTAATAATATCCGAAAAGAGGAATGTGTCCTGGCAGCGGAATTTGGGAGCTAAAAGGGCCAGAGGAAAATATCTGGTATTTTTGGATGCGGATGTGGAGGTGCCGGCAAATTATTTAAGTGAGATTCATCATTATTTGTTAGTGAATAAGGATTGCCGGGTAATGACGACGTGGATGAGACCCGATTCCAATAACGATTCGGATAAAGCGATGGTGCTCTTGATGAATCTAATAGTGGAAGTGGCCAAGATGGCGGAAAAACCGGTTGTAGGGGGATACAACATAGTGATTAGAAAATCGGTGTTTGAGAATGTGGGAGGGTTTAATCCCAAAATTAAGATAGGTGAAGACTATGACTTGATAAGTAGATTGGCCAAGGTGGGAGAGACGATGCAGATACTGCGCCGAGTGCGGGCGACTCTGTCGCTTCGCCGATACCGGCATGAGGGGACTCTGACTTATTTACGCCAGGCTGCAGTGGGAACACTGTCTTTTTGGCTCAAAGGTCCTATTACCCGAGAACTGTTCGACTATCCCATGGGAGGAGAGATATATAGGTCGAGAAGAAAAAGCGGGAAGGGGAAGTTGGTAGCGTCGGTGAAGAAATACCTGACAAGATTGAATGGGTGGTTGCAGATTTAGAGAAGTTTGAATTTGAGGATGGCCAGGGCTGTGGCCAAGGCGGAGAGGAGGAAGATTAAAATGAGGGTGTTTTTGAAATTGGATGACATGGATCAGCGCCAGAGAAAATACCAGGAAATAAAGGCGGCGGATAAACCTAGGAGGTAGGGCAGGGGAATTTGGACTCGGCCAATTGTTAGCCAGGGAAAGAAAGTTATGAATTTTGGTCCGAATTCGGAGAGTTTGACAGCAGGATTGACTAACCACCAGCCGAAGTCTTCAATGACCATTCCGGAGAAGTAGGCAGAGAGGAGGATGCCGAAAAGACGGGTATTCCAGCCGTAAATTACCAAAGGAAGACTGAGGATGAGGGGCCACATGACGACAAAGAGGAAGAAGTGGTAGGCGGGGAGGGAGTAGCGACCGAATGTGAGTTTCCAGCCGAGTTTGCCTTTGTCCCAGGCATTGCGGCCTTCGACGTAAGCTTCCCAAAACGAGTTGGCAATCATGGCCGAGTAAATAATCAAAAAAATGGGGAGGGGGTGCATATACCCATCGTATTCCAGTTCGTAGTAACGGACTGCGATGAGTATATACCCATCAACTCTCGTTTGGTTACAAACTCGAGTATGATGATTATAGTTATTTTTTAACGGCGGCGGGGATTTTTCAGCTTGGGTTTATTATATATTTCGGTGGAAGCACCGGTGAGGATATCTGGTGTGGGTTGGACTTCGGGTTTGGGTGTGCCGGTCGGGGTAGGTGAAGGACAGGGGGGCGGGAGAGTGCCGGCGAGGAAATAGTCTGATTTTCCGGCGCATGTTGCTAGGCGGGCGATACTGGTTGGGGGAGAAAAGCCACTTGAGGGGTAAATTTTGAGGAGAAGGTCCATGGCGCGGCGCCAGATAGGGGAGGCGCCGGTGATACCAGAGGCGACGTAACTCATGGGGGTGTTGTCGTTGTTGCCTACCCAGACGGCAGTGAGTAATTCGGGAGTATAGCCGATGGTCCAATTGTCCCGGAGGTTGTTGGTGGTGCCGGTCTTGACGGCGACGACTTGGCCTGGGATGTAAAGCTGGGAACGGGAGCCGAAAGTGGGAGTGCGGGCGGCGTTGTCTGACAGGATATCGGAAATTAAAAAGGCGATGCCGGGGTCGAGAACGGACTCGGGAACGGGTCCGGACACTTCCCGACGCGTCCCGCGGGAGTCGGTTACCGAAAGGATCGGGTAGATAGGGATGCGCCGGCCTTCGTTTGCAAAAACTCCATAGGAAGTAGCTAGGTCCAGCATGGTTACTTCACCGCCGCCCAAAGTTAGAGAGAGACCAAAGCGGGAGGGGTCCGGCCAAGTAGAAATGCCCAGGCGGGTGCCGAAGTCAATTAAATTCGGGACTCCCAAGGAGGAGAGGAGCTTGACGGCGGGGACATTATAGGAGGAGGCCAGAGCGGTCCTTAGAGTGACTCGGCCGTGATAACGGTGGTCGTAGTTGACAGGCTGGTAGGGGGGGAGGCCGGGGATGGAGTAGGTGATGGGCGAGTCGTCGATAGTCGAGGCAGGGGTGAATCCTCGACCGAAGGCTAGTGAGTAGGTGATGGGTTTTATGGCGCTGCCCGGTTGGCGAGGAGAGGTGGTGACATTAAACTGGCCGTCGGCGTCGAAATCGAAATAGTCCCGGGAGCCGACCATGGCCAGAATTTCCCCTGTTTTGGGCCGGGTGACTAGGGCGGCGCCGTTTCCAATGTGAAGGTAGGCGATTCTGGCAGTTTCTTCGCGGACGATTTTTTCCAGCTGCTCCTGGATGGAAAGATCTAGCGACGTTATGACATCCAACCCACCCTGCTCGACGATCTGAGGGCCGTACTTTTGGGACAGGATCTCTTTGACATACATGACAAAGTGGGGGGCTTTGATGTCGGTTTTTTGGGGGGCAAAATTGAGATCTTGAGCGGAAGCGGCCTCGGCTTGGTCCCAGGAAAGATAGCCGTTTTCGACCATGCGGCGCAAAACCTCCTTTTGGCGGGATTTGGCTAGTTCGGGGTGGGCGCCGAAGGGGGAGTATGTGGTGGGGGAGGCAGGTAAGCCAGCTAAAAGCGTGGATTCGGGTAAGCTTAAGTCTGAGGCTGATTTGCCAAAATATGTCTGGGCAGCTTCTTCGATGCCGTATGAGCTGCCGCCGAAACTGACGCGGTTTAAGTACATTTCTAATATCTGGTCTTTGGAATAGAGGGCTTCGACGGCAATGGCTAAAACCAGTTCGCGGGCTTTACGTTTGAGAGTTTTTTCGGGAGTGAGGAGAGAAGTTTTGACTAATTGCTGGGTAATCGTCGATCCACCCTGGAGCGAAGTTTTACAGTTGGCCAGCCCGCCTGCCGGCAGGGCAGGTTTTCCAGTTGCACAGTTAAGATTCTTGATTAGGGCGCGAAGGATGCTAGTGGGAGAGTAACCATTGTGGGAGTAAAACTGGGAGTCTTCGATGCTGATAACGGCCTGGCGCAAGGCTACGGGGAGATCTGTTAGTTTGACTAGAGTGCGGTTTTGGTTTTTGTAGATTTTGTAGAGGACTTGACCGTTTCGGTCTCTAATGTGAGTAGTTAGTGGAAGGGGTTGAGAGGAGAGGGAGCGGGGGGAAGGGAGATCGCGCAGCAAATAAAAGTAAATAGTGATAGTAAATAGTAATAGGGGAATTGAAATTGCTGGAATTAACCTAATTATTCTAATTAACCTAATTGACCTAAGGGGGAAAGAGGTTAGATATAGGAATTTGAGGAGGTCTTTGAGGGTCATTTGACCGGATTATAGTTTTGATAGTTGGGATGGACAAGAAGAAATAGATATCCTATAACGGGGTCATGGAAGCATTGATGAAGTATGTGATTGGGGAAAGTGGTGGCGTTTGGAGGCTGAAGACAAATCCGGTAGAGCTTTTGCCCGGGGATGGAGGGGTGGCCGAGCAAGGTAGGACTGATATTTATGTGGCTGGTCAAAAATATTCGCCAGATGGAGATGAGCTGTATATGATTGCAAAAGTAGGCGAATATAATGTATTGGAGCTAGTAGCGAAAAGATGGATTATGGCCTTGGGGTTGTTGAATCCGGGGTCGAAAAGGGGGGCGAAGGTATTTTATAGTGGGGCGAGGACTACTTTGTAGCCTTACCGGTGCGGTCGAGACGGATGATATCGGCGTCGCCGTAGCCGCCAGCGCAGTCGAGGCAGAGAGCGGTGCCCAGAGCGTCGTAGATGACGGTGTGACCCTGGGTTTCAATTTGATCTGGGAATTCTCTGATTTGTCGGGGGGTAGCTGGACTTTGGGTTAACTTAAAAATAGGGATGTCGCGGCGAAGATTATCTGTTTGGACGGAGGGAATAGTACCGGTGAGAAAATATTCGTAGCGGGTGGGACACGTGCCAGGGTCAGGATTGGCTGGGGCTTTGAGGCCGGACAGGCTACAGATGAGAGTGCCGGTGACGTCGGCTGGCTGGACAGGCCAGTTTTGGGGGTATTTTTGCAGGGCGTAAGTGGTAATTCTGTTCCAGATAGGGGAGGCGCCGGTGACACCCGAGGCCACCGAACCCATAGGGGTGTTGTCGTTGTTACCCACCCAAACGGCGACTAAAACATCGGGATTGAAGCCTATTGTCCAGTTATCCCGTTTGTCATTGGTGGTGCCGGTTTTGACGGAGACTTCGGGGTGACCCTTGATGTTTAGATACGAGGAGGAGCCGAAGGTAGCCGACCTGGCGCCGTTGTCGTAGAGAATGTGGGAGACTAAAAAGGCGCTGCCAGCGGAAATAACGCGGGTGTTGGGAGGGGGGGTCGCGGCGTATTGCCGCGAGTTGATGGTTATTGGTTCATAGTTTAAAGTTTTTTTGACTTCATCTTCAGATAGTTCCTTTAAATTCGTCGATTCGAGGACCTTTCCGGACCGATCTTCGATACTGAGGATGGGGTTGAGGTCGATTCTAACGCCGGCGTTGGCTAACACTCCGTAGGCGGTGGATAGGTCCAACATAGAAACTTCGCCGCCACCTAAAGTAAGAGACGGGCCGTAGTTTTTGGGATCGGTGAAGGTGGTGATGCCGAAAGCCGAGGAGGAGGCGACAAAGTCGGCCAGGCCATTTAAACTTAACGTTTTGACGGCGGGAATGTTGAAGGAGTTGCCCAGAGCAAAGCGGGCCTGAGTGGGGCCGTGAAATTGGCCGTCGTAATTGACGGGGCAGTATTCTTTTTGATCAGGGATAGCAAAACAGGTGGGTTTATCTGCCAGAAGCGATCCGGGAGTTAGGAGGCGGTGGTCGAAGGCCAGGGCGTAATTTATGGGCTTGATGGCTGATCCCGGCTGGCGGTGGGCGAGGGTGACATTGACGGCGCCATCATTTCCCGTATCGAAGTAATCACGGGAACCGACCATGGCTAATATTTCTCCGGTTGCGGGGATGGTAACTAAAGCGGCGCCGTTACCGACTTTGGCCTTTTTGAGCTTGGCGGTTTCGGTGGCGACAGTGGTTTGGGCAAAGTCTTGTAGGTCCAGATCCAGAGACGTGATGACGACTAGTCCGCCCTCCTCGACTGTGGAGAGACCGTATTTTTGGATGAGCCGGTCTTTGACCCAGAGGGAGAAGTGGGGAGCTTTGAGAGAGGTGGGGGGAGTGAATAAGAGAGGATAACTTTTGGCGGTTTGGTACTCCTGTTCGGAGATGAATTTGGCCTCGAGCATTTGATTTAGAACGTATTCCTGGCGGGTTTTGGCACGCTCAGGGTAGGCGCCGAAAGGAGAATAGAGAGACGGGGCTTGGGGCAGGCCGGCTAAAAGGGCCGCTTCGGCTAATTTCAGGTCTGAGGCGGGTTTGCCAAAGTAAGTTCGGGCTGCGGATTCCAGGCCGTAGGCCGTACCGCCGTAGGCGACTTGATTGAGGTAAAACTCTAGAATTTCATTTTTGGAATAGCGCAATTCCACGGCCAGGCTGAGAATTAGTTCGCGAATTTTTCGCCTGATCGTACGGTCGGGGGTTAAAAGTGCGCTTTTGACTAACTGTTGGGTGATAGTGGAGCCACCCTGGAGCTTTTGCCGGAAAATAATATTTATGACGGCGCGGGACATACCACGCAGAGAAAATCCGGAGTGGGAATAAAAGTTGCGGTCTTCGGCGGCAAGGTGAGCATTTATGACATACTTGTGGAGGGAGTCGAGCTTGATGGGAGTGCGGCGCTGGTCGGCGAAT
>MEXN01000001.1:8830-112837 GCA_001773695.1 Candidatus Amesbacteria bacterium RIFCSPLOWO2_01_FULL_48_25 | reverse complement strand
GTGGGGGGTGAGGTTGGCGGGATTGGGGAGACCCCAGAGCAGGTACGTAGTACCTGCAATAACCAATGCAACAAGCATCAATAACCAAACAATTTTCCAATTTCCAATAATCAATTTCAAGCCAAGGCTTGCGCTTCGTGAGCAAATAATTTTCAATTTTTCAATTTTCAAGACCTTTTTGCCTTGCTTCTTTTTTTGCATCCTTGAATTATAACTCGAGGGGAGTTATATTATGATTTATGGCTGTTACCAAGAAGAGAGTCCAGTCTAAGTCCAAGATGCCGGTGGTGCCGGTTATGCCAGAGAAGAAGCAGGACGAGATGGAGATGGAGGGTAACCTAGATCCGGAGGAAGAAAAGATGCTGGATTGGATACTTAAAGGGATAGTGTGGTTTGTGCTGGGCTGGCTGGGCCTATCCGTCCTTTTGGTCATCGGCGGATATTTTGGGATGTGGAAATAGCGAGTAGCTTGACGGGCTTGGTATATTAGGAAGATGGAAGCGAGAGCTTCACGACTGAGGAATGTGGGGTGGAGGGTTGGGTTGGCAGTGGTAGTGGCGGCTGCAGGTGCGGGATTGAGTAAAGGATTTAGAGAAGCAGATGTGTTGGGATGGGCAGCTGAGGAGTGCCGGAAGAGTGGAAGGGACATGCAGCTTTTAAAGATGGGGGAGGTGGAGGTTCGGTGTTGGACTTATGGTAGTTTGGGAGTAGGTTCGGAGTTGAAGGTGGGAGAAGCGGAGGTGGTGCAAACTCGGTTTACCCATTCGGCTGGTGGAGGATGGATGTATGATGAGGAAGCGCCCGGGAAGAGAATATGGATGGGGCCGGTTTATGGACTAGTGAGCCTGAATTTTTTTAAGTTGAGTATTGGTGACTTTGAGTTTTTACATGACAGATGGGGTCAGGTGTCTCTGGGGAGTAGGAGCCAGTCGGGGCTTTTGAGAGTGAGGTGGGATGGAGAAACAATTGTAGACGAGGGATGGGTGAAGTGACTAAATGGGTGGTTGACAACATACGACATACGACATATGATTTGGACATGATCAGGACGCAGGTGTATATTCCGGAGGATTTGCATCGGGATTTGATGCTTTTGGCCAAGCGGGAGGGGACTAATTTTTCTAGCCTGATTAGGAAGGGAGCGGAAGAGGTGGTGAGGAAGAAGAAAGCTAAGAAGAAAGATTGGAGGAAATTTGTAGGACTGATTAAGGGTGGGCCGAGGGATGTGTCTTCCAAAATAGATTATTACTTGTATGGTGTAGGGAATCCGAAATGGGGAAGGTCCTGATAGATGCGAATGTATTAATAGGAATAGCAAGAGAAAAGGACGCTTTGCATGCCAGGGCGGTTGAGTTGATGGAGAGGATGAAAAAGGGCTATGAAGTGTGGGTTTTGAACTTGGTGGTCCAAGAAGCAGCGACGGTTTTGAGCATGAGGGACGGAATGAACCAGGCCAGGAGGTTTCATGAGGGGTATAAAGATTTAGTGGACGTTGAGATTGGTTTAGATAATGAGCTGGAGAAATCGGCGTGGAGGGTTTTTTTAATGCAAAGGAAGAAAGGAACTTCGTTTGTGGACTGCGCTAATTTGGCGGTGATACGAAAGTATAAATTGGACGGGATTTTGACGTTTGACGAGTTTTACCCGAAGGAAATTAGATTGAGCGGCTAGTTTTTAAAATAGGCTTGGACTTTGGGATCCGAGGTGAGGAGGGTTAGGCTTTCAGATTTGGATTGGGAGATGAGCATGCGGTCGAAGGGGTCTTTGTGGAGATAGGGAAGCTGAATGAGGTGAATCAGGTGATCCATTTTGATGGGAAGGATCTCGAAATCATAAAGCTGGGGTAGGTCTTGAAAATTGGATTTTAGCCTGAGTTTTCTGAGGGAAGCTTTGATAGCCATTTCCCATAGACTGCAGATACTTAGGTAGATTGAATTGTCGGGATGGGATATCATCTGTTTGAATTTTGGGTTTAACCTCGAACTGTTTTCTGACCACCAAATGAAAACGTGCGTGTCCAGGAGATACCTCATGGTTCGATAGATCCGCCGTAGAACATGTCGTTGATTTCTTCAGACTCGTCATCAAAGTCCTCGGAAACCCAAATTTTCCCCTTGAGTTTTCCGGGGATTCTGGCCTTTTTGTGGAGTTTTTGGGGGGTGAGCTTGACAGCGGGCTTGCCAGCGCGGGCGATGACGACGTCTTCCCCCGCTAGGGCTTTTTGGATGAGCATGGAGAGTTGGGTTTTGGCCTGATGAGTGTTGACCATGAGCATGAAATTATATTAGCTAAGTTAGCTAAGTTTGTCAAGCGACGCGTGTGGGCCTATAATCGGAAGATGGAGACGGCAAGAAGGAAAGATAGTGGAAGAGCGGTGTGGTATGTGGGGTTGGCGGGACTGGCGCTGGCTGGGGGATTGGGTTTGGCAATGTTTTCTGGGGAGGCACCACAGGCCAGATGCGACGAATTGTTGGAAAGAGAGGTGTGGAAGGTGGGGGTGATTGATTATTTCTGCGTAAGTCACGGGCTGACTGTTGAAAGGTCGGCTAAGATTGGGGCGTGGGTAGAGGTTGGTGACTGGTCTACTTTCGGAGCGAGGATAGGTAAGGTGGAAATTATGGGAGATGATTTGAAAATGCAGCAAAGAATAGACCGAAAATTGTCAGTTGGAGACGGGCTTTTAGAAGTGAGAACGCAACGGAGGGAGTCTTGGTCGAGGTGGGATCCGCACGAGGTTTATTCGCGAATTACTGTGACAACCTTGGGAGTGACTGTGGTTGATGGGGTGTGGGGTGATGGAAGGTGATATATTTGGGTAGTGGAAAATATTGAGCAGTCGAATTGGTGGATGTATCTTGAAGAGCCAATGAGATATTTGGCGAGGGAAAGTTTTACTCTTTTAAATCAGGAAAAGGCCAGAGTAGGGTCTGGGGAGAGACCGCATCATGATTATTCATACATTGTTTTTCCAATCGCTAAAGCATTCGAAGGATTTTTGAAAAAGCTGTTTTTGGACTTGGGATTTATAAGTAATAAGCAATATAAGGGTGATAGATTCAGGATCGGCCGGGCACTTAATCCTAATCTGCCAAAAAGACTGCAGTGGGACTGGGTGTACGCCAAGTTGGCTGGGTATTGTGAGGGAGAGGAGTTGCCGATGAAGCTTTGGAACACGTGGAAAAATGCCAGAAACCGAATTTTCCATTACTTTCCCGATTCTCACGAATTTGTGACACTCTCCCAAGCGGAAGAGTTGGTGGGGGAGATCGTGGGAACGATGGAGGAAGCCCTGGCGGGGTGCAGAGTTGCGGTGCTTGACAGATAGTGGCATACTAGAGGGTACCTTAATGAGAGAAAGTTGGGTAAGAAATGTGGTCGCTTCCGGGGCTGCGGTGGCGTTTGGCCTGGCAATATTGGTAATGTCCCTTTTGGCGGTAGCTAATCCGATGCGGGTGTACCCCCAAGTAATAAAGGGAACACCAGTCTTGGCGGGGGCGAGTGTGGAGTATTATTTGCCGTATCCGGGAGTGCTGCCGGACAATAAGTTGTACGTGTTGAAAATGGTGCGGGACCGGGTCCGGTTATGGCTGACGTTTGGGGATGAGCAGAAGGCACAGCGGGAACTTGGATATGCGGATAAGAGGTTGGGGGCGGCGGCGGCTTTGGTTGAAGGTGGAAAATCCGAGCTGGGAATACGGACATATACTAAGGCAGAAAAATATTTGGAGAGGGCGGTTTATGCCGTGATAAGATTGAGTCGAGTGGACAAGAAGGACGTGAAGAGCTCGCTTCTAACATTGAGCAAAGCTACGGCAAAACACGCTGAAGTAGGGGTGGAGATTGCGGCCAGGGCCGATAGAGAGGGGGAGAAGATGGTGGCATTGCAGACAGTTGCCGCGACGCAGGCACTTAAAGAAAAGGTGGATCAGGCACTTTTGGAAGCGGAGTGAGGGTTGATAGTCTTTGATATATTAATTGATAGTTGACGATAGTTATTTAGTGGTTTAGTCTGGTTGGTACCCCTAAATGTGGGGTTTAAAAATTTATGCGCTGTCCGTTTTGCGCCCATCAAGAAACGTCTGTTTTGGAATCGCGGGTGGCGGAGGATGGACAATCCTTGCGTAGGCGGCGGGAATGCCAGAAGTGTCAGAAACGGTTTACCACTTTTGAGAGGGTGGAAGGTCCGACTGTCTTTGTTATTAAAAGAGATGGGGGTCGAGTACCGTTTGACCGGGAGAAGATTGTCACGGGAGTGATTAAATCCTTTGATAAACGCCCGGTGTCGATTGACCTGATTCGCCAGCTGGCAGACGAAGTGGAGCGGGAGGTACGTCGCCGCGAAGTGTCTGAAATACCATCCAAAACGATTGGCAAGATGGTGCTACGGCGCTTGAGAAATATAGACCGAGTAGCTTGGCTCAGATTTGCCAGTGTCTATTTTGAGCTCTCGGATATAACTGAATTCGAGAAACTATTTGAGAAGATAGGCAACTAGTTTCTCGCTGATAACTTTGTTATCTGAAGAAAAATTAATAGAGAAAATTTCATAATGCCTGAATTACAGTTACTAGAGATTAAGAGAAGGGGACGGCCCTCTAAAAAGGCGACCAATGGGCATAGCCTCGCTAATGGATTGGGGTTGAAGTGGCCGGAGATGATAGTAAAGAGGGACGGGCGGGTGGTGCCGTTTGATATCAAAAAAATTGAGTTGGCGATAACCAAGTGTTTTGCCGGGTTGGGGACGAGGCCCCTAACGGATGTGGCTGAGTTGGCCGGACGAGCCGTGAACATTATTATGGCTAAATACCGGCAGCCAACGGTGGAGCAGGTCCAGGATGTGGTGGAAATTGTGCTGCAGGCGGCGGGGGAGTTTGAGGCGGCCAAAGCATATATTTTGTACCGGGCGGAGCACGCCAAAATGCGGGAGGAGCGACCGGTGCCGGCGGCGGTAAAGAGGGCTTTTGAGGAATCGGACAAGTATTTCCCTTCGCAGCTGCAAAAATTTCAGTTTTTTGACAAATATTCACGATTTAACTATGAGTTGGGCCGGCGGGAAACGTGGATGGAAACTGTGGACCGGTCGGTCGGATTTTTGCGGGAATTGGCAGGGAAGAGATTGGATGCTAGAGTTTATGAAAGACTGCGGAAGGGAATTTTGGAAATGAAAGCAACCCCGTCGATGCGGCTTCTGGCGATGGCCGGGCCGGCAGCACGGCGGAACAATATTAGTATTTACAACTGCTCTTATCTACCGGTTGACAGTGTGGATGCGTTTGGAGAAGCGATGCTCATTTCTATGAGCGGGTGCGGGGTGGGATTTTCTGTCGAAAGCCGGTATGTAGAGAATTTGCCTAGGGTGAAGCGGCAGACTGATAGTTTGCCTTTGACATATGTAGTCGAGGACTCGACCGAGGGATGGGTAAATGCCATAAAACTGGGGATTTCTACTTGGTTAGACGGAGGGGACATAAAGTTTGATTTTTCCACAGTTAGGCCGGCAGGGGCGATATTGAAAACTAAAGGGGGACGGGCGTCAGGTCCGGAACCCTTACGGAAAGTGTTGGAGTTTGCCAGATCCAGGATAATGGCCAGGGCCGGAAGTTTCCTTCGGTCTTTAGATGCTCATGACATTATGTGTGAGGTGGGCAATGCGGCTGTCGCTGGAGGGTCACGGCGGACGGCGATGATTTCACTGTTTGACTGGGAAGACTTGGAGATGAGGTTGTGTAAATCGGGAGATTTTGAGCGGGACAATCCCCAGCGGTGGAATGCTAACAATTCGGTAGTGTGGCCCGGGAGGGGGATTACCCAGGCGGAGTTGGTACATCAAATGATGGACATGGCGGATGGAGGAAGAGGAGAGCCGGGAATATTTAATAGGCAGGGAGCGGTGGCTATGCGGCCGGCCCGACGGCTGGCTGCTGACTTTGGCAGCAACCCTTGCGGAGAGATTAACCTTCGACCTTGGGAATTTTGTAACCTGACGATAGCCATTGCCCGCCGGGAGGATACTTACGAAACTTTGAAAGATAAGGTGGAGATGGCGACAATTATGGGGACGATACAAGCGATGGCAACACATTTTCCGGGGCTGCGGCCGATGTGGAAGCAGAACTGCAGCGAGGAAAGGCTTTTGGGGGTAGACATTACCGGGCAGATGGACAGCCCGGTGGCTCAAGTCCCGGCGGTGCAGAATCGATTGCGGCAGGTGGCTATAGAAACAAACAGAGAATACGCGGCTCTTTTGGGGATAAACCGTGCAGCAGCGGTGACGTGTGTCAAACCGTCGGGAAACTCGTCGCAATTGTTTGATTGCGCATCTGGGCTGCATGCCAGGTGGGCACCGTATTACATTAGGAATGTGAGGGTGGGAGCGCACACTCCGATATTTAAGGTGATGCGGGATGCGGGAGTGCCAATGGATCCGGAAAACGGGCAGGCGGCAGCGGACGCGAATACTTGGGTGGCGCATTTTCCGGTTCAAGCGCCCGAAGGATCGGTTACTCGAAAGAGCCGGACGGCTATCGAACAGTGCAATTATTGGTTGCAAAATAAGCTGCACTGGACAGAGCATAACCCGAGTGTGACGATTACTTATCACCCCGACGAGGTAATTGATTTGGTGAAGTGGGTGTGGGAGCACAAAGACTTGGTGGGGGGAATGTCGTTTTTGCCGGCGTTTGATGCAGCTTATGCGCAAATGCCTTACCAGGAGATCAGTCGAGAGGAATATGAGGAGGCGGCGGCGAAATTTCCTAATATCGATTTTTCTAAATTGTATCGATATGAGGAGGAAGATTATACCAAAGCGGCTTTTGAGCTGGCGTGTATTGCCGGGGCGTGTGAGATTGAAATATTGCCAGATGGGCAAGGGGGAGTGGTGGTGGCGAAGGGAGTGGGGTGAGAAGTGGGGCATAAAACACAGGAGGAGTTGCAAAAAGGGGTTGAGGTAGCCCTGGGGGAGGTAAAAGTGGGAGGGATGTATTACCACTACAAACATCCGGAAAAGTATTATGTGGTGGAGTTCGTGGGGGTATTGGAAAATTCGGAAGAAGTGTGCGTGGGATATAGAGCGTTGTATGGCAAGGGGATTTTGTGGGTGAGAACACTGGAGAATTTTTTGGAAGGGGTAGAAATTGATGGGAAAAGCGTCAAGAGGTTTCAGGTGGTTTAGGATTTGGCCTAATCATTTTTAGTCCTTCGGATTCGAGAAGATTGGTTTGGTATAGCAGGTGGGTGAATTGGAGGATTTGTTTTAGGTGGGTGGTTGTTTTTGACATGAGGAAATTATACGCGCTAAGATGAGGACATGGCTGAAAGGCCGAGAATAGTGACAACTACTTTTGACAAGTCCCCAAATGTTCACGTAGTTGCAGTTGCTCCAGATAATCCAAGGGAAATATATAAACATTATGCGGTTCAGGGGATTACTGTCGGAGAGTTATTAACCCCGGTAAAGCGCGGGGGAATTGTTTATCAGTTGGCAAAGTTGATTAAGAATGGGCAAGAAATAGGAGAGATTGAATTTAGGTATTGACACATGTGATATCACATGATAGGATAGTTTTATGCTGAGAACTTATGTGTATTTGCCGGAGGAGTTGGAGGAGAAGATCGATAGGGCAGTTGCGGCTAGAAAAACGAGCAAGGCGAAAGTGATTCGTGATGCGATAGAGAGGGGTATCGTAGAAACTGACGACATTGGCAGGAAAGCTTCCATCGATGTGTTATTTAAATTGACTGAGTTGGGCAAGAAGTATAGGTTGAAAGGTCCTAGAGACGGATCTGGGAACATGGATAAATATTTGTGGGATAAATGGGAAATATAAGATGAAGAATGTGGTAGTTGTGGATGCGGATGCGATTGTGGCTCAGACGTGTGTCGATGACCCCAATCACATTAAGGCTGTTGAGATTGCTAAAAAGCTGAGTTTAAGAGAAGCAAAGTTGGTATATCCAATCACGGCGATCGTCGAAGCTGGAGCGTTTATTCAGAGAGTACTGGGTAATGGGAGATTATCGCAAGCGGTGATGAGTTCATTTTTTTATCCACACGTTTTAGTATATGAGATTGAACGCCGCGATTTGGAACGAGCGGTCAGAAATTACTTTAACTCTTTAGGAACCAAAAAAAATACCGTCTTCGATTGCATAGTAGCAGCAGTCGCGGATAGACACGACACAAAGGAGATTTTTAGCTTTGACAGTTTTTATAGAAAACGGGGGTTTGATCTGGTGACTGGGGTATAATCGGCGCATGAACGGTGGGAAAACCATCAAATTTAGTTCCCAATTAGTACCTCTGATTATTTCCGGAGAAAAAACCGCAACGTGGAGATTGTGGGACGATAAAGATTTTCAGGTGGGCGACGTGGTGATATTTATTAAAAAGCCGGAAATGCTGCCATTCGCTGAAGCTGAATTAGTAAATGTGAAGGAAAAATTGTTTGGGCAAATTCGTGAGAATGACAACGATTTTATGGGACATGAACAATATCCTGATATGTATAGAGCTTACAGCGATTATTATGGGAGAAAAGTGGAACGAGATACTCTGGTGAAAATAATAAGATTTAAAATTTTGAAATTTTTATGATTATTACGCAGACGCCGCTGCGGATAAGTTTTTTGGGAGGGGGGACGGACTTTCTCCAGTTTTATCGGGAGCATGGCGGGTGCGTGTTGACGACGGCAATTGATAAGTATGTGTATTGCATAGTCCAGAAAAGATTTGATGAGATGATTGTTGTCGGGTATTCCAAAAAAGAGTGGGTGGAGAAAGTAGATATGCTGGAACACGAACTGGTGCGGGAGGCGATGAAGAGGACGGGGGTAGACCGGGGGGTGGAGATAACGTTTTTGTCTGACGTGCCGGCGGCCGGGACGGGATTGGGGTCGTCTTCGAGCGTGACGGTGGGGGTTCTGAACGCGCTGTATCAATATACCGGGCGGGCGATAGAAGCGGAGAGGTTAGCCCGGGAGGCGTGTGAAATTGAGATTGAGATTTTGGGTAAGCCGATAGGGGTGCAGGATCAATATATTGCGGCGTATGGGGGAGTGGATTTTATAGAGTTTCGCAAAGACGGCGTCGTATCGGTAGAACCGTTGGGCCTACCGGAAGAGTTGAGGGCCGACCTGGAATCGTCCATGATGATATTTTTTACCGGCAAGACTAGGAAGGCCGACGTAGTTTTGAAAGAACAGAAGGAAAACATCGATAAAAAGAATGAGGTTTTGTCCGAGATGGCCCAGCAGGCTAGAGCCGGGAGGAGGCTTTTACAGAATGGAAAAATTGCCCAGCTGGGTAAGCTACTTGATGAGGGATGGAAACTGAAAAAGACGTTGGCTAGTAAAATTACTGATAGTGAGATTGATAAGATGTATGCGGCGGCTAAAAAGGCCGGGGCGTTTGGGGGGAAGATTTCTGGAGCGGGGGGTGGGGGATTTATGACTTTATTTGTCCCCACTAGTAAGCGGGACTCGGTCCGAAGGGCTATGAATGGCCTTCGGGAAATGCCGGTGGGCTTGGCAAAAGACGGAAGTAAGGTTATATTCAACATTAACCGATGACCAAGTCAAGAATTAAAAGTCAAAAACATCTTCGCATGCGAGCAAAAACACTACTCAAAAATCAAAAGTTGGGATTTTCTGAAGAGTATTTTAGAGAGCTGAGGGGAGTGTTGGACAAGCTGGATTATAAGCAAATGGAGAAGATGGTGAATGTGATTTGGAAAGCATACAAATCTGACAAGACGATATTTTTTATGGGTAATGGGGGGAGTGCGAGTACCGCTACCCATTTGGCCGCTGATATAGGTAAGAACACAGTAATAGTAAATAGTAATAGTAAAAGGAGATTTAAGACGGTGGCGCTGACTGACAACGTGGCATGGATGACGGCGTTGGGAAATGATCTGTCTTATGAAGATATTTTTGTGGAACAGTTGAAAAATTTTGTAAAAAAGGGAGACGTGGTAGTGGGAATTTCCGGGAGTGGAAATAGTATGAATGTGGTGAAGGCGATCGAATATGCCAACGAGGTTGGGGCGACGACGGCGGGATTGTTGGGATTTTCCGGGGGAAAAATGCTGAAAATAGTGGACGTGCCAGTTTTGGTACCGGTTGATCATTATGGATATGTGGAGGGAGTACACAGTGAAATTCATCACTATTTGGTAGAAGCGCTGAAGATATTGAAGAAGAATGAAAATTTACACTAAAACTGGGGATCGAGGGAGGACGGGGACGTTTTATGGGCGGATGGGTAAGGGCGACCAATTGGCGGAGGCGCTGGGAGCAATTGATGAATTAAATTCATGGGTGGGAACATGCAGGGAAAATTCAAGATTCAAAATTCAAGATTCAGTCATTGAAAAAGAATTAAAAAGAATTCAAACAAATTTACTGACTATTGGGTCGGGATTGGCGGGGAGCGGATTGAAGTTAAGATATCAGGAAATTAAGAATTTAGAGAATAAGATTGATAAGTGGACCCGGGATTTACCGAAATTGGCCAATTTTGTTTATCCGGTGGGGGAGCTACAAGTAGCCAGAAGTGTGTGCAGAAGAGCGGAGCGTAGGGTGGTGGCATTGGGGATAAAAGAAAAAAACACGTTGAAATATTTAAACAGGTTGTCCGACGCGCTGTTTGTGATGGGGAGGTGGATAAACCACAAGCTCAAAATTCCGGAGGAGGTATGGAGAGGATGATTATTTATAGACCTGGCCGCGGTAGTCGACGGCTTCGATGGTGATTGTCTGGGATTTTGGATTAAAAGAATAAAGTATACGCAGTGGCCAGGCTCGTATACTGCGAATGCCTGAAAATTCTCCCGATAGCAATTTGCCGGAGAGAGGATCATCTAATAGCGAGGCGAGTTTTCGTTTGATTTTGGGTATATCCCTGGCTCCAATCTTGGCCATCTTCTTTTCAGCCTCAGACTTGAAAATTAGTTTCACGGGTTTGTATTACCACCCCAGTTTTTTGTAAACTTCTTCTTGGGTATAGGTTTTTTTGGATCTCAGGGCCTTTCGTAAACTGTTTGCAAGTTTTTTGTTGGATAAGATATCCAGTGTCTCTTCCCAGCTTTCGAGCTCTTCTTTTGACATGATGATTGCATCGCCCTTGCCGCGTATTTTTATTGTGAATCGATTTAAATTGTCGACTGCGTTGGCAAGGATTTGGTAGAAATTTGAGCGAGCATTACTGGCGGTGAGGGTGGTACTTAATTGGGTCATGTGGATATCGTACATCTAATGGTACGTGTTGTCAATTGCCGGCTTGAATGCGGTGGATTTAAAGGGATACTCCTTTAAAGACTAACCTTCTGAGGGATTGGAGGCTTGTGGGTGATTTGAGTGACAAGGTCGTGTACAATGTTTAAAGCGATTTGGGTGGGGAGGGGGGTCTCACTCCAAACTTTGATTTTGTTGTTGGGTGCTCCTTTAGTTTGAAGATCTCTAGTCCATTCCGGCCTTTTTTCCAGGTTGTTCTCTTTTGGTCTTCTCCAAACCTCTGCCAAGGAGCTATTTTTGAAAACGCGGAAAATTTGTTCTTCAGTAGCTCCATGATAGTAACAATCGTAATACCCACCGTATTCTTGGATTGTAGATTCCGGATTATTACTCCAGCTGGGATTTGTGGTTGTGTCCAGTCCAGAGGGCTTGGTGTTGGCGATCCGGTCGGCCATATCTTTCAGAGTGGAGTTGAATCTTGGGCGAGGTTCTTTTTCTGATTTTCTTGGTCTAGCAAGTGGCCGATGGGGCCATATCTTGCTTTTGACCTGAGCCTCGGGTTTGCCAGTTGGTCAGGAAAAGATGTTTGAGTCTGTGGTGCATCAAGGCTGGGAGGCATAAGGAGATGTTATTTCTTGTTCTTGGGGGTGTCAAGTTGGTAAGATGGGGGGATGAATCAAATCCCAAATCCCAAGCCACAAGTTCCAAGTAAACCACAAGCCGCGCAGGATCTGGATGAGCTGACTGCCAATCCGGTGCCAAGTATGGCAGATGATGTGGAGGAGTACGAGGAGAAACAATGGGATCCGCAGGCGATGTACAACGCGGGAGGGCATTTTAAAGAGCAGCTGGAGGTCGCTGCTGGGAGAATAAGAAAGGAGAGAGTTATTGAAGAGGTGGAGGAAGTACCGGCAGAGCCGGAGGTGGAGCCGAAACTTGAGCGGGAGGGGTGGATAGAAAAAGTGGAGAAGGAGGCAGAGCTGGGACAAGCTGGGACGGACGACTATGTGGGGCAGGTACTGATGGGATCGGCCAACCCCCAAAACCCTAAAGTTACCATACCCCTGACCGATGACCAGATTACCCAGGGGTTACATCACAAAGTGTGGGAGGCGATCAGGTGGTTGGCAGTGTGGTGCATCCGGCAGATGAAAAAATTGGGAATGCCGATACCTGTAAAAACTAAGAAGTAGAGTTATCAGGCTCGGCATGCGCAAAGGTCGTGCTCGACTGCCTGGTCGTTGCCGGTGTCCGGCTGCGCGCGACTTTGCTAGCATGCCTGTGCCTTTGTTATTTTGATATCATGAATATATGAATCCGTATGTGGCGAGTTTGATTGGGCCGATAGTATTACTGGTCGTTATTTTGGGTGTGTTTGTGGTGCTGATGACATTGGTGGGGTATTTGCTGGTGGTGTGGTACCGGCACCGGGACAGGGAAGATAAGAGTCTGGAGATGGTGTGCCTGCAGGTGGCGGTGCCGCGGGATAACGAAATAAAAATTGATGCCATGGAACAGATAATTAGCAGCCTGTATTCGATCAAGAGGGGGGGATTGGGGCCGTTTGGGTGGTTTTCATTTTTGCAGGTGCAGCCACATATCTCTTTTGAAATATTGGCCCGAAAGGAAGACATCCGGTTTTATATCATGCTGCCTGAGAAATTGCGGGACTTGGTAGAGAAGCAAATCCATGGCGGGTATTCGGGGGCTGAAATTAAGGTGGTGGAGGAGCCGAATATATTTACAGTTGACGGCCGTGTGGAGTTTGCTTGGCTGATACTACGAAACGCGTCGTATTATCCTATCCAGATATTTAAAAATTTGACGACGGATCCCATGGCGGCTGTGACCTCGGCGCTGGCTAAAATGGGAGATGGGGAGGGAGCGCACGTGCAGATAGTGTTGGCACCGGCCGAGGCGGGATGGAAGAAAAAAGGTAGGACGTGGATTGGAAAGACTAAAAAGAGCGAGTCCGATCCGGAGAAGGCCAGTTATAAAGTGGACCCTAAAGTTCTGGAGGCAGTGGATAACAAAGTGTCTAAAAACGGATTTGCCACGACAATACGGATTGTGGTGTCTTCGGTTAACCGTGACTCGGCCCGTGCGCACTTGGCCAATATTAAGGCGGCGTTTGAGCAGTTTAATGGGGATTTGAATGGATTTAAGGGCAAGAAAATCCGACTGAAAACCAGCTTTATGGTGGACTTTATCTACAGGTATCAGCCGATGGTCTGGTGGGGAAATTGGACGGTATTAAATTCCGAGGAGCTGGCTACTATTTACCACTTCCCGAATAAATCCGTGGAGACGCCGCATATTTTTTGGCTGAATGCCAAGCGGGCGCCGGCGCCGCAGGGGATACCTACGGAAGGGCTGTATTTAGGCAAGTCAGTTTTTAGAGGAGTGACACGGCCGGTTTATACCTCAGATATGGACCGGGAACGGCACATATATATTATCGGGCGGACGGGGACGGGAAAGACGGAATTTTTGAAGACGATGATTCTCCAGGATATCCGGGCGGGGAAGGGAGTTTGTGTCATCGACCCGCATGATCTAGCAGAGGACTTGCTTGGTTATATCCCGCCCGAGCGGGCGGAGGATGTGGTCTTTTTTGATCCGTCGGATACGGAGCGGCCGATGGGGTTGAACTTGATCGAGGCCAGGTCCGACCAGGAGCGGCATATGGCTACTAATGCCGTGATTGGGATGATGTACAAGCTGTACGATCCACATAAAACCGGGATTATTGGGCCGAGGTTTGAACACGCGATCAGGAATGCAATGTTGACCGTCATGGACGCAGTGCCGGGGGGAACGTTTATCGAGGTGGTGCAGGCGCTGCAGCGACCTGAGTTTGTCCAGGAGATGTTGCCGCGGGTGAAAGACCCAATTGTGAGGCGGTATTGGACCGACCAGATTGCCCAAACCTCCGACTTTCATAAATCCGAAGTGCTGGATTATATTGTGTCCAAGTTTGGCCGGTTCGTGACTAACCGGACGATAAGAAATATTATCGGCCAGCCTCAATCGGCATTTGATTTCCGGGCGGTGATGGACGAGGGGAAAATTTTGATTGTCAATTTGTCCAAGGGAAAATTGGGAGAGGAAAATAGTAATTTTCTGGGGTTGGTATTGGTACCCAGACTTTTGTCTGCGGCTATGAGTAGAGCTGATATTTTAGAAAAAGACAGACGGCCGTTTTACTTGTACGTGGACGAGTTTCAGAATTTTGCCACGCCGGATTTTGCTACTATTTTGTCGGAAGCTAGGAAATACAAGCTGAATTTGATCGTAGCCAACCAGTTTACTTCTCAGATGGAGGACGAGGTGAAAAACGCGGTGTTTGGGAATGTGGGAACTTTGGTTTCCTTCCGGGTGGGAGTGGGGGACGCTAACTATTTGCAGCATGAGTATACGCCTACTTTTAACGAGGCGGACTTACTGAATATTGAGAGGTTTAACGTGTTTATCAAAACTATTGTGAGAAACGAGCCGGTGACGCCGTTTACTATGGACGTGACTAAGGATATAACGGCTGAGCGGGGGATGCGCAATGAGAAGCTGGCCGAAGCTATAAAGCAGCTGTCGAGACTGAAATATGGTCGGGATGTGCGCCTGGTCGAGAGTGAGATTGCGGCGAGAGCGAAGCTGTAATGGTAAAATTAGCTTCTACGGCTCGATCGTCTAACGGCTAGGACACGGGGCTTTCATCCCCGTAATCGGGGTCCGATTCCCCGTCGAGTCACCAATGATACGTTTGGCTCATTTCATAACCCAATCGCTGACAGATTTGTCTTTGGACTATAAGATGTTGGGTTTTTGGAAGCTGGCGTTTAAATTATTTAAGGCGGGGGGATGGACGATTGTGGTGATACTGATACTGCTAGTTGGGATCTGGGCGTTTAGGAGCAAAGAACGGAAGAAGATTAGAAAGGTGATTGGTTAATTAGTTAATTTACAATTCCAGGAGTTTGGAGGAGGTGGTAGTGGCGGTGATCTTTATAAATTCGAGGTATTTTTCGGTGGAACTGATCCGGCGGTGACCGACGTGTTTGTGGATGACTTCGGGCAGGACGCCGTTACTTAGCTGGTGGGCTATAAAGGTGTGCCGAAGATCGTTGACTTTGATGTTGCTCAGGCCGGCCTTTTTGAAATAGCGATCGATACTGGTTCTGATATTTCTAATCAGTAGCGGCCGGCCGGTTTTGGTGACGAAAAGATGGGTATCGGCAGTGGTGGGACGCAGGCTCAGGTAGTTCTGAATGGCGATGGTAGCCTGGCGGTTTAAGGGGATGGAACGCTCCGGATTGTTTTCTAGAGGGCGGATGAAAAGCTCGTTTTTCTTGATGTCTTCCAGCCTGAGGTTGGCCAGCTCGGAAATGCGCATGCCGGTTTGGAGAAGGATCTCGACGATGGCGCAAACCCTAATATCCAGTCGGCAGGCGTCGCGCAGCTTGGAGTATTCTTCTTGGGTTAATATGCGGGGTGGGGGAGTGGTGTATTTGGGGTGGGTGAGGGGAGAGGCGGGGTTGGAGTTGTGGAGGCCGGTTTGATGGAGGAATTTGAAAAAAGTCTTGAGTGAGTTGATCTTGCGGCTTATAGACTTGGGAGTGTAGTTTTTTTCTCCCAGCTGGGTGACAAACTCCTCTAAGTGCTGGGTTTGGACGGTAGTAGCTTGGGTAATGCGGTGAGTTTCCAGGTAGGAGCGGAGTTGGGCCAGGTCGCCGATATAGGCTATTGAGGTGGAGGAAGAGCGGTGTTGACTTTTAAGGTGGCTGGTAAATTTCTCCAGGGCAGTATCAAAGCTAATTGGGTCGGGAAGTGAGGCCATTTGTAAATTGACTATGGGACAGGTTAATTGATGAATTGTACCTGGTTGGGGTGGAGATTGCAAGAGAGTCGTGCCTGGTACAATGGAAATATGGGAAAGAGATGGGTTAGATGGCTGGTATTGATATTGAGTATTGGTGTCACGGTGAGGCTGGGGGGGAATGTGTGGAGACTAATCCGGGCGGGGGAGAGGGTGAAACGAGCCCAGTCTGAAGTGGCGGCGGCTGAGGTTGAAAACAAGCAGCTGCAGCAGAAGTTAGAGGAGGTAAAATCGGATGATTTTGTGGAGCGGGAGGCGAGGGAGAAACTAGGCTTGGGAAAGCTAGGAGAGGTTGTTGTGATTGTACCAAGTCCTCCAAATCTTAAATCTCAAGCCACAAATTCCAATACCGAGGCAAATTGGCGCAAATGGTGGGAGTTGTATGTGGGGATTTAGACCACTTTTTCGTTGGGAAAGAGTTTGATTAATTGAGATACCAGCCATTCGCGTGGCGTAATTACGCGACATGGCCTTATCCAACTGGTTTTACTAGTAACAACTCTCTCGAAAAGGGTTATTGAGGAGGGTGATTCTTCAACAGGGGCTTGATTGCTTAGATTGTATGCGTGTCTTATTCGTGAGTATGGGATACCATTGAGAAAAGTTGTTGGCCCTGGTTTTTGGGGTTGGCGGATCCGGAACAGAATATCTTTGGACATGTGGCTACGGCTGGGATCGGACCAGCGACATCACGCTTATGAAGCGTGCGCTCTAACCGCTGAGCTACGTAGCCATGGACAGTCCGTGGATTCCACCTAGGATTTTATAGTAAATTCGTGCCGGTTTCCGCACACGAACTGAAAGTGTGCCATAGTGTTCGTCAAAGTTTGGATATTCTTTTTTGAGGGGATACTTTTTGAAGCTAGTTTTAGTGAAGCTGGTGAGGGGAATTTTCGTTAAGAGCGACCAGTATTTTTTCACTTTGACTTCTCTAGCCCTGTGAGCCTCATTAATACCGACATAGCAAGAGAGTTCCTTTATGGGTATGTCGAAAGTATTAATGAGCCAGTTGATGAAGAACTTGATAACGAAGGGATCCGAGTTGCAAAGTTCGACTCTGCGGTTCTTTTTGGATCCTTCGGCCCAGTACAGAGCTAAGCCGCCGACTTTAAGCTCATTTTTGGTGAGTTGCCCCACCTCTTTTATCCCGATTTTTTTCTCTGTTTCTAGCAGTTTGAGCCGTCTTTGTTTTTGAACTAGCGATCCGATTGTGCGACCCTTTTCCGCTCCTTTTAAGGATCTTTGTTTTAGAGACTCCTCTTGTTCAAGAGAAAGGACTATGTCTCTGACCCACAAACTTGCGGTGCTTTTGGAGACTCCTAGGGATTCAGCGATATTCTTGACACTCAGGCCGGATTTACGAAGCTCGATGGCCCTGTTTTTAAGGTACGATTTTGCCATAGAAAACGATATCTATGGTTTATTGTATCATCGGTTCGCATTTCTTACAACCAACGTTTTTAAAATACACCATTGAGCTACGTAGCCGATTTAGCCTTGATTATACCTTAGGATGAGGGACTAAAAAACCCGCCGTGAAGCGGGTTTTGACTTGGTTGCGGGGATTGGATGAAATCAGAACCTATTTTCTCTCACTACCTGCTTGCAATCCAGTTCTTAACATGGTATAAGAAGAAATATGGTCTATACCATATTAGACTCTCGAATTCAGGCTAGAATTGATGAAAAACTGGCCAAACTTAACCCTCAAAGACCGTTGTCTACATCTGCTGTGGCTAAGCTGCGGGAACAGTTTGCCATAGAAATGACTTACAATTCCAACGCGATTGAGGGCAATTCCTTAACTCTCAAAGAAACGGCTTGGGTTATTAAAGACGGCCTGACTATCAAGGGTAAACCGCTTAAAGACCATCTGGAAGCACGTGATCATTACGACGCGTTGGATTACCTCTATGAGTTAGTTGAAAAAAACTCCCAACAAACAATTTCGGAAGTTTTAATCAGAAACCTGCACAAGCTGGTAGTTCGGGAAACGGAAGCGGACCAAGCCGGAAGTTATAGACAAACCAATGTCATGATTACCGGTTCCGACCATTTACCACCGGATTCGAGTGAAGTTTCGTTTGAGATGAGCGATTTGATATCCTGGGCCGGGGAGAATATTCAAAAGCTCCATCCTGTTGAATTCGCGGCTATTCTGCATCACAAACTGGTTTACATCCACCCCTTTGTGGATGGTAACGGACGAACTGCCCGTTTGGTTATGAACCTTGTCTTACTAAACAGAGGCTATCCTCTGGTGGTTATTCTAAAAAACGACAGGCAAAAATATTATCGGGTTTTGGCAGATGCGGACAAAGGGAAGCTTGCTCCGTTGATTCGCTTTGTGGCCCAAGCGATAGAACGATCGTTGAATATTTACCTAAAAACCCTGTCTCCCGAAGTAGATGCCGGGAAAAAATATCAACCACTGTCTTCGTTGGTAAATTTAACTCCTTACTCAAAGAAATATCTCAATCTTTTGGCCCGTTTCGGAAAAATCGAAGCACACAAGGAAAAGCGCATTTGGGTTGCCACTCAAGAAGCTATAGAAAGATATGTTAAAGGGCGGCAAAGGCAGCGAAAATTGTCAACCTAATTTGGGGGTTGGATGAAATCAGAACCTGGTTTTTATCAAAACCGATACGATCATATTTCTAATTTATTCGAGAGGAGGGTGACCAGGAACGGGATTCCAAACAAAAGTAAGTTATTAAAATCCACCCGCTCTAATCTGAAACTTGTTACAAAAAACAATCTATGCAGGGTTGATACAAGGAAAACTATCGCCAATGCCAGAAGACAATATTGGTATCCGTGGGCTTTCTTTCTCATTAAACTAACACCTGAATAAAGAAAAAGGAGTCCAAATACTAGGGTTTTAACGGGTGTTATAAGGCCTACTTCGACCTTTTGGGAAAGAAATACAAAGAAAGATACCACAGACCCGAACACAAAGAACACTCCCATTCCCAAAAAGTATATTTCGAGTAATTTATCCAGAATTTTCTTAAGCTTCACCTGTTAAATTATACACCAGGCGTGATCCTATCACTCCCATCTCTCGGTTTTTGAAGCTAAATTTTACTTGTTGCGGGGCCGGGAGTCGCGCCCGGCCTGGAAGATTATGCTGATCTGTAATCTCAAATTACTTTGAGTGTCGGACTATATCATTCCCCCTTCGCATGAAGCTTCGGGGGGACTTGGCGTTTAGTCTCTACGGACTCGCCCTTTCGGGATTGCCTCGGTATTGTCCCGGTATTACACCGGGGTGTCCACCGATATAGCCAAGTTTGCACACCGACATTACTGTCGGCGGGGCCCATACTACTAGCCTTCCGTGCAACTCTACACTACCCCGCACGTCTTTTTGAAAGAACAATTCTTATTATACCATTCGAAGCTGGCTTTGCGGATTCCAAAAATTGATTTCATGAAGTCCTCGCGGGAGTGGTAATATTTAGTAGATGGTTGGGAAGGGAAGGTTGGGGATGGTGACCGCTGATGAGATTGAGGTGCGGTATGCGTTTTCGGGAAAGGTGGCGGTGGTGAAGAAGAAGAGGGGGGATACGGTTAAGAAAGGTGAAGTGCTGGCGGCTTTGGATACCAAGATGTTACAGATGGAGCTGGATTTACAGCTGGCCGATTACGAAAGGAAAAGAGCTGAGTTTGAGATATTTGCCAAGAGAAATCCTAATCCGGGTGATGATCTGACCAAGTATGCTAAGCAGATTGAGCAGGCGCAATTGAATGCCAGCGTCAAAGAAGTAGAAATCGCTAAAGCCAAAATGGATCAGGCGACGTTGATATCGCCGGTAAATGGGACGGTGGTGGACGATGGGGGAAATAGAGTCGGACTGAATGTGAGTCCAGCCTCGAACGCCTTTAAAATATTGGATTTGGACGCTTTGAGATTTGAGACAGAACTGGACGGGTTTATGGAACCAGGGGAGGTGATGGTAAAAATCAATGGTAAAGAGTTAGCCGGGAAGACGGGTTTGCCAAGGCCGGATGGGAAAAAATTGGTAGTTGATGCGAGTTTGGATAGTTGGGAGGGATTGATGGTGGGAATGGTGGGGGAGGTGGTGATTCCGGATGAAAAAAATAACGCCCAAGAGATTGACGGCTGACTGGCTACGAAAGATTGGAGTGAAAGAGGTGCTGATACCGGGGATTATAGTCACGGTGGCAGTGTTGGGAGTGAAAAACTGGCGGGATTTGGGGCCTGATATTTATAAAAATAAACAGGCCTTTCCGGATAGCGGGGTAGTAAGAGTAATAACTGACGGGGATACGTTTGAGCTGCAAAACGGGGTGAGAGTAAGAATGGTTGGGATCAACGCTCCCACGAATGACGAAGAAAGCAAAAATAAATTAGGTGATCTAATAAAAAATAAAAAAGTTTGGTTGGAGTACGACAGGTATCTGGATGATAAGTTTGGACGAATTTTGGCCTGGGTATGGGTAGGGTGTCAAAATCCTAAGTTTTTACCTGCAGATTATATGCATTTGACTTATAACCGTTCGCGGGAGGGGTTAAAAGAAAACCCCGAGGGGTGCAAAAAGGGGAAACTGGTGCAAGAGGAGATGGTCAGGACAGGGTTGGCTGGGGTCGAAGTATATAAAGACAGGGGAGAGTTGAAGTATGAGAAGAGACTGCTTGACAAGTAGTGTACAAAAGTGTACAATTGAGGCATGACACAGATTAACGCTTCCCAGGCTAGGCAGGATTTCTTACAAATTTTGAACCGAGCATACGCTGGGGAAGAGTTTCTGGTGACTAAAAACAGGATAGTGATGGCCCGGATATCCCCCGTAAGAAAGGAGAAAAAGATAGTGAAAAGAAGGATCTTGCCTGAGGTTTTTGGGATGTGGAAAGACAGGTGGCCGGCAAGTAAGTCCTCGGTGGACATTGTGGATGAGTGGAGACGAAAGGAAGAGATGCGAAGCTATGGTGGTTGACACGGGAGTGTTGGTGGATGTGATTAGGGGAGAGTCAAGAGCCGCTGATTATATTTTGGGTGTGCAGGGATCCATCAGGGTTAGCAGGTTGACGGTGATGGAATTGATAAAAGGAGCTAAATCAATGGTGGAGTTAAATAAGTTGATGCGCCAATTGAAAGCGTTGGGACCGGTAGAGGTAGTGGAGGTGGACGGGGAGATATCAGTTGTGGCGGGGGAAATTTTTTCCCAATATTGGTTTTCTCAGAGTTTGGGGATAATAGATTCATTTATTGGGGCGACGGCGATGGTGAGAGGGGAGGAGTTAGTTACGAAAAACAGCAGGCATTTTAGGGGTATTCCGCGTTTGGACTTGATTGTGCCGTATTGAGATGGTACAGGTGATTTTTGCATAGGAGATAAAATTAGAACTATGTATTTGATCGAACAGATTCTCAGAGATAGAAAACACCCCGATGAGCATGAGATTCAAGAAATGATCACGAAAATAAATAGTTTGGTAAAATATTGAGTATATGAAAAAAAGAATTTTGACGGGGGATAGGCCGACGGGGAAGTTGCACCTGGGGCATCTGGTGGGGAGCTTACAAAACCGGGTGAACCTGCAGGACGAATACGAGCAATTTGTGATGATTGCCGACGTGCAGGCTTTGACTGATAATTTTACTGAGCCACAGAAAGTACGGGAGAATGTCCGGGAAGTGGCTCTGGATTATTTAGCTGTAGGAATAGACCCGGATAAGACGACGATTTTGATCCAGTCACTTATCCCGGAAATCGCGGAATTGACGGTTTATTACCTGAATCTGGTAACACTCGAGCGGGTGTTGCGAAACCCGACGGTGAAAGACGAAATTAAGCAAAAGGGATTTGGGAAACAAATTCCGGCTGGGTTTGCCGTGTATCCAGTCTCCCAGGCGGCTGACATTACATTTTGCAAGGCGAATCTGGTGCCTGTCGGGGAGGATCAGGTGCCGATGATTGAACAAACGCGGGAGATCGTGCGCAAATTTAATTCCCTGTACGGCGAGGTGTTGGTGGAGCCGGAAGCGCTGGTGGGGAAGATTAAGAGATTGCCGGGAACGGACGGGGGGGCGAAGATGAGTAAGAGCTTGGGGAATTGCATTTATTTATCTGACCCTGCGGATGAGGTAACTAAAAAAGTCATGAGCATGTATACGGATCCGAAGCGGGTACACCCCACCGACCCGGGGACGGTGGAAGGAAATCCGGTGTTTGTGTATCATGACGCGTTTAATCCGGATAAAATCGAGGTGGAGGATTTTAAAAAAAGATATCGGGAGGGAAAAGTGGGGGATGTGGAGATTAAAAAGAGGTTAGCGGAAGTTTTGAATGAATTATTGGAGCCGATGCGCCAAAGGAGGGCAAAATACGAGAGTAATTTGGATGAGATAGACAGGATTTTGCGACATGGGACGGACAAGGCGAGGGAAGTGGCGGCGGAGACGATGGGTGAAGTGAGAAAAGCGATGAAAATAGACTACTTCGTTTAATTTTCAATGGCCCAAATCTCAATAGACCAATTTAAACAGGTAGAAATGCGGGTGGGGCTGGTGGTGGAGGCAAGTGAAGTAGAGAAGAGTACTAAGTTGATTAAGTTAATTGTTGATTTTGGCTTGGATGATAAGCGAGTTATTTTTACGGCGGTGAGGCTGTTTGGGTATACGCCGGAATATTTTTTGAACAAAAAGTTTATTTTCGTGACGAATTTGGAGTACAAGAAGATCACGGGTGAAGAGAGCCGGGGGATGATTTTGGCGGTGGGGGAAGAGAAACCCATCTTTGTGATTCCTGCGGAGGAGGTGGTAGTTGGAAGCAAAGTAAGGTAAAATTGACGGGTTATGGCGAGTGAGCAAAAGTTGAAGTTACCGGAGTTGCCGAAGAAGAACGGAGGCGTGAACGGCAAGAAGAAATTGCCGGTGAAGGGGCTGTTTATCCAGATGCATTTTGATTTGCAGAAGCTTCTTTGGCTGGGAGTGGTGATATTAATGATGTTGTCGCTTTTTGAACTGTGGAATACGGGTAAACAGGCGAACCAGGAAGTGCAATTGTCCCAGGCTCTTTTGGACATTAAGGATGGGAAGGTGGAAAAAATCGAGGTCTATGCCGACCGGTTGATGCTTAAGTATAAAGGCGGAGACGACCAGATATTTTTCTCCCGCAAAGAGGGTAATGAAAGTTTTACGGAGATATTGGACCGGGCGAAGATCGACCCGACTACGGTTTCTTACGAGATTCGCGATCAGACTCTGGGGCAATTGATGCTGGCGGTTTTGCCATCAATTATTGGGACTGGAATAGTTTTGGTCGTACTGTTGTATATGTTCCGGCAAGCCAGAGGAGCGCAGGATAGCCTGTTTTCGTTTGGCCAATCGCGGGCGAAGTTATTTGATAAGGGGAAACCATCGGTAAAATTTGTTGATGTGGCCGGAGTGGATGAGGCAAAAAAAGAGCTGGAAGAGGTGGTGGACTTTTTGAAAAACCCGGCTAAATATAAAGCAGTGGGGGCGAGGACGCCCAAGGGAGCATTGTTGGTGGGTCCGTCCGGAGTGGGGAAAACGCTGTTGGCAAAAGCCGTGGCGGGTGAGGCCAATGTGCCGTTTTACTCTATGGCCGGATCTGAATTTATGGAGATGTTGGTCGGGGTGGGATCGGCTCGGGTAAGGGATTTGTTTGCTACGGCTAAAAAAACGGCACCGGCCATAATTTTTATTGATGAAATTGATGCCATCGGACGGCAGAGGGGATATGGGATTATGGGTGGACATGACGAACGGGAGCAAACTTTGAATCAGATATTGGTGGAGATGGACGGGTTTACGCCAAATGATAATGTGGTAGTTTTGGCAGCCACGAATCGCGGTGATCTTTTGGACCCGGCACTTCTTAGGCCAGGGAGGTTTGATAGGCGGGTGGTTGTGGATATGCCTGATATTGAAGGTAGAAAAGCTATTTTGGGGATATACGCTAAAAACAAGCCGTTTGCCGGTGAAGTAAATTGGGAGGCGGTGGCCAAGCGGACGGTAGGATTTTCTGGGGCAGATTTGGAAAACATGCTTAATGAGGCGGCGATTACTGCCGCTCGCGAGAACAAGAAGCTGATTGAAATGAAAGATATTGAGGAAGCGGCGACTAAAGTGAAGCTGGGGCCGCAAAAAAAGAGATTGCAAAGCGAGGAAGACCGGAAGATGACGGCGTATCATGAAGTAGGGCACGCCGTTGTGTCTTGGGCGCAGCCGGGAATGGATCCGGTGCATCGGATTTCTATTGTGTCGCGGGGGATGACTTTGGGTCACACGTTGATTCCGCCGGCGACGGACCGGGTGCATGAGACGAAAAAGCGATTGATTGCCCAGATTGCCATGATGCTGGGGGGGCGGGCGGCTGAGGAACTGGTGTTTTCGGAGACGACTACGGGGGCGGCTAATGACATTGATAAGGCGACAGAAGTAGCCAGGAACATGGTAATGGAGTATGGGATGAGTGATTTAGGGCCGATTAATTACGGGTCGCGACAGGACGTAGTGGAGTGGGGGAAAGCGTTTTATGAGCCGGCGCAGGTATCTCAGGATATGCAAGGCAAAATCGATATGGAAGTTAAGAGATTTGTGGATGCTGGGTACGATACGGCGGTGAAGTTGCTAAAGAAATACCGGAAGAAGTTGGATGAGGTATCGATGCGGCTTTTGGAGATTGAGAATATGGATGGAGATGAGTTTGAGAAAATGATGAAGGCTTAATAAAATTTCTAAATCTTAATTTCTAATTTCTAAACAATTTTTAATGATTAAATGTGAAACCTGTGGCCTGAGTGGAGAAGGAAGCTGGTTAGATAGATTATTGGGGGTTGACCCAGACTTGCTTGAGTATGCGGCTGCAATCAAGATGTTGAAGCGGTGTGGAGGTGGTACAGGATGTGGAGCTGCTATGGCCGTTTGTAGAATGAGAACCGACATTAACCATCCTGAAATGTGGATAGGCCGTGGTGGGGGAGATTTTGTTCCGTCGGGAGTAGAATTGAGTAATGAGTAAGTTGCTGATATTGGATGGGAATTCGGTGTTGCATAGGGCGTATTATGCCCTGCCGGATTGGCGGAACCGCTCAGGTGAGGCGACGGCGGGAGTTTATGGATTTTTGTCTATGCTTTTGAAGGCGATTGAAGAACTGAAACCGACGCATTTGGCGGTAGTGTTTGATTGTCCGGAGCCGACTTTTCGGCACAACATGTATGTGGGGTACCAGACGAATAGAGAAAAAGATAGGCAGATAAGTGAGGATATCTGGGGACAAGTGGAGAAGCTAAAGACCGTTTTTGAAAAAATGGGAGTGCCCGTATATGCTATACCCAGTTTTGAGGCCGACGATGTCATTGGGACGATTGCAAAGAAAAGTAAACAAGGGGTAATTATTATTACCGGTGATAGAGACCTTATGCAGCTTGTTGATGATAATGTCAGTCTGTATATGCCGCAGAAGGGACTATCCGATGGGATAATTGTTGATAGGGATAAAGTAAAGGAACGACTTGGGGTGTGGCCCGAGCAGGTGGTTGATTATAAAGCGTTAGTTGGGGATTCAAGCGATAATTATCCCGGAGTAGTTGGAATAGGCCCTAAGACGGCAGTAAAGCTGCTGGAAAATTTCAAAACGTTTGAAAATGTGGTGAAAAAATCGGGAAACCAGAAAGTGATCGATGGGTATGAGGGGGGAGAACTATCTAAAAGACTAGCGGAGATTAGGACCGATGCACCGGTGAGGCTTGATAGGACTAAGTGCGAAGTGCCAAGCGTGGATAAAATTACAGAAGTTTTTAAAGAGCTGGGATATAAATCGTTAGTTAAAAGGATGACGGGTGAAGAAATAAAAGTAGATACTCAGGGAAGTTTGTTTGAAAGGGTTGGGACATGAAGGTGGCATTGGTCCATGATTATTTGAAGGAAGTTGGAGGGGCGGAGAAGGTGCTGATGGCGTTAAAGGAAATTTGGCCTGAGGCACCGGTTTTTACGGCTTATAAATTCCCGAAGTATTGGGGAGAATACCGAGCGATATTGGAGAGTTGGGATATTAGAGAGAGTTGGGGAGGATATTTACCATGGGCCGATAAACTATTGAGCTATTACACGATAATTTCGCCGTTATTTTTTAAATACTTAGATTTGTCTAGTTACGACGTGGTGATAATTTCGGCGACGGGTGGGTATTTTCCCAACGGTATTAAGGTGGGGAGTGGGACTAAAATTATTACTTACTGTCATACGCCACCGCGATTTTTGTACGGGTACCCGACTGCGCGGCAGGAAAGAAATAAATGGTATTTCCGGCCGATTTCCCTGATTGTAGATCATGTGTTGCGGATGGTGGATTTTAAATGGGCCCAGAGGCCTGGCGTGTTTGTGGCAAATTCTAAGAACGTGGCAAATAGGATAAGAAAGTTTTATAGGAGGGAAGCAAGAGTTGTATATCCACCCATAACGCCCCCCTCCCCCCCTCTTAATCTAAGAGGTGAGAATGATTATGGGGATTATTATCTAATTGTCTCAAGAATTGTGGGGAGTAAGAATATTGAGCTGGCGGTGATGGCTGCTAATAAATATAAATTTAAACTTAAAGTGGCGGGGAGACCGATTGGGTCGGCGGGTGAAAAAATTGCTTCTGAAATAAAGGGGCCGACTGTCGAGTATTTAGGAGAAGTAACGGAGGAACAGAAACAGGAATTATTGGCTGGCGCGAAGGGATTTTTGGCATTGGAGTCTGAATCTGACTTTGGGATGACTACGGTCGAGCCGATGATGTATGGAACCCCGGCGATTGCTTTTAGGAATGGAGGATATTTGGAGACGGTGGTAGACCCTTCGACGGGCTCAGGGCGGGCAACCGGAATATTTTTTGACGAGTTGACACCGGAGGGATTGTGGAAGGCGATAAAAGAGGCAAGGGGGGTGGAGTGGGACAAAACAGAGATTAGAAAATGGGCGGGAAAATTTTCGAAAGAGAGATTTAAGAACGATATGGTAGAATTGGTGAAGGGATATGTTTAGGTATATTGGTGGGGAAATCGATCAGAAATTGGGTCAGGTTGCTGACCGTTTAAGGGGGATAAATAGGGAAGAAGAGCTGCGGGGTTTGATGGCGAGGAGAAATAAAATAAAGGAGGATATATTGACAAAGAAGTGGGGTGAGCCATTGCCTGAAGAGGCGACGGTGGAATTGTGGGAGAAGATTGGGGGGATATTGGATCGATATGGATATGCACCTGATCGAGAGTCGCGTAGAGTTAAAAAAAAGTCTGAACATGATGTTAGTGATGTTGGGGGTAGGTGGGTGGTGTTATTGGAAGAGGATAACGATGGGTCACGGGGGTTTTAGTGTCATTGACAAAAAAAGACATGAGGGAGGAGTGAAACTGAGCGGTCATTTGTATCAGGGGGAGAAAGGGATCGAGTGCTTGATAAGTGCCAACGATGTGTTTATTCAGGGGGAGTATGGCGATAGGATTAGAGACGAATTTAAAGGAGTGCCATTTAGTTTTCGGGTTGGGGGGTTGTTGGATAGGTTGGGCAGGCCACCAGACTCTGAAGAGAGTTCAGCTCGGAGTAGATATATCGGGTTTAGGGGGTTGAGAGAGAAAGATAAAGAAGCTTTGGGAGTGATAGGCAGGATAATGGGGGAGCAGTGATAAGATTGGTTCATGCCGGAATTGCCTGAGATTGAGACGGTGAGGGTGCAGTTGGGGAGGGTGCTGATGGGACAGGTTTGCAAAGATATTAAGATATTAAATCATAAAGTGATTAAGGGGAATCTCGATAGCATAAAGCATAAAGGTGTAAAAGGTGTCGAGAGAAGGGGGAAGGTGTTATTGATAAATTTTGGTCCGGGATTAAAACTAGGTTTTCATTTCAAAATGACTGGCCAATTAATATATGAAGAAAAAGGCAAGAGAGTGGTAGGCGGGCATCCGACGGAGGATTTTGTGGCCAGGATGCCAAGCGGACACACAAGGGCGATATTTTATTTCAGTAAGGGGACACTTTATTTCAATGACCAGAGATTGTTCGGGTGGGTGGAGGTGAATCCGAAATTTGTGGAAAAGCTGGGGCCGGAACCGTTTGAGATAAACGAGACTGAGTTTATTAAGAGATTAGGTAGATTAAGAAAACCTATTAAGGTTGCGATTATGGACCAGGAAGTAATATCTGGGGTGGGGAATATTTATGCAAATGACGCGCTTTGGGAAGCCAAAACCAATCCACAAACCCCAAGCCACAAGCTCCAAGGGGAACAGTTGACAGTTTTGCTGGAGAAAATAAAACTCGTATTGAGCGAAGGAATTAAATACGGGGGGGCGACTGCGGCCGACGCTAAATACATCGACTTGCACGGGTTGGGTGGGCATTACCAGGAGCACTTTCGGGTGTACGACCGGGAGGGGCAAGAGTGTAGACGGTGTAAGGGTGTAATTAAGAAATTTGAGTTAGGAGGCAGGGGGACGTATGTATGTCCGAAGTGTCAGACTGGTTAACTTCAGGAGCTATGGGAGGGGGGAGTTTGAGCTGGGTAGGAGGACTTTGGTGTTGGGAGAGAATGGGAGTGGGAAGAGTAATTTGGTTGAGGCTGTTTATCTGTTGGCTACGGGGAAGAGTTTTAGGGCGGAGAGGGATTTCGAGATGGTGAGATATGGGGAACAATTTACAATTCTCAAGTCACAAGTCTCAATGGATGACCAAATTATAAGTTTACAAGTCACAATCACTGATAGAAAAAAGTTTGAAGTGAATGGGGTTCCACGGAGAATGATGGATTTTGTGGGGAATTTGCGAGCAGTTTGTTTCGGGCCTGGGGATATGGAGTTGGTTACCGGAAGTCCTTCTGTAAGGCGCAGGTATTTGGATTTTGTGATAGCCCAGGTGGACCGGGAATATAGAAGAGCGGCGGTGAGCTACGAAAAGGGATTGCGCCAGAGGAATAGGCTTCTAGATTTGATTAGAGACGGTAGGGCGGGTAGGAGCCAACTATTTTTTTGGGATAAACTTCTGATTAAAAATGGCGAGTATTTGACGCAAAAAAGGGCCGAGTTTTTGGCGGCGATGGAGTTTCTCTATGACAAAAGTGTTATCTCGGAGGCAAGATTAAAGCAGTATGAACAACAAGAAGTGCTGGCGGGGAGTACTTTGGTGGGACCCCATAGGGATGACTTTGTTTTGATGGCTGGTGGGCGTGACGTATCTAAATACGGGAGTCGGGGAGAGCAGAGGATGACGGTGTTGGGGTTGAAGCGGAGGGAAATAGAATACTTGGGGGGAAGCCCAATATTACTTCTTGACGATATATTTTCGGAGTTGGACCATAAACATCGGGAGGAAGTGATGAAGTTAGCGGAGAATTATGGGGGACAGGCGGTTATTACTAGTGCCGATGAACATTTGATTCCTGGGGAGAAAGATTTTAAAGTGATTAAGCTATGATTTTTGGACCTGACGACTTGAAAAAATTGTGGAGGCCGAGGGAGGATTCCAGTGGCGAGGATAATGGGCAGGTAACGATAATTGGGGGATCAGCTTTGTTTCATGGCGCACCGATGTTGGCGGTAAAGGCAGCATCCAGATTGGTGGATATGGTTTTTTTTGGATCTACCGAGCGGGATTTGGAAAAGATCGCTAAGTTGAATTCGTTTGTGTGGGTGCCGTGGGGGGAAGTTGAAGATTATGTGGCTAAATCAGACGCGGTATTAATTGGACCGGGGATGATGAGATATCGGATGGAGATCGGAGATGGAGGGGGAGATGAGACAAAAAAGGTGACAGAAAACTTATTGAGAAAATTTCCGGAGAAAAAATGGGTAATAGATGGGGGAAGTTTGCAGGTAATGGAAGCGGGGTGGATACCGAAGGGGGCAATTATTACCCCCAACAGCAAGGAGTACGAAATGCTCTTTAATTTGAAATTTGAATTGCTGGCGGAGCCAGCGCTTCGCGAGCGAAATTTGAAATCAATTTCCCAAAAATATAAATGCATAATTGTGTATAAGGGGCCGGTGGCGTATGTGAGTGATGGGGAGACGACTTATGAGGTAACTGGGGGAAATGCGGGGTTGACCAAAGGCGGGACGGGAGATGTGTTGGCGGGGGTGATAGTGGGCTTGGCGGCTAAAAATCCGCCACTTTTGGCCGCGGCGGCCGGAACATATCTGGTTAAAAAAACAGCTGAAAAGCTGTACAAGAAAGTGGGATATAACTTCAACGCCGATGACCTGGCAGAAGAAGTATTTTTAGTGTGAGTTTCTTTGAAAGTCGCCGAAGGTAGTGATTTGCCTTAAAGGGGAAGGATTGATGGCATGTAATTCGTGGATATTAGCTACACCTTTGAATACCATGGCCAGGGTCGCATCTTCAGCAAGAGTATGTAGATTTAGCGTGAGTGTGGGAAATGAGTGCTTACTAAAGTTTAAATAGGCCTTACCGGTTTCGCCCTCTATGAATGAGGGAATGTTGAAAGCTAAGAGTTTTCCTTCAATGAATTTGGCTCTGGCTGAGGCTTCGCCCCCGTATGGCTTGAATAGTTGGCCCTTATCGTCGGACAGAAACATGGCGCCTCCGGGCGATTCGATGGTTCCGCCCGCGACAGCCCGGGATACGCTTATGCCGCTGGCGCCTAAAAGGAGGGACACGGCGACGTGATCGGTTGCTCCCCCCTCGACAATTATGGGGATCTCTATTTCACCTCGCAGTTTGTATACAAGTTCCGGCCAGTCAATTGCACTTCCGCTTCTGACACCCGTCGTGCATCTCCCACCGCCGCCAATGCCTACAAATATTCCATCTGCACCGGCTTCTTGGGCGCTTTTTGCTTGTGTTGTGCTGACAATAAGACTGGTGAAGATCTCAATTTTGCGGCCGAAATGTTGGCGCAGCTTTTTTACAGTGTCAACCGTTCCGGTGCCTGGTTCGGGGGAATAAATTCTAAAGACCCTCACTCCGGCTTTTATTAGCGATTCGGCTCTTTTTAGAGCTTTTTCTTCGGACGCTTCCAGCGTGCCCATGACGTTGTTTTCCCAATATTTACTTATTTCTTGCCTGTCTTGCCTGCCGGCAAGTAGTTCGTCTGCCATATTTTCAAGCCATTTAAAAACATCTTTGGCTAAATCCGACTGTCTTTTGATATCAGAAAGGAGACCGTTTCTGGGGATCGCGGTGAGACAGTGGCAGGCGGCCATAGTGGCAATGGCGGCTGAACTGTTCCAGACGTCCGGAGATGAGGAGCCTATAAATAGGGCTCTGGCTTGTTTACCGAGCTTGACGAAAGGCCCTTGGGCGTATCTTTCTCTACGGCTTATTCTGGGATTTTGGGAGCCGGCCGGGGTAGCTCCCAGATCGCCGATGGCTAGCGACAAACCGTTTTTTATGGCGGATTCGATAGGAAGACAGCTGATTTTTGGGGGGGCGATGAATTTTGAATCGTTGACTTTTTTTAAAAAATGGAGTCGGTAGGGGTGATTGGAAATTTCAAGAAAATACCTTCTGATCCTTAAGGTTTCGATCAAAATATCCTGTGGGAGGACCTGGCTCATTTGATAGTCGAGGTAGTCGTACGGAGTTTGGAGAAGTCCCTGGCTGGGATAAACGTCCTGGGCCTTCCGGCTGAAGCTGTACCATCTTTGGAGATACGAACCATCGTTTTCTTGTTTCCTCAGGAGTTTTGTAATATGGCTGGTGCCATATTCTGGGTCGAGAAGTTTAAAAAAATCTGCTCTAAGATTTTCTAGGTGGTTAGTTTCGGATTTGGTGGTCACGATGATATCATCAGTAATATTAATGGAGACGATATATTTTGCAACCACGAATAAAGGAAAGTTAAAAGAAGCTGGGGCAATCCTGGACGTTGATGTGGTGGGGATACCACTAGAAATAGATGAAATACAATCGTTGGACCCGATTGAAGTGGCGGTAAAAAAGGCCCGAAGTTACTGGTCCGCCCTTAAAAAACCATTATTTGTTGAAGATGTGGCACTTTTTATTGACTCAATTAATGGATTGCCGGGGACATACATAGACGCGTTTATGAAGGCGCTGGGTAATGAAGGAATTTTGGAAATGCTCAAAGGCTATAAATTGAGAACTGCGACCGCACAAACGACGATTGTTTACGTGGATGAGAAAGGCGGTGAGCACTTATTTGTGGGTAAAACCATGGGTGATATTGCCTGGGAGCTGCGAGGTGGGGGTTTTGGCTGGGACCCGATCTTTATGCCAAGAGGTTCTAAAAAGACTTTTGGGGAGATGGATTTGCAAGAAAAGAACAAATTTTCAATGCGATCCCGGGCACTTCTAAAGTTTAAAAAGTCAATTAGATTCTAGGCGGTCTTTGATTTGGGAGAGCTTGAGAGTGATGGTGACGACTAGCATGGTAATGACGGTGGCATAGATGAGTTGGGAAATAATAAGTGAGCCGCCGGCTGGTAAAAAGGGCTTTATAAAGTCGTTTATGAAAGTTTGGATGACGGTGTTCCAGGCTAGGGCGGCGACTAAACCGAAGGCGGAGGAGGAAAGGGACAGCATCTGGGTGATGATTTCCAGGTGGAGTTTTTTACTAGCCATATTGTATTTCCCGCATATTAACCGTAGAATTAACGCAGGGTCGGTTCGGCGAGCGCAAAATTACGTCCTCGACTGCCTGGCGTTTGCCGGCGTCCGGCTGCGGGCGCATTTTGCATCTCGCCTGCACCGAATTTTTAGGAATGTATACACCTAAATATATCATTATCACCGATATTTTGAAGAACATTGGGCAGATTGAGGCGGCCAGGGAAGTAATTGAAAATGCGCCGCTGGTGCCTATGTGGGAGGCAAAGTTCCGGGATGATGCCAGACTGCGGGCGGTGCATTATGGGACTGCTTTGGAAGGCAATGATTTAAGCTTGGGAGAGGCGAAGATTATTTTGGAGCGGGAAGTGGAGACGCCGGCTGAAGCGGCTGCCGAGGGAGTGGCTGCCCGAGAACGGGACGTGCAGGAAGTAATTAATTATAGGAAAGTGTTGGAGTATTTGGAAAAGAGTGGGGTGAATGCGTATACGCGCGAGGAGTTGTGGGAGATCCACAGGCTGGTTGTCGATAAAATTGTGCCGGCTGAGCAGGTGGGCAAGTACCGGCAGGTGCAAGTGGTTTTGAGAAACTCGGTGACGGGGGAGGTGGGTTTCCGGCCTCCCCTGGCTATGGAAGTGCCGTATCTGATGGATGATTTTTTCCGGTATATAAATAGCGAACTGGGGGGGCGGGAACACCCGATTTTGCGGGCTGGGGTGGCTCATTATGTGGTGGCGGCGGTACACCCGTTTACGGAGGGTAACGGACGGACAGCTAGGGCGTTTGCAACGCTGATGCTGCATCGGGAAGGGTACGACATCAGGAGATTTTTTGCCCTGGAGGAATACTTTGACCAGCATGCGGATGATTACTTCGGGGCTTTGATGGAGGTGTCTAACCTGGCCCCTAGGCTGGAAGACCGGGATTTGACGGCTTGGCTGACTGTTTTTACCAAGGCACTGGCTGATGAATTGACACGGATAAAGCTGAAAGTGAAGGAGTTATCTGTCGACATAAAAATTAAAGAGAGGGTGGGGCAGCAGGTGGCGCTGTCGCCGCGGCAGATGAAGCTGGTCGAGTATTTAAACAGCAACGGGCAAATTACAATGGCCGAGGCGAGGAAAATGTTGTCTATGGTATCCGAAGACACGATTTTGCGGGAGTTTAAATATCTGCTGCAAAAAGGAGTGATAGTTAAGAGAGGGTCGACTAAGGCGGCAAAATATTTTCTGAAAAAATAATTATGATTAACGCCGAATTTTTGTATGTAATGCTCGTTTTGCCTACTCTTTTTGGGTTGACCCTGATGGGTGAAGGGGTATATAAAATATCGCATTACCAAGAGGGGTGGATAAACGTGGTGTTGGGAGTGATATTTTTAGCCGGCGTGGCGTTTGGGTATTTTTACCTAGTGGGGTATGTGAAGTAGAGCGGGAGAGTAGAAGAGTGTAAGAGTATAAGTTATTATTGGCTCATGTTGTTTTCGGAACTGGCGGGGTATTTGGAGAAGTTGGAGGGGACGGCGAGCAGACTGGAAATGACGCGGATTTTGGCGCAGCTTTTCAGGGAGACGAGTCCCGAGGATGCCAGACTGGTAGCGTATATGACGCAAGGGAGGTTGGGGCCGGCATATCGTAGTCCTGACTTTGGGGTTGCAGACAAGATGATGATTCGGGCGTTGGGGGAAGGAGCGGGAGAAAATTTTAAGAAGACTGGGGATTTGGGGAGAACTGTAGAAACAATTAAGTCTCAAGACTCAAGCCACAAATCCCAAACAAATCACAACTTAACAATTTCACAAGTTTACAAGCAATTGATGGAAATTGCACTTGCGGGGGGGGAGGGGAGCCAGGAACTTAAAGTAAAGTTGATCGGTGAATTAGTTAATCGGTTAAGTGGGAAAGAGGCCAAGTACGCGGTGAAGATGGTGTTGGGGAAATTGCGAACGGGGTTTTCGGATATGACGGTACTGGATGCGTTGTCGTGGATGATTGGAGGAGATAAAAAATTGCGTCCCGCAATAGAGAATATGTATAATGTCAGGGCGGATTTGGGCGAAATAGCAGAAGAAATAGTTAGGCACAAGAAGCCAAGGAAAATTGAACCGGAGATCGGGACGCCGGTACTGATGGCCAGATGTGAAAGGGCGAAAGATGCAGCGGAGATTTGGAAAAGGAATGGGGAGTGCGCTGTGGAATACAAGTTGGATGGATTGAGAATTCAAGCGCATATTCAGCGCTCAGTGAGCTTGTTTTCACGGGGGTTGGAGAATGTGACGAGCATGTACCCGGATGTGGTGGAGGGGCTGAAAAAACAAATTAAAAAAGATTGCATTGTGGAGGGGGAGATGATCGCCCTGGGTAAAAACGGAAAGTTTTTGCCGTTTCAGGAGACAGTGCAAAGAAAGCGGAAATATGGTATTGCGGAAATGGCTGAAAAAGTTCCCCTGACAATATATTTATTTGATGTACTTATGACGGATAGGACAAATATGACAAATAAGACGTATATGGAGAGAAGGGGTGAACTGGAAAAGCTGGTGAATGCGGGAAATATCGTGAAACTGATGCCGATGGAGAAAGTAGAGAATGAGACGGAGATAGAGAGGTTTTTTAGAAAAGCACTCGCTGACGGGTGCGAGGGGGTAATTGCCAAGAAACTGGACGGGGTATATGCGGCGGGGGCACGGGATTTTAACTGGATAAAGTACAAGAAAAGTTATGATAAATCGGCACTTTCGGACACGTTGGACCTGGTGGTCTTGGGGTACGACGTGGGTCAGGGGAAAAGAGCAGGGTTTGGAATTGGGGATTTTTTGGCGGGAGTGTATCAGCCAGAGGCTGACAAGTATTTGACTGTAGCCAAGATCGGGACGGGACTCACTGATGAGGAGTGGCGGAAAATTAAGTTGACAGTTGACAATTATCAGTTGACAGTAAAGCCGGAAAATTATGAAGTGGGCAAGCAGATGAATTGTGACTTTTGGGTGGAGCCGAAACTGGTCGTGGAGATTAAGGCGGACGAGATAACCAGCTCGCCTATGCATACAGCGGGATACGCCTTGAGGTTTCCAAGGCTAGTGAGCTTTAGAAAGAAAAAGCCTGAGGATGCGACTAGTGTGGAAGAACTTAAAAGGTTGTATACTTTGCAGTATGCCAGGTGAGGATGGGGCAAAAGGGGTTCTGGGGGTGCCGGTAAAAGTTATGTCTGCCTTGGTTTACGTGCCGTTTGTGGGGTGGATGGCGGCTGTGGTGGCGTTGGCGCTGGAAAAAGATCGGGAGTTGCGGTGGCACGGGGTGCAGTCGCTTTTGACGTATAGCGTGTTTTTGGCTCTTACTCAGGCGGTGGCGCCGATGCTGAGAGCGACAATTGTGTTGGTGCCTGTGGCGGCTTTGGTGTCTGGTCTGTCGGGAGTAGGATTTTTGGGGTTGTGGCTATGGATGGCAATGGAAACGAATCAAGGAAAAAAAGTAAGGTTGCCGATACTGGGGGCGTGGGCGGATAAGATAGTGAAATGAAGAGGATGTTGGACACGGTTCGAGAATATGGAGTGAGGGATGAGCGGGTGTTGGCGGCGATGGCGGAGGTAGATAGAAGATCGTTTGTGCCGGAAGAATACGGCCACTTGGCATATGAGGATAGGCCACTGCCGATTGGATACGGGCAGACGATAAGCCAGCCGTATACAGTCGCACGGATGTGCGAATTACTAATTCAAAAGTCAAAAGGCAAAAGTCAAAAATATGGAAGGGTATTAGAAATTGGGACGGGGAGCGGGTACCAAACTGCCTTACTAGCTAAATTGTTTGATAAAGTTTATTCCGTGGAAGTGGTTCCAGAGCTAGCCCGAAGGGCGGAATTTGAAATTAGAAATTTGAAATTTGAAAATGTAAAAATAAAAGTCGGGGATGGGAAGGAAGGATGGCCGAGATACGCGCCGTATGACGGGATAATCGTGGCGGCAATGGCAGATGAAGTACCAAGTGAATTGGTTAATCAGTTAATCAGCGGGGGGAGAATAGTAATTCCGGTTAAGGGAGAGATGATGAGAGGGGAGAAAAGAGATGGGAAAATAATATGGGAGAAGCTGGGCAGTTTTAGCTTCGTGCCGCTAGTGTAGCGCTTTGGAGAGTAAATAGCCGCGACTCTTGAATGATTTGATAGTAAATTGGGGTGCTATTTTGAGTTTGAGGCGAGAGATGAGTTTGTAAATGGCCCAGGGGGAGAAATCGTGACCCAGAAGTTCCATTACGTCGCCGATTCGATCGAGGGTGATGAGAGAATCCAGATTTTGATAAAGGAGCGCAAAGAGGTTCCCCTCTAGGGCGGAAAGAGTGGGGAAGTAATTGGCGACGTCGGTTCGGAAGTGATCCTGGATGTATGTCTGGAGGAGCTTTGACTTGATTTGGCCTTTGTGATCGGTGATTCCCAGTGTGTGGAGAGCGGGTGAAGGTGACTGACAGAGGATGTTGGTAAGCATCTTGAGCTGGAAGCCGATTGAGGGGTCGGCGAGTATTTTTTCAGTACTGGGAATAGATGATTGGTTTTTGTGGGTGAGCTTGCAGATGTGCTTAGTAAGCCTTTGGACTCCACCGCTGAGAGTGTAGATTTGATCGATGAGGTCTTTGGGGACTTTCCAGCCAAAGAATTGCGTGTCGATTTCGATCATCCGGTGGGTGAGGGCAGGATCGAAAGGGGTGACGAGGAATCGATAGTTGAAAAAAGCGGTGGTAGTGGCGAAGTATTGTGATGGTCGGGTTACTACGGTGTGATCGGAAATGACTAGATATGTGAGCAGTGACGGATCTGGCAGACGGAGACGGTGAAGTTTTTCGAGATAATTGTTTGGATGAGCTATCTGCTCGAAGGTGTGGATAACGACAAGCTTTTTCCCTGATATACCGGTGGTTTTTTTGATTGAGCTTATTGGCTTGGTCGATTCGAGAATGGAGATGGAGTTGAATGCCGGGGACTGTTGGGCGAGGGCGGTGAAGCAATCAAGAAAAGTGTGAATGCCGCAACCATAAATGCCACCGACGAGGACATTTTCGTACAGGGAGAGCTTGTCCAGGACTTCCTTTGCCAGTTGGGGATAATAAAAATCCTGCGGAAGATTTTGGGCGAAACTGGTGGATGTCAAAGACATGTCAAAAACAAGGGAACTTTTTGTCAAGAAACGGTCTTATAAAGCGAGTATATGGATTCTATTGCTTATTTTATTTTTGTCAAATAATAATGGCGTTTGAGAACAAACCAATCGGATGGTGGGAAAACGAGGTGAGGAAGTTGATGGCGGAAGAGGCTCATCCGGAAGCTTTTTTCAGGGCCTTGCTCGTTTTGACTGAGTTGGGAGATGCGACTAAATACGTTACTCATGACCAAAAGTTAAATCCTTTGGCCCGACCGCATGGATCGAGACAAGAGGAGGTTTTGGCCCTGGGGCAGTTGTTGATCCAAGCATTAAGCTTGAGCGTGGCGAGGGGAGTTTCAAATGAAGAGGCCTTGGAGGCGGGGCTGAAAAATTGGCAGGATAGGGATTGGAAGAGGAGAGAGGCCGCTTCCGGTGGGCCGATTAAAGGAAGAGTGGCAGTGCCGGGACGGGTAGAAGATGTATCTTATGTTGTTTCCGGTGAGCACGAGCTGGGGGACTTTAGGACGGGAGTATTGGTGGCGGAGTTTGTCAAGCCTGATCAGACCCAGTTCTTGCTGGCTGGCCAAGTGCGGGCGTTGGTGACTGACAACGGTGGTATTATGTCGCATCCGGCGATTATTGCCAGAGAGCTGGGAATTGTGGCGATAGTGGGCACTGGCAATGGCACAAAACGGATTCCTCACGGCGTGAGAGTATTAGTCAGGGCTGAGGGGGATGAGGGAATAGTGGAAGTTGTGGGGAAATGACTGAGGTGGTGAGAACACTAAGCTATAATGCTAACGATGAGGGTGATTATTGGGCTGGGGAATCCGGGGGCGGAATATCAAAATACAAGACATAATGCGGGGGTGATGTTGGTGGAGAAGTTCGCGGAGAGGTTGAACAGCGACTATGAGTGGAGGAAGCATTATGATGCTTTGGTATTTAAAACTGCTGATTTGTGGTTAGTAAAAACGAAAGGTGTGTTTATGAACGAATCGGGGAGATTATTGCAGGGGCTGCCGGAAAGTGAATTGTGGGTGGCACATGATGATTTGGATATAAAGTTGGGGGAATATAAGATCCAAAATGGTAAAGGGCCGAAGGAGCATAATGGAGTGGAGTCGGTAGAGAATGCTTTAAAAACCAAGGATTTTTGGAGAATACGGATAGGGATAGAGAATAGAGATAGAGATAGAGAGAATGGGGAAAATTATGTGTTGGGGAAGTTTACGAGTGAGGAGAAAGGAATGTTGGAGGGAGTACTTGAAAGAATAATTTTGGGATTGAGTTGATATGAAGGGAGAACTACCTGTCGCTGACGCTTCGGGATCCTTTCATATATCTCGGACTTTGTCCTCGCTATGAAATCATTGAAACAAATTTTCGACGAGAGGGCTAAACCCGAAACGAATAAGCCTGGCCTGCCGGCAGGCAGGTATGTGACGCGGGAGTTTCAGGACTATGGATATAGGCTGGCCCGGGAGTTGGGGGATGAGGGGCATAAGTCCTTATATATAAAGATGGCCAAGACGGTTGACCGGGCGCTATTGGAACAGGTGAGAAGATTTGTGGTAGATTCGAATGCGGATAACAAAGGGGCGCTGTTTATGTGGAAGATGGGGGAGTTAAAAAAAGGTCGGAAATCTTTGGGTTGACACGGCTGGTACAATACTTTTGTGGCAACGATTAATAGACAATTGGCTGAGGAGCTGGTCGAAAGGAATGGGAGATACAAGGGGGACAGAATGGCTTATTGTGTGGTCAGGTATCAGAACAGGACGAAATATGGCCTATCCGGAGTCAGTCTGTATGATCCCGATGCGCGCATTAACTGTTTTGACTATGCAGTTTTTTATAGAAAGGGAACCTATGAGCGTTTCATGGTGAGTGATACTGTGGGAGGGGTTGACGTTTTATGGGGGAGTAAGAAATTTAATGGGGATGAAGAGAAGAGAAGAAGAGGTGAGGAGAGTAGGGAACTTCATGTCGATTGGGAAGAGATTCTGGCGGGGGTTATTGCGGAAGAGGAGAGGACAAGACGATCACGGCGGGGGAAGGAGAGGTGAGCGAAAGATGGGGAGTTGAAAAAATTAGTTTGAGGTTGTAGTTTTTTCAACGAGGCCAAGAAGCCCGGCACCCAGATACAAGTCGAGGGCTTCAAATATTTCTTTGGTTTGTTCAAAATAAGCAGTTGGGAAGAGCATGTGACGGTCGGGAAGGAGGATGGCGCCGACGCCAGCTTCGGCACCGGCTCTCACGTTGCCTTTGCCCCAACTGTCGACTTTGGATCTCCAGCCCATAGACATGAGGGTGGGCCAGGGGGTATTGAGGTTGAGGCGATCCATGAAGGTTTGGAAGCCGCCGTTGGGGTTGAGCCCGCCTATAGTGAGGTCAGGGAAGTCGACTTGGGCACCCCAGTCATAAGCCCGGCGGAGAGAGAGAAATGGGTTGTGAGTGGAGCCTGAACCGGCGGTGCCATCCATGCACATAATGACGTACTTTTGACTAACGGTTGAATCTGGCGGGTGAATGTTTACCTCAATTCGGCCATAATTATTTGTCATGAGGGGAGTATTATTGAGACTTTCGGAAAGATAGGTGCCAGGCTTGATCGGTGAACTTTCGAAGGTTCCATCCTTGTCTTTTTCACCGACTCCCCTTTTCCATTTTTTGTCGCGGAGGACTTTGTCTAGCATAATGGCTACAAGTTGCCGGTTTTGGGCCAAGGACGAGAAAAGGTTAATAATGTGGTCCAGAACGAAGACGCGGGAAACGTCGCTCGGGACGTCTGGGTCGAGGGTGCGGCGGAGGATGGCAACCAGGGAGTGGGGATGGGCTAGAAGAAAATCGATTTCCGCTGCATTTTGAGTCTCGAAGGCGAGGGAATTTTCAGCACCGAAACGGGTGTTGCCGAATGGAAAGAAGAGAATCGGGCGAGATGAAGCAGCGTCGATAACGACCTTTTCGTACTGAGTGGCTTGTTGGGAAGGCTGATCTGTTGTCTGTTGGCCTGGCGGGGCCTCGGGGTGGGGGGAATCGGAGGCGGCACCAAACTGTGAGTTAATGGAGATATCTGGCCGGGGTTCAACGGCATTGATCATTTTCTGAAGCTCTGTGGCGAGCCAGTCTGGGAGATTGTCGCGAAAAGTGAGAGCTTGAAAAACAAGCTCTCCCCGGTCTAAGTCGGTGCAGGGGTAGAGTCGGGGTTGGCCGTTTTTGGTCCAGATAATAGTGTTGGCGCCTGGTTGGTCGTAGATGCGGCCGGCTTGGCTTTCCATGGCGAACCTGTCTCTGAGTTCGGGAGTGCTGCCTTTGTAGGTGCCGCACATGGAAGCAGCTTGGCGGATTGACCCGGAGCGGGTGACGATAGCACAGCTATTATAGTGGCTGTTGCCAACGCAGACTTCGTCTGGAATGAAAGGGTGATTGAGTGGGTAGACGGCTCCGTGGGCCAGAGCGCTGGCTAGTGGATTGGCTTTGGGAGCTCGACCGGCGTTATGAAAAACCTTGAATCGGAGTTGTTCGCCGGTTGGAAATGGAGTGACAATATTACCTCCAGGGATGAGAATGGGAATGCCGTTTCGGGTACCAACGCGCCAATTGTCGAACATGACCTTTTTATTGGACCATTCTGTATGACCGTGATAGAACCAGGGCATGCCTAAAATGCGACCAGCAAGTGGTTTAAGAAGTCCTTCCTCGAAGTGAGCAATTTGTTCTTCGAGAGCTAGAGCAAGTTGTCTCATGGTAGTTCCCAGTTGTTCAGGGTTGACACCGTTGTACTCGTCACCCAGGAGGACTAAAAGTCTTTTGGGGGATTCATGACAATAAGGGACAATTTCTTCAACCTCGTCGTGGTCAACGGCTGTGTCACCTTCATGAATATCTCCAATTTTGAGTATATGCCAGACTCCGCCTGAAGAAAGTCTGGCGGTAACTTCGGTCTTGCCGGTGGTGAGGATTGCTAAATTTCTGGCGGCTTTGAGCTTTTCTTTTCTGGCTTGGTGGATTTCTGATTCGGGGGTGAAAGCGCCGGGATCGAATTGAAAAATGGGGCGAGTGGTTGTGTCTGCTTCAAGCATTGGAAAGTTGGGGCATCGGGACAGTTTAAGCTACTAGATGAAGGAGAAGTCAAGGGTTAAAATAAACTATGAAAGAAGCAAAGTTGAAAAGAAAGAGTGTTGAGGAGCTAGAGACGTATATCGGTATAGTAGAAACGCAGCCGGTGGAAGGGGCTCGGGATCCGGAAAAAAGATGGGTGGCGCTTTGTGTAGCAGCATTGAGAGCCAAGATTGTGTGGATAAAAAAGATGGTTGGGAAAGGAGTTGAAGGAAGGGGTATAATTTAGTTAGTGGGGGCGAAGAAGACTGCCTTGAAAAACGGCAATGGACATAGTCCCCCGGGAGAGGTAGAAGTAGCTTCTGAGGGGGAAGTGTTGGCGCAGCCTGAACTGGGGGCGATTGGGAAGGGTAAAGAAATATCGGGGGTGAGGTGGGCACGAAAAATAGCCGAGGCAGGCGTAGAGATGGTTGGTTGGTCGGTGTATTTGTATGTGAGGTCGGCAGCTAAAGCTTCCGAGATGATGTGTAAGGAATTGGTACAAGGCGGGATTTTGGGGCCGGTAGCGGTGGGGTTTGGAGGGAAGTTGATGTTGGAGGGGATGAAGTATGCAGGAAGATTGGAGGAGCTGGATCCATTACAGACGCTGTCTTTGGCATATATCCCAATTGGGCTATGGGGAATAATGGCAGGAGTGGAACCGACGGTGCGAGGGGGAACCGAATTATTGAAATGGGGGGCGACACAATGGCGAGGGAGGTAGAACTACGAAATGATAAGGCAATAGCATTACTTTTTGGTTGGACAGTCTTGGCGGTGTCCGCTTTATTGGTGGCACAGGAGGCGGAGGGGAATGGTCGGGTGGTAGTGGAGAGAACTGCGGCGGCGACGGGGACGGCACTGGCGGTGGAGGCGCAAGGGGTGGCGATTTCACTGATATTTACGCCCAGTGTCCAGTATTGGGGGCAGGATATAAAAAAATGGGCGGGTGAATTTGGCTTGGATCCGAACTTGGTGGCGACTGTCATGCAGATTGAATCGTGCGGGTTGCCTGGTGCGGTATCCTCGGCGGGGGCGCAAGGGATTTTCCAAGTGATGCCGTTTCACTTTGATGAAGATGATGATATGTTAGATCCGGATACGAATGCGGATAAGGGGTTGGCGTATTTGGCATTAGGACTTGAACGAGCGGGGGGAAATATAGAATTGGCACTGGCGGGATACAATGGGGGACATAGCCAGATTGGCAAGGACTCTTCTTTATGGCCGGAAGAGACTAAAAGATACGTCTATTGGGGGAGCGGAATTTACGCGGGAGACAGCGGACGATTGCAGGAATGGTTGGAAGCAGGAGGACAGAGCTTGTGCGATAGGGCGGAAGAGGAGTTATACTTGAAGTAATGGTGAAGGTAAGTCCTGAGCTGAGAAAATTTGGGATGAGGAGTATCGCTCTCTTGGTATTGATGATAGCGAGAGGGCTAAGTGCTAAGTATAAAGTACTAAGTTTGGGATTTTTTTTGAACAATCTGGTGTTGTTTGTGGGATGGGCGATCGGATACTTTTTATCTGATTTGGATGATTGGTATTACGCGCTAATTACCCGGCCGCACGAACTAGATAGCCAGCGGGTGGTGGGACTGCTTAAAACGGGCAAATGGCGGGAAGCACGGGAGATGGTAATGGTGACGCGATCTTCGCGGGAAAAATTGCCGGTTCACAATATATTGACTGGTCTTGTCGTGGGAATTGTGGGCTGGTGGGTGATTTCCAGCTCGGGGAGTTTTTTGGGGGCGGGAGTGGTGTTGGGGTTGTCTGTAAGGCTATGGATAGGGCTGGTTCACGAAACTGATTACCAGAAGTGGTATTGGGTGTTTGCCCGGAAGTTTACGGCAACTGAGAATAGGATAGTGGTTTGGATGTGGGCGGGGCTGATCGGGCTGCAAGGGTGGACGTTGATAAGAATATAGGAGGTGTGGTATGGTGGGTCTGGTTATGGGAGTGGCAGTAAATCTAACTAAGGACGATTTTGACGACAAAGTGAAGACAGGGTGGGTTCTAGTTGACTTTTGGGCGGAGTGGTGCGGGCCGTGCAAAATGGCGGCGCCGATAATCGAGGAACTGGCGACACAATATCAGGGCCGAGTTCTGGTAGCTAAGGTAGATGTGGATGCCCATCCCGATCTGGCTTCTAGGTTTAATACCATGAGCATTCCCACCGTGATCCTGTTTAAGGATGGAGCTGAGGTGGCTCGGCAAGTGGGATATGCCGGTCGCCAGGGGTATGTGAATTTGCTTGTAAAAACTGGTTAAAACTTGTTAAATTAGCTTCAAAAAGTTGTAAAAACTGTTAAATATGAATGAGGTTTATGACGTAATTATTATTGGGAGTGGGCCGGCGGGGTTGACGGCGGGGTTGTATACATCCCGGGCGAACTTGAAGACGCTGTGTGTGGCTGGGGAAAAATGGGGCGGACAGTTGATGTTGACTACATTGGTTGAAAACTATCCGGGGTTTTCTGAGGGGATTCAAGGGCCGGATTTGATGGCGGCTATGCGAAAACAGGCGGAGAAATTTGGGGTGGAGGTGAAGGAGGAGAACGCAACCGAAGTGGATTTTGGGGTGAAGCCGTTTAGGGTCAACGGCTATTTGGGGCGGTCGGTGATTATCGCCACGGGGGCGGAGTTTAATTGGTTGAATTTACCAAATGAGCAGAGATTGATTGGAAGGGGGGTTTCCAGCTGCGCTACATGCGACGCGGCGTTTTTTAAAGGTAAAAAAGTGGTGGTAGTAGGTGGGGGGGACGCGGCGATGGAGGAGGCGTTGGTCTTGTCTCGACACGCGACAGAGATAGTTATCGTGCACAGAAGAGACATGTTTCGGGCGAGCAAGATAATGCAGGATCGGGTGATGGCTGACCCTAAGATCCGGATAATTTGGAATGCGGAAGTGAAAGATGTATTGGGGGCGGATAAAGTGGAGGGAGTAGTATTGTCTGACGGGCAAACATTGGTGACCGATGGATTGTTTGTAGCAATCGGGCATAGCCCGGCGACGAAGATTTTTGCGGGCAAGGTTAACTTGGGAAGTAGGGGTTATGTCCAGAGGGAAGGCTATAAGTATCGGACGATGAGTAATGTGCCGGGAGTATTTGTGTCCGGGGATGTGCATGATCATATATACCGGCAAGCAGTCACGGCTGCCGGTTATGGATGTGAGGCAGCATTGGATGCGGAAAGGTGGTTGGAGGAGCAGAAAAGTTAATTAGATTGGTAGTTGCATAGTTGGCTATTTATTTGATATAAAGGCTGGCATGGCAGTGAGAACAAGAAAAGTTGTAGAACCAGAAGTGATGCCCTACTACGATGAAGCTTCGAGGGGTATACCGCAGAAGAGTCTATTGGAAAAGATGGCGCCGGTAATGGCTGTGGTTATCGTGATTGGAGCGTTTGTGTTGGGATCGATGTGGAGCAAACTTAAATACCTGGAGTCCTCCTCCGCTCCGAGTGGGACTACGACTGGACAGGCGGGCAATGTCGCTGCGCCAAATGTCAATTCCAAATATAAGAGTTTTGCCGAGGCGATGAAGGATTATGCTAAACAGACAAGCGTGGACGGAAATAAGTTGATGAGTTGTGTGAACTCGGGGAGTAAGAAGGCCATAGTTGATGCGGACTTGGCTGAAGGCGGTAAGGTGGGAGTGCAGGGGACGCCAGGGTTTTTTATAAATGGCAGGCTTCTGGCGGGGGCGTATCCGTTTGAGGAGTTTAAAAAGATTATCGATGAGGAGTTGACTGGGAAAGCGGATAAGTCGGTGACTCGGGCGACGGTGAGTGTGGGGAATGCGCCGACGCAGGGGACTAAGGGGGCGCCGATCACCTTGATAGAATATTCCGACTTCCAATGCCCGTTTTGTTCCAGGGCGTTTCCGACGGTGCAACAGATTTTGAAAGAATATAGCGGTAAAGTCCTGTTTGCTTATAAACACTTCCCACTGTCTCAGATTCATCCTAATGCTCAGAAGTCTGCTGAAGCGGCAGAGTGTGCTAAGGATCAGGGAAAGTTCTGGGAATTCCATGACAAATTGTTTGAGGATCAGACACAGTGGGCAAACCTGCCGCAAACGTGAAGTTGAACGCGAGAATTGAGTCTATTTGGCGTTGACTCGGGTTGGAAAGAACACTTCAGCGGTAAATTTCGCGAGGGGAAGACCTATCATAACGGCAAATGCAGCGATAAATGTAGCCATGGGCAGCTCAGTTCCTGGGGGAAGCAAATTCGGAGTCAGACTTTTTACAGCTTCATTGGATGCTGACCAAACGGCGGTAGCTGCAGGTACTACACAACAAGCGGACAGTCCGAGATATGCCGCTGCCATACAGCCACAATTGAGAATTGGTTTGAGCGGGGATTCGACCGCATCAACCGAATTTATGGTTTCTTTGATTTTAGAAAGATTCATGAATGCAATTTTATTACTATGGGTTTTTTAAATCAAGGTGGTGGTAGAATTTGGGGATGAAGTTGAATGCGAAGCAGTTGAGGGTGAGAAGGCCGACGGAGGAAGAGTTGGCCAAAATTGAGAGGAAACCGATGTATTTGGTTTTGGATAACGTGTTGGATACATATAATATCGGGTCGTTGTTTCGCCTGGCGGATGCGGTGGCGGCTCGTGAAGTAATACTTTGTGGGGGGACGGAGAGACCACCCAGCTCTCGTATTCATAAAGCCGCGGTTGGCACCGAGACCTGGGTTCCCTGGAAGTACGAGCCGGATGCGGTTTCCGCGCTGGCAAGCCTCAAATCCCAAATCCCAAGTCTTAAAATCATAGCCGTAGAGCAAGATTCGAGGGCAATTCAGCTATCAGCTATTAGCCATAAGCTATTAGCTGGATGGCCGGTGGCCATCGTGGTTGGCCATGAGACCGAGGGGATTTATGAGGAGGTTTTGGACATGGCGGATGTGATTGTAGAGATACCGATGTATGGAATAAATAAAAGCCTGAATGTGCATGTGGCTGCGGCGGCGGTGGTTTACAAAATTTTGGAAGGGATGTAGTATTTTGGTATGGGGTTACTGATTGAGAAGGGGATTCTTAAACGCATCCCGGTGAGTGATGTGGTGGGAATGTTTAGAGAATTGGCGGATGAGCTAAATGTTAGATCGGTAGAAGTAAGAAGGAGGATGTGGAGAATGGTGGCTAACGGGCAGGTGGAAATAGGAGATGACTTGTCTTTGATGTCGGGCCCGGGTGTTGAGCAGGGGAAAAATAGGTGATTTGATTTTGGGTAAATCGCTGAATGTGTATGTGGCGGCGGCGGTTGTGGTTTATAAGACGCTTGACAAAATATAAGAAATGTTCTTAAATGTTCTTATGGCAACATTGACCATTTCTGTACCTAGTCAGATTACCCAGCAAATCGACTCCGAAGTTAAGCGGGGGAGATTTGCTACACGGTCTGAGTTTTTCAGGAACTTATTAAGGAAATATTTTTCCGGTCAATTGAAATTGGAGAGTTTTGATGCACGACCTTTGGGTGAGATAAAGCTGGAGCTAGCTAAGACCGGCAGATACAGTGAGAAGTTTATAGATAGCGTGGTGAGAGGATTGGGGAAGTCGAGCGCTTATGCGAGTTAGACCGTTGAGGGACGACTTGATAAAGTACTTGAAAAAGAGGGGGTTGGCCAGAAAATTTGAAAAACAGCGCGGTTTGTTTGAAATGGACCAAAATTATCCGTCTTTGAACACGGAATTACTGGAACCTAGAAGTCTGAAGTTGTATTCGTTTAGAATTGATAGAAAATACAGAGCGGTTTTTATTGTGACCGGAGATGGCGAAGTGGAAGTGGTAGATATAAATGACCACTATCAGTAGGCCTGGCCGCGGCGGTTGTAATTTATAAATTATTGATGTAGAATTGGCTTCGCTTCTGGATCGTGGCTCTTTGAAAATTGGCGTTTATATGAGTAAGGTACACTTCTTATACTTTAAGAAGTGGTATCGAATCATTAGGTAGAGCTTTATGGCATTCGCCTTTCGGTTCGATATAACCTCCACCCTTACGGGTGTTGGTTATAGGAAATTAATGATTTGCGTAAACACGCAATTCTTTTTTGAGAGTTTGATCCTGGCTCAGGATGAACGCTGGCGGCGTGCCTTAGGCATGCAAGTGGAACGGTCCGGTGATTCCGCAAGGGGCTATCGGACAGTCGCAGACGGGTGAGTAATACATAGGAATCTACCCTTTGGTGGGGAATAACTAGTCGAAAGACTGGCTAATACCGCATAACATCTCCGGATAAAAGGCCGTAACTGGCCGCCGATGGAGGAGCCTATGTCCTATCAGCTAGTTGGTGGGGTAAGAGCCTACCAAGGCGATGACGGGTAGCCGGACTGAGAGGTCGGCCGGTCACAATAGCACTTAGATACGGGCTATACATCTACGGATGGCAGCAACCGGGAATATTGCGCAATGGGCGAAAGCCTGACGCAGCGACGCCGCGTGGAGGATGAAGGCCTTCGGGTTGTAAACTCCTTTTGCCCCGCCACATGGCGGGGAGAATAAGCACCCACAAACTACGTGCCAGCAGTTGCGGTAATACGTAGGGTGCAAGCGTTATCCGGATTTACTGGGCGTAAAGAGTTCGTAGGCGCTTCGTCGCATTTCGCTTGAAAGACCAAGGCCCAACCTTGGGAACGGGTGAAAGATGGACGAGGTATGAGTCTGCTAGGGGGTACTGGAACTGTCGGTGTAGCAGTGAAATGCGTTGATATCGACAGGAACACCAAGGGCGAAGGCAGGTACCTGGGGCAGCACTGACGCTGAGGAACGAAAGCTAGGGGAGCGAAAGGGATTAGAGACCCCTGTAGTCCTAGCTGTAAACTATGCCCGCTTGATCCTTGAATATCCCCGACTTTGTCGGGGTTGGGGGTCGGAGCTAACGCATGAAGCGGGCCGCCTGGGGAGTACGGTCGCAAGACTAAAACTCAAAGGAATTGACGGGAGAGCGCACAACCAGGGGAGCATGTGGTTCAATTCGACACGAAGCGAAGGACCTTACCCAGGCTTGACATCCCGCCGTTTAGTCCTATGGAAACATGGGATGATCTATGAAAATGGATGGCGGGACAGGTGTTGCATGGCTGTCGTCAGCTCGTGCCGTGGGGTGTCCACTTAAGTGTGGAAACGAGCGCAACCCCTATTCTGTGTTAAATTTTCACAGGAGACTGCCCCGCCGTTGGTGGGGAGGAAGGAGGGGATGATGTCAAGTCAGCACGACCCTTATGCCTGGGGCCACACACATCCTACAATGGGGTGGAACAATGGGTTGCCAAGCCGCAAGGCGGAGCTAATCCCAGCAAAACACCCCTCAGTTCAGATTGGGGGCTGTAACTCGCCCCCATGAAGCCGGACTTGGTAGTAATCGCGGATCAGCAGGCCGCGGTGAATACGTTCTCGCTCTTTGTACACACCGCCCATCAAGCCAGCAAAGTCGGTAGTGCCTGACGTCCCGCCTATGGCGGGAAGAGGGTAAGATCGGCGATGAGGGCTAAGTTGTAACAAGGTATCCCTAGCCGAAGCTGGGGATGGATCACCTCCTTTCTAGGAGTTAATCACGGTAGGCTTAGAAAATTAATTTTTTCAGAGCCGTAGTGGAAATCACCCTGTGGTCATTGGAAACCGTCCACATTAAAATAACGGGACCCGCAGGTAGGGGAAGCAGCACACGTCAAAAGCAGTTTCCCGCTACTTATATTTCCTACCACTTTTTAGAGTACAAGCAAAAAAGCCCGCCTATTTGGCGGGTTTTTTGGCCTTGTTATTGATATAATCTGAGTATGATAGAAATGAGGTTAGGAGTGCCATTAGTAATTGTGGGTTGTCAACAAGAGAGCGATTGTCCGTTGCCTGAGATATTGAAGAAGAAAGCTGCGGAAGGGCTGGCGGGCAGAGAATTTAGTTGTACCCAATGTCACATGAGGGGAGTAGTAGATAGGGTTCGTAGGGGATATTGGATGCGTGTAAATCCAAGAGAGTCGGTGTTGGCTCGCCTTTTGGGTGTGTTGCTTTTTAGGCAGTAGGTTACTGTTGGTCGGAGGGTTAAAATGGGGTATGGACACTCAGACGAGGCTGAAATATTTGGAGGAGCAGCTGGCGAAATATAAGCCGAAATATTTGGAGGCCAAGAGAAAATTCCGGGGCGTGCGGCACGAGAATTCTCTTTCCGAACTGCGGTATACGGAATTTATGGTTTATAAAGATATGGTGGAGGGACTCGAGAGGGAGATTTCCGGGTTGGAGAACAGAAACGGAAGAGCTTAAAAACAGATATTTGATGAAGGAGATAGGCGATTTGGAGTATCTTCGTCTTATGGGCTTGATAAATAGGCGGCGGCTGGAAAAGGAGTTTGCAATTGCTGAGGATAGGAAGCGGTGGGGGTGGGAGGCTGTTTGGTGTAGAGATAAGGATGGGGAAAAAAAGACAAGGTGGCAATTACCAAATGGCCGAAAGTTTGATGAGGTGGTGAATAAAGAGGGGCGAATGATTGGATTTACTCTAGTAGAGTGATGGATAGTTTTAGTGGGTCGCCCAGGAGTCGGACCTGGCGTTTTCGTCTTATCAGGACGACGTTCTACCGCTGAACCAGCGACCCGAACAGGTGAATTATATCTTAACTAGCGGGATCTGGGGTACCAGAGGGGTGGGGCGGAGCAGGGATTGGGGAAATTGTAACAGATAGTGGAACCAAGAAAGCAGGAACGGGAGAGGGATTGAATACAAAAAATGCCGCGGTTGAGTTTGGGGAGGATGAATATGCCGTAGAGGAAGGAACCAATGGCCGCCACAAGAAAAACGACAGCGATGGTGGCTATGAGACTAAAGACGACTGTGGTTGGTTTCATAATCTTATTTAAGTTTAGCACGGTGAGTTAAAATGGGTAAGTCTATGAGGCGGCGCAACATAGCGATTGCTATTTTAATACTTGTCGTTGGGGCGGGGTGGTGGTTGTGGATGAGGAGTAAAAGCAACAACAACAAGAATACAAGGATTGTGAGCGTGGAGAAGGGTGACGTGGTTAGGACTCTGGCACTATCGGGGAAAATCAAAGCGGAGAAAGAAGCGCATTTACGATTCTTGAGTCCGGGTAAGCTGGGGTATGTGAAGGCCCGCGAGGGAGACGAGGTGAAAAAGGGGACGGCTATGATGGGATTGGACGTGCGGGATTTGGCTGCTGCCGAAACGGCCGCCTATTATAGTTATATCGCGGCGGATGCTAATGCCAAACAGGTGGAGGACGAAGTAAAAGGCCATGATAATGACGAGACATTTGTTCTGAAAAACAAGCGGGTGGCGGCACAGACCGTCAGGGATAAAGCTTATGATACGTGGCAGAGCGCGATCCGGGCCAAGAATAATGCCAGTTTGATCGCGCCATTTGACGGGGTTGTGGCCAGGGTGACTGTGAATGTGGTAGGGCAGGCGGCGGGGGTTACCGATGGAGTGGATGTAGTGGATCCCGACTCGCTGTATTTTGAGGCCGAGGTAGATGAGGCGGATTTGTCCATGGTAACTATTGGGAAGAAAGTGAAGGTTGAGCTGGATGCATATCCGGATAAAGAATTTGAAGGGGAAATAAAAATAATTGAGTTTGTGGCCCATATTTCAGATGCCGGGGCGACAGTGTTTTCGGTGAGAGTCAAGATAAGTGAAGAGGATATTGAGATATTAAGGGTGGGGATGAACGGGGATGCGACACTTGTCGTTTCGGAGGCGAAAAATGTATTGAAGTTGCCGATTGAAGCCGTGGTGGATGGTGAGGCAGAGATGGAGGGTGGAGGGAAGAGGAAAGTGGAGATAGGGATTGAGGGGGATGATTTGATAGAAGTAAAAGTTGGGCTTAAAGAAGGCGAAAGGATCGTCATCAGATAGTATGGATAGAGTCGAGTTATTTAGGACGGCCGGGATTGCTATTAGAACCAATAAAACGCGGTCGGTTTTGACTACGTTGGGGATTATTATCGGGGTGGCGTCGGTCATTCTTTTGGTGTCTATTGGCAACGGGCTGCAGGCATTTGTGACGCGTGAATTTGAGTCCTTGGGGTCGAATATCCTTTTGATATCGCCTGGGAAAGTGAGTTTTTCTGGCGGACCGCCAAGAAACGTAGAGGCGAAGTTTGATTTTAACGACATAAAAGAAATAGGCGATTTGGGAGACCCGATAGTGAAGGCGTCGGGGATGATTTCCCGGGGGGGGACACTAAAATACCGCTCTGAAACCTTTTACGGAAATATCGCGGGGGTAAGCGAGGAGTATTTGGATTACGGCAACGTGGAGGTGGAAATGGGCAGGTTTTTTACTAAAAGTATGCTGGAACGGAGCCAGATGGTAGTGGTAATTGGACACAAGGTTTATGAGGAACTATTTGGCGGGGTCGGCGATGCGGTGGGAAAGGAGATTGACGTGGTGGGATCGCAGATGACTATTGTCGGAGTTTTGAAGGAGAAAGGCGGGGGGATAGGAGGAAATAGTGATGAAAATACTTTTGTGCTGATGCCGGTGACTACGGCATCTCGGGTAACGGGGATTAAAAAACCGGCGGCAGTAATGGTGAGGACAGTGGATGCTGCGGGGACGGCGGTGGCTGCCCGGAAAATTAAAAACTATTTTTACCGCAAGAATTTGACGGATGACGACTTTACGATACTTGAGCCTAAGGAACTATTGGAGACGATTAATTCATTTTTGGGGGTGGTGACGGGGGCATTGTCTGGGATTGCGGCAATTTCTCTGGTTGTGGGCGGAATTGGGATTGCCAATATTATGCTGGTGTCGGTGACGGAGAGGACGCGGGAGATTGGACTTCGCAAAGCGGTGGGGGCGACTAAAAGAGATATACTGCTGCAATTTTTGATTGAGGCGATAGTATTGTCGGTACTGGGGGGGGGAATGGGAATAGGCATAGGGGCCGGGTTTTCTCTAATTTTGGGAAGGTTTATCGAGACTCAGGTGAGCTTGGGATCGGTACTCTTGGCTTTTGGGGTGTCGGCCGTGGTGGGGATAGTATCGGGACTGGCGCCGGCGGTACGGGCCGCGCGTTTAGACCCGATTGAGGCCTTGAGGTATGAATAAGAGTTGACTGGAAGGGATTTTAAAATATAGCCATGGAAACTGATGCTCAGTTTGATGAAAGAATGAGACGTGAGGAGATGCTGGGATCTTTTGATGCCGATGTACTAAGTGGGGTTTCGTATTCAGTTAAGCTGGCCAGGCTGAAAGAATTAAAGGATAAATCCGGTGACTATTATGAGTTGGATCCCGGGGTTACCGAAGGGGTTTCGGAGGCAAATATTGATAGGAGGTTGGTCAATGCGAACATACTTGTTGCCGAAAAGGCTAGGAGGGAACTGGTTAGGATACTTGCTTCACAGCCAAAACTTATGCATAACCATAGTGGACGGGCTTGACAGGGAGGGAAGGGGAAGGTAATATCAGGATTACCTTTCGAGGGTGGTTTGAATTCATGAGGACTTTGCTTTTAAATCTAATCAACTTGGTGTCGGGCGTGTCCTAGAGCACCTATAAAGCAAGGTAATCGTGGCCTCCGAAAGGAGGTGTTTTTTTGACAATTTAGATTCGGAGGGCTCGTAGCTTAGTTGGCTAGAGCGCATCATTTGCAATGATGAGGTCGAGGGTTCGAATCCCTCCGAGTCCACCCATTCGACCGTGCTCAGGGCAAGCTTTGAGAGTTGATCCCGGTTTCCCTTTCGTGGGGAGGCCGAGATCAGCCATCAACGGCTGAGGAATGTTTGCTCTTTGAAAAGTGAAGAGAATTTTGTAGTAGAGCCGCATTTTATACTTCCGTAATGCAGACAATGGATGCCTAGGATGTCAAAGCCGAAGAAGGACGTACAGGGCCGCGATAGTCGTCGGGGAGCTGCCAAGAAGCGCTGATCCGGCGGTTTCCGAATGGGGAAACCCCTCCTATATGGAGACCACGTTCAGTTAAATGAACGTGGGGGGAACGTCTCGAACTGAAACATCTAAGTAGGGACTGGAAAATAAATCAAAGAGATTCCGTGAGTAGCGGTGAGCGAAATCGGAAAAGCCTAAACCACCCGTTGCCCGTAAGGGCTATGGAGTGGTGTTGCGGGGCAAGTAATGTGGGATTGGGTTTTGGATAGCCGAACTGTCTGGAAAGTCAGGCCAGAGCGCGTGATAGCCGCGTAGGTGAAATCTAAATCCACCCTAGCTTGTTCCCAAGTACCATGAAGCACATACTTTGTGGGAATCCGGGGCAACCACGCTCCAAGGCTAAATACTTTGGCATACCGATAGTGAACTAGTACCGTGAGGGAAAGGCGAAAAGAACGGGCGAAACCCGAGTGAAATAGAACCTGAAATTGTCTGCTAACAAGCAGTGAGAGTCCGCCATCTGGCGGATGATCGCGTGCCTATTGAAGAATGATCCGGCGAGTTTTCGGTTGTTGCGAGTTTAATCCCGATTAAATCGGGAGTAGGCGGAGCGAAAGCGAGTCTGAATAGGGCGAAAAGCAGCAGCTGGAAGACCCGAAACCTGGTGAGCTAATCATGAGCAGGGTGAGCTCCGGTGAAAACCGGAGGGAGGCCCGTACCCGTCAGGGTTACAAACCTGTGGGACGACTTGTGATTAGGGGTAATATGCCAATCGAACCAGGAGATAGCTGGCTCTCCCCGAAATATATATAGGTATAGCCTCTCGTTAAAAACTTATCAGAGGTAGAGCACTGGATGGGTGTTGCAGCGCAAGTTGTAATATTCAATCAAACTCCGAATGCTGGTAAGAACTTACGAGGGAGTCAGAACGACCCGGCTAAGCGGGCCGATCTAAAGGGAAACAACCCAGACTGTCGTCTAAGGCCTCTAAATGAACGCTTAGTGTTGAACGTAGTCAAATTCCTCAGACAGCCAGGAGGTTGGCTCAGAAGCAGCCATCCTTTAAAGAAAGCGTAACAGCTCACTGGTCGAATTTGGAGTTTGGCGCGGAAAATGAACCGAGGCTGAAGCGTTTTGCCGAAGACACAGGATTTGTGTGTAGCACAAAAGTTATTCAGTTCGACAGTTTTCCAGTTTGTCAGTTTAAATCAACTGTGCAACTGGTTAACTGGAATACTTAGTAACTTTCGTGCTGCGCACGAATCGGTAGGGGAGCGTTGAAATTGCTGCGAAGGGCTGGTGTAAACCGGTTTGGAGCGGTTTCAAGTGAGAATGCCGGAATGAGTAGCGTAAGTCCGATGAGAATTCGGACCGCCGAAATCCCAAGGTTTCCTGGGCGACATTGTTTGGCCCAGGGTGAGTCGGCACCTAAGGCGAGGGCGTAGTGGCCGTAGCTGATGGACGAGCCGTGAATATTCGGCTACAGAGTGGACGTCGTTAATAGTCAGGGATAGACAAAACGAGAACATCTGGGCGTGTGCAGTGAATGCGCGTTTAAGCCATGAAACAGTTGTGCCTGGAAAATCCGGCATGGCGTTTAATTGAGTGGTGATGAAGAGTTGACTTGAGAAATTGAGTTGATGATCCGGAATGTTTTTGTTTTCGAGAAAAAGTTCGTGACGAGACGTTTACTTTGCCGTACCGCAAACCGACACTGGTGGGATGGTCGAGTAGACCAAGGCGATCGGGAGAAGGCAGTTCAAGGAACTCGGCAAAAAAGCTGGACGTAAGTTAGCAAGATGTCCTGTCCGCCATTTGGCGGACCGCAGCGAAAGATTGCTCTGCGACTGTTTAACTAAAACACAGGTCTGTGCAAACTCGAAAGAGGCAGTATACAGGCTGAAGCCTGCCCAGTGCTCGTAAGTTAAGTGGATGGTTTAGCCCGCAAGGGCGAAGACTTGAAATGAAGCTCGAGTGAACGGCAGCAGTAACTATAACTGTTCTATGGTAGCGAAGTTCCTTGTCGGGTAAGTTCCGACCCGCACGAAAGGCTTAACGACAGAGCAACTGTCTTGAACTGTTACCCGGCGAAATTGAAATGGCTGTGAAGATGCGGCCTAACTCTACTAGGACAAAAAGACCCTATGGAGCTTTACTGTACTCAGGCCCTGTTTTGGATTTTGAGATAGTTTAGAGTAGGAGGTATCCTTTGGCCGCAAGGCTTTGGGAGAAAGTGAAACACCTCTCGTTTTAAAATCTCAAGACTTACTTATTCCGACTGGAAACGTCGGAGGGGACAAGGTCTGGGGGGCAGTTTTACTGGGGAGGTATCCTGCTAAAAGGTAACGCAGGAGTGCCAAGGTACACTTAAGTTCGGATGGAAATCGAACGGGTCGTGTAACGGCAAAAGTGTGCTTGACTGTGAGAGTGTCAGCTCGAGCAGGTGCGAAAGCAGGCCGTAGTGATCCTCGCATGCCACGTGGGTGGCGGCGAGCTTAACGGATAAAAGCTACCCTAGGGATAACAGGCTGATCGCCGCCAAGAGTCCATATCGACGCGGCGGTTTGGCACCTCGATGTCGGCTCATCCTATCCAGGGGGGGCAGTACCTCCCAAAGGTCCGGCTGTTCGCCGGTTAAAAGGGTACGCGAGCTGGGTTCAGAACGTCGTGAGACAGTTGACCTAAAGTAATTCTAATAGGTGACAATTTCGAGCTGTCTATCATCCACCGTTTTTGAATGTTAATTTAAATTATGCGAGAAACTGTTATTAGATGATTCCACCAACCCAAGTGTGGATAAAATTTGACTATATGCTGGAAAACCTTGTAAATGTTTTGCTACTAGTGTAGTATTTGTATACTAGTAAAAATGTAAAACCACTTTGTGTGAGAACGAAGGCAAGATTATCAGCAGGAAAGACTAGTCGAATGATCAGTGATGATTATTTGGTGGGTTTTGTTGAAGGCGAAGGTTGTTTCTATGTAGGAATAGTTAGAAGCCAGGAAACAATTACCCATTGGCAAGTGGTTTATTTTTTCAAAGTTTCACAGAACCCTTCTGGGAGGATAGTTTTGGAAAAACTTAAACGAAAATTAGACTGCGGCTATATTAAACAGAATAGTCTAACTGATAAAACCGATAAAAGTTTGGCTTATGTTGTAAGAGATTTGCCAAGCATTGTCGATAAAGTAATCCCATTTTTTCGAAATAAATTGCTGACTAAAAAGGCTGAAGACTTTGATAAATTTTGTCGAGTCGTTGAGCTAGTAAAATCAAGACAGCATTTACATAGAAAGGGGATGGCTAAAGTTTTGGAGATCGCCTATTCCATGAATACGGGTAAGCGAAAGTTTTCAAGGGAAAAAATACTCCGAAGCTTTGGTGACTAGAATCCTCACAGGCCATACGTCAGACACTACTATGCTCAGAATGAGCTATGAAGTGAAGATATGGTCGAATCCGTATAGTGATATGCGGGATGAATGTCGGTCTCTATCCAGTAGAGTCGGGGAGCTCTTGAGGGGGTCTGCCCTCAGTACGAGAGGACCAGGGTGGAGGTACCTCTGGTGTGCCGGTTGTCGCGTCTTGCGGCATCGCCGGGTAGCTAAGTGCCTACGGGATAACCGCTGAAAGCATCTAAGTGGGAAGCCCTACCCAAGATAAGGAGCTCATGTTCACCGCAAGGTGGACAGAAGACCCGGGGAAGAATACCCCGTAATAGAGGCAGGCCGTGTAAGCGCGGTAACGCGTTTAGCGAACCTGTACTAATCGGTCTTATTGAAGTAGATTTGCGTGATCTATTACAAACATTCTCTTCACTTTCCAGGGAATAAACGCCTGGTTGAAAACTTAAGAAAGCACGAATTTTCCGGTCACTGGAGCGGCGTGGAACTACTCCATCCCATTCCGAACTGGACCGTAAAACGCGCCAGCGCTGACAATAGCTGAGGGGCAACTCTCCGTGAAAATAGGTCGTGGCCGGGAAATTCGTGCTTTTTTGGTGGTAAACTTTTGGATGTGAGATTAGTGTTGGTTATTCTGTTGGGAATTTTGGTGGGAGTTTTGGGGGTGGTGGGATACGCGAGCTGGCAGAGACCGGATATTGTTGAGGTTAGGAAAGAGTTGCCGTTTCTGAAATATACGATTGGGAATTTGGGAAAGAGAGTGTATGATTCTGAGATATTTTTAGATGAAGCCCAGCCTTCGCCAAAGGCTACGGCGGGCGTAGCCGGTTTTACTGTTTATAAATTTCATTTCAGTAGCGATGGGAGAAGAGTAAACGGGCTAGCGCATTTACCAAATAGTTGCAATAAATGCCCGGTTATATCCACTGACAAGCAGTGTATATCCCGGAAATGTCCCGTGATAGCCCAGTTTAGGGGGTATCAGGATGTAGAGAAATATAAAACCGGGGATGGGACGAGGCGAACGGCGCAAAAGTTTGCCGAGGCCGGGTTTATTTCCCTAGCCCCTGATTTTTTAGGGTACGGCGGATCAGCGTCGCCATCGGCTAATGTGTGGGAGGCCAGATTTGAAACCTACACAACTGCTCTGAATTTACTGGCGGCAATTGAGAGATGGGAGAATACCGAAAATATTGGTATTTGGGGGCACAGCAATGGAGGACAAGTTGCCCTGACTGTTTTGGAAATTTCGGGGAAGGAATACCCGACAGTTTTGTGGGCGCCGGTGACGGCCCCGTTTCCTTACTCCGTGCTTTACTACACAGATGATATTCTTGATCACGGGAAGTTATTAAGGAAAGAATTGGCTCAATTTGAAAAGGATTATGATGTGGAGCAATATTCTCTCCAGAACTATTTAGACCTGATTACGGCTCCAGTTTTGTTGCAACAAGGAACTGCGGATGACCAGGTACCAGTGAGATGGAGTCGGGGTCTGGCTGGGAAAATGAAGAATGTGGAATATGTGGAGTATCCCGGGGCGGATCATAATTTGAGCCTGGGTTGGACGGAGGCGGTTAATCGGGCAATTGAGTTTTATCGTAAATCCTGGTAAAACTTGTAGGTGCCTAGGGTAAAGAGCAAGACTAAGTATATTTTTGTTTCGGGGGGGGTGATTTCCGGACTGGGGAAGGGGATAACAGCGGCGTCTATTGGAATGCTTTTGAAATCCCGGGGGATTCGGGTAACGAATGTGAAGATTGATATGTATTTGAATGTGGATGCGGGAACAATAAGGCCGCAGGAACACGGGGAAGTATTTGTAACCGACGACGGGATTGAGACGGATCAGGATATAGGCCACTACGAGCGGTTTTTGAATGAGTCGTTGAAGCGGGAGAACTATATGACTACGGGCCAAGTATATAAAACGGTGATCGATCGGGAGAGGGCATTTGGATATAACGGGGAGGATGTGGAGGCTATTCCACATGTGACCGATGAAATAATTGGTCGGATTGTGCGGGCGGGAGAGGTGAACCAGGCGCAGATCGTGGTGGTGGAACTGGGGGGGACGGTGGGGGAATATCAAAATGGGCTGTTTTTTGAAGCGAACCGGATAATGAAGTTAAGAGAGCCGGAGAATGTGTTGCATGTGCACGTGTCGTATTTGCCGGTGATTAGAAGTGTGGGAGAACTTAAAAGTAAGCCTACTCAGCAGTCGGTACATGTGCTTAATTCTATGGGGATCCAGCCAGATTTTTTGGTGGCTCGAAGTGAACAAGAGATAGATGCGAGACGTCGGGAAAGGTTGGCGTTGTTTTGTAATATGCATGACGGAGATATCATTGCCAATCCGGATTTGACCAATATTTATCAAGTGCCGTTGTTTTTAGATGAGCAGGGGTTGACTGATAAGGTATTGAAAAAGTTGGCGATGAAACCCGGAAAACGGGATTTGGGTGACTGGGGAGCATTTGTCAGGAAATTGGAGAGAGGAAAGAAACAGGTAAAGATTGCGATGGTGGGTAAATATTTTGCGACTGGGAGTTATGTGCTTAAAGACTCGTATATTTGTGTGATTGAAGCGCTTAACCACGCCGCGGCGAAGTGTGGAGTAAAGCTGATTATGGATTGGTTTAACAGTGATGAGGTGGGCGATATGAGTAAGGCGTTGGAAGGCTTCGATGGTGTAATTGTGCCGCAGGGGTGGGGGAGCCGGGGGGTGGAGGGGAAAATTGCAGCGGTGAAATTTGCCAGGGAGAAAAAGGTGCCATATCTGGGCTTGTGTTTTGGAATGCAGATGGCGGTTATCGAATACGCCCGGAATATGTGTGGAATGAAGGGTGCGAATTCTACGGAGGTAGATGCAAAGACAAAATTCCCAGTGATTCATATCATGCCAGATCAAAAAAAATATTTAGATGCTCACCAGTATGGAGGGACGATTCGGTTGGGGGCGTGGCCGTGCGTTTTGAAAGAGGGAGCAATTATTTTTAATTCATATAAAAACTCTAAATCCGAATATCTAAATTCTAAGCAAATCCCAAATTCCAAATCCAAAATTCAAAACTTAGTTTATGAAAGGCATAGGCATAGATATGAGGTAAATAATAAATATCGGGAGGTTTTGGAGAAAAAGGGGTTGGTGGTTTCGGGAGTGAGCCCGGATGGGAAGCTGGTGGAGGCGATAGAGTTGCCCCAAAAAACCCATCCGTTTTTTGTAGGAACGCAGTTTCATCCTGAATACAAATCTCGGCCATTGTCCCCGCACCCAATATTTGTATCATTTATTGAGGCGGCGGGGAAGTTAACGTAAGATTGAAAAATGCTGAGATATATAAGGCTGCTGAGACTTGGGGATCAGTATTTCCAAGTAGGTGCGGTGTTGGCCGGGGGGTGGCTGGTGCGGGGAAGTGGCGAAGTGTGGTGGTGGCTTTTGGCTACAGTGCTGCTTTCGTGCCCGACGTTTATTGTTAATGAACTAGTGGACAGAGGAGATGTGGATAGGTTTAGCTGGAACAAAGTGCATGTCAAAAACGAAGTTAGCCTGACATTGGCTGGATTATTATTTGCGATATTATCGATAGCAGGTTTGGCAACGGCTTATTTTGCGGGTAAACTTTTTTGGGGATTGGGCATGTATGTATTGGCGATGATGTATTCGTTGCCGATGGTTCGACTTAAGGCCCGACCAGTGGTGGATGTTTTGTCGCAGGAGGCGGTATGGTGGGCGATTCCGTTTTTGGGCGTAACCTGGGGAAAAGTTGATCCATGGCAATTGGTAACGTTGACTGGTTTTGGAGGATGTGTGATGTGGTGCGGGTTTTTCCCTTATCAGATGGCAGATATCAAAGCCGATTTGAAAGCCGGACTGAAACCTACTCATGTGTGGTTGGGAATGAGGAAAAGTTTGATTTTGGGATTTATGACGGGGGTCGGGGCGTGGATATTATTTTTAGTCGGGCGGATTGATAGGTTGGCCTGGTGGTCGTGGGCTTTTGTACTGTTGACAACATATATAATGTGGCAATATGGGCGGTGGATGAAAATGCCGTCGCTGGACGTCCAGGTGAAGTCGATGCAAAGTTATGTTCGATTTACCAAGCCGTTGACCCAGGTGATGGTAGCGTGTTTGGCGCTAATATATTTATGGAGGTGAAACGATGAGTTTTTTTGAGGATGTATATAGAGTAGTGAAAGAGATTCCTCAGGGGGAGATAATGACGTATGGGCAGGTGGCGAGGGCAATTGGGACTCGTGACGCTAGACGGGTGGGGCAGGCGCTGCATGCGAATAAAGACAGGAATGTGCCTTGTCATCGCGTAGTTTTTGCCGACGGGTCTTTGGCCCCAGGGTATGCATTTGGGGGGCTAGAGGAGCAGAAGAAAAGACTAGTGGCGGAAGGGGTGAAGTTTGAGAGAGAGAAAGTGGATTTGGTTAATTCCTCTTTCGTTTTTGGGGAGAGTGGGTGAACCGCCGGTCTTCGGGGCTGCCGGCGCGGTGGGGGAGGAGAAGGCCGTCGCCGCCCTTTTCGGCGGTTTCGATTAGGTGTTGATCTAGAGGTTCAGGTTGGGAAATGGCAGGGAGACCTTGTTCATGTTCCAGGCTAAGAAGGTAAGCGACAAGGGCTTCAGGGCTCATGGCTTTCAGTTTTTGGAGGTCTGATTCCGGACTGAGATGTTGGATGTCTTGAATCAGGTTGGTCAGGGCCATGTCGGTTAACTGTTCTTTGCGGACGCGGGACATGGGAGATTTATAGGGCGAGGGATTGGGATGTCAAGAAGGAGGATTAGACTTGAATTGGAAGTTGATATATAATTGCTTAATTCTTAAAGAAAGGCGGAAATGAGGCTTGAAAGTCAAAAGTCAAAAGTCAAAAGTCAAAACCGGGTCTGGTAGTGGAGAACCCTCCACGATGGAGGAGCTACTGGCTTCGACGGGGTATAAAATAAAGGGCTTTAGGCGAGGAAGTGTGGTAACTGGCCGGGTGGTGGCTATTGCCGGGCGGGCGATTTCGATTGATATTGGAGGCAAAGCGGAAGCGACGGTTTCGGACCAGGAATACGATTTGTCCCGGGATTATTTGAAGGCTTTGAAAGTGGGGGATACTGTTACGGGAGTGGTGGTGGTGCCGGAGTCAGACTCGGGGCAGGTGGTCTTGTCTCTCAAGCGGGCAGTTACCGACAGCCGGTGGAAAGCTATGGATAAGGCGTTTGAGGAGGGTGACGTGGTAAGTGTGGTGGGTCGGGAAGCGACACGGGGGGGACTACTTGTCGATGTGGAGGGTATTTACGGATTTGTGCCAGCGTCTCAGCTGTCCCGCGAGTGGGAGGGAAATGTGGCGGGACTGGTGGGCCGGACGTTTGCGGTGAAGGTAGTGGAGGTGGACCGGGGACAAAACCGATTGGTAATGAGTGAGAAGGCGGTGACCGAGGAAGAAGAGATCGGTAAACGGAAGGCGTCGTTGTCTAAAGTGAAGATGGGTGGGAGTTATGAGGGTCGGGTAGTGGGAATAGTACCGTTTGGAGCGTTCGTGGAGATTGGCTTGGATGGGGAGGAAAAATTGGAAGGGTTGGTGCATATTTCCGAGATATCTTGGGAAAAAGTTGATGATGTAAATAAAGCCTTAAAGGATGGCGATGTAGTAAAAGTGCAGGTAATCGGGACGGATGAAGAGAGTGGGAAATTGGCCTTGTCTATGAAGCGGTTGTCAGATGACCCGTGGCTGGTGGTGGCTAAAAAGTATAAGACGGACAGTAAGCACAAGGGAGTGGTGACTAAGATTGCTCCTTATGGGGTGCTGGTCAAACTGGATAAGGGGATTGAGGGACTAATTCATGCGTCTAAAATGCCTGCTGATATGGCCTTTTCTGAAGGGCAGGCCGTTGAGACGTTTGTTGAGTCGGTGGATTTGGATAAAAGGCGTCTGAGCTTGGGAGTGGTACTTTCCGAGAAGCCTGTAGGGTATAAATAGAGATCCTTATGAAATCTCGATCTCAGTTTGTGTGCCAGCAGTGCGGATATGCACAGAGTCAGTGGGCGGGGAGATGCCCTAGCTGCGATACATGGAACAGTCTTGTCGAGACTGTTGTATCGCAAGCTCAAAACTCAAAAGTCAAAAATCAAAATTACAATTCAAAAATTTACAAGTTATCAGAAATTAAAGTTGATGAAAATGAAAGAATCAAAACTGGGGAAAGAGAATTGGATAGCGTGTTGGGGGGAGGATTGGTGCCAGGTATGGTTGTTTTGGTCGCTGGGGAGCCGGGGATAGGCAAATCGACGTTACTAACGCAAGTGGCTTTGAAATTGAATCGGGTACTATATGTCTGTGGTGAAGAGTCTGCATCGCAGGTTGCTTTGAGAGTGAAGAGATTGGGAGGGAAGGGGGATATTTTGTTGTTGGAGAGTACAGATGCGGATGCAATTGTGGCAAAGATCGAGGAGGTGGGTCCGGAGGTGATAATTGTAGATTCTATTCAGACATTGACAACGTCGGATTTGACTGGAACGGCGGGGTCGGTAGGGCAAGTAAGGGAGTGTGCTTTGCGGTTGGCGACGAGTGCAAAAAGTCGCGGAAAGCCATTGTTTTTAATTGGGCACGTGACGAAGGAAGGGAGTATTGCCGGTCCGCGGGTACTTGAGCACATGGTAGATTGCGTGCTGTGGTTTGAGGGCGAAAGGGGGCAACGTTTGCGGGTAGTACGGGCGGTAAAAAATCGGTTCGGACCGACGGATGAAGTGGGAGTATTTGATATGACTGAGAAGGGAATGAGTGGAGTGAATAACCCATCGGAAATTTTGCTTTCGGAGAGAGTGATAGGGGTTGCGGGGAGCGTGGTGTCGGTGGTTTTGGAGGGAAGGCGGCCGCTTTTGGTGGAAATACAATCACTTGTGGTTCCGAGTCAGTTGGTGGTGCCTCGCAGGGTGACTACTGGGGTAGATCTGGCAAGAATTCAGATGTTGGTGGCGGTTTTGACCCGCCGGGCGGGATTACATCTAGAGACAAGTGACATTTATGTAAATGTGACGAGCGGAATTAGACTGGCTGACCGGGGGGTGGACTTGGCAATATGTCTGGCGGTGGCCTCGGCGTTTTTGAATAAACCGCTTTCGGGTAATATCGCGGCGGTTGGGGAGGTGGGCTTGTTGGGGGAAGTGAGGAAGGTGGGGGGGCTGGAAAAGAGGGTGAAAGAGGCGAAAAAACTGGGGTATAGGGTGGCCTCGGCGGAATCGGGTAAAAGTGTGGCGGCGGCGATTAAGAAACTTTTGCACTAGTTATCCACTTTCAAAATTTGAAATTTGAAGTCCGAAGTTTGAAGTTGGGTTTATACACATCGGCCCTTGTTTCGGGATTATTTTGCATATTAATATTACTATAGGTAAGTGATGAGTTGACTATAGGTTGACTGGGTTGACAAGCGGTGATAAACTACTGATTGAGGACCTAAAGAGTAGCAAGATATGCAAAAACTGCTCGCGTTGTTTGGTAGAAGGGGTGTTCGCAGGGGGCGGAGGGTAGTAGCGGGAGTATCGATGCGTGGGCAGCTAGTAAAGATGCTGAAAAGAAACCTGGGAGTTATTTCGATGAGTGCGGGTAGATAATATGGGCTGGTGGAGAAGAAGTCCGAGCGTTAGGTTGGTAGCGGGGGTGATGCTGGCGCTTTCGGGTGTGGAAATGGTGAGGTGGGGGGCGGACGCGGGTAATGTGCCAATGCAGATTGCGGGAGTGGGAGCGGGTGTGGTTGCCGGTCCAGCGTTAGTTTTGCGGGCCCTGTGGGTGTTAAAAAGTTTTATTTAGACAAAAAAAGAGCATCGCCATGAGTAAAGTTGAATTCAAAGTTAGAGTGCATCAAGGGAGTTGTTTCGATGAGTGTGGGGAGGTGACGTTTCTAATATGATTGAAAAAACTGAAATAATAAAAAGAATGAAACTTAGAGCTGGGTTGGCTGTCTTATTTGTGGCTGAGGAGTTGGGGTTACTAGGATTGATGATTGCCTTTCCGGAATATTCAAGCAAGATGCAATCAGCGGTTCTCCTCGCTCTTTTGGGAGCTGTTTCCGCAGCGGCTTTAAATGCTCACGATTTGTCTAAGGTAAGAAATGGATAAAAAAGAGCATCGCCATCGCTGGAAATGAGGACCACGAGTAGCAATGCTCTTTTAGGATGAAACCGCCTGGACAGATCTGGCGATTGTCACTTGATATGGTGATATCATTTATAAAACAAGCTTGTCAAGAAAAAATAAGGACTAATCACGGCTGTATTTTGGATAAATTAGCCACGGGGAGGGTGGAGTGAGGATCGCGGGTTGAACTGGGGGGTGGTGAGTAGGGCAGGCTTACCACTTCCCAGTCCAGCCCACGAGATTTCGGTATGATCAGGACGAAAATTGTGGCACTACTGACCGCAATACTGGCGGTATTTGGAATGAAATGGCCAAGTCGGCCGGCACTCACTTACGGGGCGGGGGTGTACACTAATTTGTGCGGGAGCGGAGTAGCTGCCAACGTCCACAGGTGTTCGGGAGAATGTGATCCGGTAAATGGAGAATGTGAGGCTACTAGTTTTTTTGTAGCCAAGTGGGTGTGTGACGGAAAGCTGACCGAGTGTGGAGACAATGAGACTTGGGCAAGTTCCCAAAGTCTAGCGGGTATACCGTGCGGGAAGACAGTATCATTAAATGTTTTTGATAAAAATTGCCGGGTGGGGGGGTGGACTTGTAATGAGGCCAATTTGAAGGATTATATGGTGTGGTATTCGGGGGAGTGTACGGGAGGTGAGATCCAAACTGCGGTTCCAACGCTGACGCAGGTTCCGACGGTTTCTCCAACAGCGAGACAGACTATACCCACTCTTGTGCCCAGTATACGGCCAACCGTGACTACCCCTACACCAACACTCCGACCAACAGTCGTGCCTACGCTTACGGTTAGACCGACTGTTACCATAAGATCAACGGGAGTTGCTAGTCCCAGTGCGACACTTTCCCCGGTAGCCCAAAAGACCCCTAAAACTGGAGGGGGCGGGTGGTTGGTTGCTGAGGCAGTGGGGGTAGTGGTTTTTGGATTATGGTTTCAAAAATTGGCCAGACGAGTTTGGAAATGAAGTCAGGGGTAGTTTATGGAAAAGGGGCGGTGGGGGTGGTGGATATTGGGAAGAGGGTGACAGTTTTGAAGAATGTCGGGAGAGGGTTGAAAGCTGTGGGAATAGTTATGGTGGGATATGGGGTTATAGCGATGATAGTGATATTTGGGCCATTAGCGAAAGAAGAATTTAGATACTTCGTAAATCCCAAACCTCAAGTCACCAGTCTCAGTGAAATTCCAATAATTAAATCACAAGTCCCAAAATGGGAAGTGCCGGACGAGAATTTTTCGGTATATATTCCCAAAATTGGTGCTGTATCTAAAGTTATTGAGAATGTAGATGCCGGGAGCGAGAAGGAGTACTTGACGGCTTTGAAGCTGGGGGTGGCGCAGGCCAAAGGATTGGCTCATCCGGGGGAGAAGGGGACGACGTTTTTGTTTGCCCATTCGGCACAACCCATTGACTTTGCTAGATATAATGCGGTGTTTTATTTGCTTGATAGGTTGATACTGGGTGATGAAGTCCAGTTGGTTTACAAGGGCAAGTTGTTTATATACAAAGTGTCTAGCGTTCAGCGTCTAGCGTCTAGTGATACGAGATATTTGAAGCCGCAGGATGAGGAAGAGATTTTGGTTTTGCAGACCTGCTGGCCCCCTGGGACGGCTTGGAAAAGGCTGGTATTGACAGCCAGGCGGGTAATGATATACTAGGCTCTAGGTTCTTCTGTTTGTCTGGAAATATCTTGATTTCTCCTTATAAATTTTGTGACTAACCTCTAAATTTTTCTTGGTATGTCTGACGACGACAAAGTGTCTGGCGTGGCTAGTGCTACTAGTGAGTCCAGTGAAAGTAACATGGATGACCGGCCAATGGTGGCAGGGGGATCGGGTATTAGGTCGATGATGCGGCCGGGAGTAGTACGAGTGATTGGGAGAGTAGCGCCAAGGGCTGCCAGGCCGGTGAGTAGGCAGGTATATGGGCAATTTGATGGCACGGTTGATGATCGGGTTATTCCGGATGCGGGATTGCCGACAGAATATGTGGAGGGATTTCTGGATGTGACGCCGGACGGGCATGGATATTTGCGGCCCAAAATGATCCCGTCGTCTAAAGATGTATATATTTCATCGTCGCAGGTGAGGCGGTTTTCGCTTCGGCCTGGGGATATGGTGGGAGGTCAGGCCAGGGCGCCTAAAGAAAACGAAAGGTATTGGGGTCTACTAAAAGTGGAAAAAATTAATGGAATGACGCCTGAGGAGGCTCTCGGCCGGCCGGATTTTGATTCCATGACGGCAATATTTCCGGACGAACAAGTGATACTGGAGACTGGGCCAGAACCGCTTTCTACTCGGATTATTGATTTGATTGCTCCGATTGGTCGGGGACAGCGGGGCTTGATTGTGGCCCAACCCAAGGCTGGTAAAACCTGGCTGATGCGCGAAATTGCCGAGGGGATCACTAAGAATTATCCCAAAATGCATTTGATGGCGGTACTAATTGGCGAGCGACCGGAAGAGGTAACGGAGATTACGCGAAACCTAAAGGGCGAAGTGGCGGCATCACATTTTGATGAGCCACCTCTGGAGCAGGTGCGAATTGCCGAGCTGGCTTTGGAGAGGGCCAAGAGGTTGGTGGAGATGGGGCGTGACGTGTTCGTGCTTTTGGACTCCATAACCCGTCTGGCGCGGGCATATAACCTGATTGGAGGACAGTCGGGAAGGATGCTGTCGGGTGGATTTTCGGCTGAGGCTATTTATCCTGCTAAGAAGGCCTTCGGCGCTGCTCGGAATATTGACGGGGCGGGAAGCTTGACGATTATTGGGACATGCCTTGTTGATACGGGATCACGGATGGATGACCTCATATATGAGGAATTCAAAGGAACGGGGAATATGGAGTTGCATCTGGACCGAAAGCTGGCCGACCGGAGAGTGTACCCATCGTTTAATTTGTTGGTATCAGGAACTAGAGGTGAAGAAAAGCTTTTGGGGAAGAGATTGGATAAAATTAATCAGCTGCGGCGAATGCTGGATCTTCTGGATGCTGAAGAGAGAACCGAGCTTCTTATAAATAAAATGAAGAAGACCAAAAATAATGATGAGTTTTTGGAAAGCTTGACGAAAGCAGGGTAGTAGTTAGAGGTGATCTGCGTATTCGATGAATCCGGGATTGTATTTTGCGAATTGAGAGGCTTTGTATTTGTAATATCGAGTGATGATCCAGTTTATTGCGATTCCAACTATGGGGAGAGATTCAAAAAAGTTTTTTTTGGCTTCGGGCTTGGGTGTACCGGATTTTAAAGTTTCCATTGTTTTGGTTTAAAAAACCACCTGCAGGTGGTTCGGGTCTCCAGACCCCTCTAAAGCTGTTATTCAACAGCTTACATTCTATATTGAACCACGGGGATTGAAGCAAGTCAAATTTAGATAGTAAAATTGCGACATGAAATTGCAAGAATTAGAAGAAAAGTTGAAAAAGTTGAGGGGGGAGCTGCATCAGCTGGAGACTGTGGGAGCGGAGGAAATCAGGATAAAAAGAACCTTGGCGGACATGGGGGATGATTATCGGGAGAATGAAGGAGCTAAACTGGTTATGGACCAGCACAATTTGTGGTTTGTCCGTAAATTGGAACTGAAAAGGGAGATTTTGAGTTTGAAAAAGAAAATTATTATGGAGAAAAAATGAGTTTCTCGACTAAATTTTCCAGGTGCCAGGAGCGGGAACCCTTAATCAAAGTCACAAATCCCAAATCCAAAATCCCAATTTTCATTAATGCTTTGTATAAATTTTCTTGATTTTTGCAGTATTCGCCGAAGCCGGCGGACTGGATTGTATGTTTCGTTGCCGGGCCGAGACAAAATAAATTTCTAATTCCTAATTTTCTAATTTCTAAACCAATTTTTTGGTGGGCACTCTTTTCATACTGGCCTAGCTCGTTCATTTGGGCAAAAACAAAAACTGGGGTCTTTTTGTGATTTGTGGCAGTTCTGACCAGGGTTTTTAAGGCTTCTTGGGTGGCCAGGGGGTTGGCGTTGTAAGTGTCGTCTATTAAGATGCTGCCGTTTTTGAGATTGATGAAATTCATCCTGTGAGGCGCGGGGGCGTAAGACGAGAAGTTGGGTGTAATACCGAGGAGGTGGGCGACCTTTGTAACTAAGGCTTTGTTGACCTCGTACCCCGTGGCTTTGACGTCTTTGTAGGTGATTATATGTTTAGCATATTTGGTGATTTTTTCTTTTTCGTTGGTTATGGTTTTTAGGTTTTTGAGATAAACAGTGTGGGTGAGATTGATGGGGGTGATGATGGCGATATCTGGGCGGGCGAGCCAGAGGTAAAAGTCCATATCGCCAATATATTCGACGCCCATTTCTAAGATTAAATATTTGGTCCAAGGAGGAGTATGCAAAATCGTAGTGGGGATGTTGTAGGTGGGAGTAATGTTGTCTGCTGTAGCTATTGAATTGGGAAGAATGGCTTGGAGCATTCTTTTGGTGGTGGTTTTTCCGACTGAGCCGGTGATGCCAATAACAGTCAGTCCGAAGGTTTTCTGGAGGAGTAATAAATAATATTTGGCCAGGCGGCGTTTGATGGGATGGACGAACCAGTGGAGGAAAAAATTTGGTTTTTTCTCGGGGAAAATTTCTTCTTTAGGTAAAGGCCCGAGCCAGAGGCGGATTAAAGAAAGAGGCATTGTGCGGCCATTATATAATAACCAGGCATGGGAAAAATCAGGGTGGGGGTGGTGTTTGGGGGGAGGAGTGGGGAGCATGAAGTGAGTGTGCGGTCGGCGGCGAGTATTTATCGGGCGCTGGATAAGAATAAATATGAGGTTAGTTTGCTGGGAGTGGATAAGAATGGGAGGTGGCATCGAATGGACCAGAAATGGTTACCGAGCGGATCTGAAATGAAAAGTTTGCCGTCTGGCGATAAGTCGTTGGTGCCACAAGATGAGAAGTTGGATGTAGTGTTCCCGATTATTCATGGGACGTATGGCGAGGATGGGAGTTTACAAGGACTGTTGGAGCTGATGGATGTGGCGTATGTTGGGGCGGGTGTGCTGGGGTCGGCTGTCGGGATGGATAAGGATGTGCAAAAAAGACTTCTAATGCAATCAGGAATTCCGGTGGCTAAATTTGAAGTAGTGAAAGATATTGAGTTAATTAAGAGATTAATGCTGAAGTATCCTGTATTTGTGAAGCCGGTGAATATGGGATCGTCAGTTGGAGTAAGCAAAGCGGCTAGTCAGAAGTCGTTAGTCGTTAGCTTAAAGCAGGCTTTTAAATATGATACGAAGGCGATAATTGAGGAGGAGGTGAAGGGGAGAGAGTTAGAGGTTAGTGTATTAGGAAACGATGATCCGATTGCGTCGATTCCTGGAGAAGTAATTGCTAAGAGGCATGAATTTTATGATTATGAAGCGAAATATATTGATGAAAATGGAGCGGAATTGAAAATACCCGCGAGATTAACCAAGGAACAGGTGTCCGAGATACAAAAATTGGCGATAAGAGCGTTTAAGGTTTTGGAGTGCGGTGGGATGGCGAGAGTGGATATGTTTATGCGGCCAGACGGACAATTGGTGATTAATGAAATTAATACCCTGCCGGGGTTTACCAGTATTTCTATGTACCCGAAATTGTGGGAAGCATCCGGTTTGTCATACTCTAAACTTCTCGACCGCTTGATTGAATTGGCGATTGAAAAGAAAAAGCAGAAGGATAGATTGAAGAGGAGTTATGAGTGACCAATGTCAATTTCCGTGAAGTTTCCTGGAGCAGTTCGGTTGTAAAAACCGATGGGCGGGAGGGGGATACTTAGGGCGAGGAATGCGTCGATTGTCTTTGAGAGCAAGTTTTGGTCGGGTTTGGGGGAGGTATAGATTCGGGAGGGTGGACGCTTTGTAATATTGAGGATGGTTTCCCAATCGAGTCGGAGGGCGTCGAATCCGACGATTTTTTTGTTAGTGAAGTCTCTGGGATATTGGAGGCGGTACTTCTCTCGTGCCATTTCAGTGGCGATTTCCCAAAACGTGTCGAGCTGGTCAGGCCTGCAAGTTGGACAGGGGATAAAGCCTAGTTTAATTAATTGAGCTAGTCCTGTACTGCCAATGGCCAGTATGATTTCGGCCGAGTTCTTCGGGCCACGCTTTCCCGAGGAACAATCGGTGAGTCCCAGGAGACCGGTCCCAATTCTAGCTGACCAAAGGAGAGTTTGAGATTTTAGTTTAATGATTTCTTTGAGAGGGAGAAGTTGATATGCGTCGTGCGCATGAGTCCAGTAGCGAAGATTGTATTCCGAGGACATGTTTGGTCAGATAATTCTGACCTCGTATTCGAGGTCGATGTCGAAGTGTTTTTTAATGTCTTGGCGCATCATTTCGGCATATTCGAATATCTCCTGGCCGGTGGCTCCGCCGAGATTGATCACGTATAGGGCTTGATTGGGAGAAGTGGAAACGCGGCCGATGTTTTTGCCTTTCCAGCCTAGTTCATCTAATACTCTGGCCACGGAGAGTTTTACATATTTATCTTGATCTGACGGATCGGTGTATAACAGTTTGTCGATGGGGTAGGCGAGAAGATCAGGAATTCGAGATTGCATCTTGGTGTATTTTTGTTTAGTGATGACGGGGTTTTTGAAAAAACTGCCGGCGGTGCCAACTTTGTGCCAGTCGGGGAGTTTTTCAGTACGCATTTTAATTATGGCGTTATACACGTCTTTGATGGTGTAGGGTTCTTTGGCTATTTGTTGAAGAGTGGGAAGAAGAGAGGCGTGGCGGGTGGCGTGGTATGAGGTTTCCAGATGGGGGACTTTGGAGAGGCGATAGGTAACGGAAGTAATTAAGAAAGCGTTTTTTTTAAATAAGCTTTCGCGGTAAGTGAATTTACAATCAGGTTTGAAAAAATTAATTGATTTGTTGGTGGTTATGTCAAGAGCTGAAAGAGATTCGAAAACATCTTCTTGGTTTTGGCCGTAGGCGGCGATGTTGCCGACGGCGGCGGCGCCGACTGTACCTGGAATTAAGGCCATGTTTTCCAGGCCCGAAAGATTATGGTCCACTGACCAGGTAACTAAGTCGTGCCAATTTTGGCCGGCGGCGGCTTCTATAATAACTTCCGAGTCGGTTTCTTTGACGACCTTGATGCCGGAAAAATTGATTTTGACGATGGTTCCATCAAAGTCTTTGGTGAATAAAATATTGGCGCCGAGGCCTAAAAATAAAAACGGTTCATCGGTGGGGATTTTTTGATCGGGAGAGTTGAGTTCAATAAATCTTTTGGCTTGGGCGTGGACTTTGAGGGTATTATAGGGGAAAAGATCAGTCATGGGTGTCCGTGCGCTGGATTTTGGCGCCAAGTGAGGCGAAACGGGAGACGGGGTCTTCGTAACCGCGTTCGATAAGGTGAGCGTGGTCGATAGTGCTTTCTCCTTGGGCGCAAAGTGAGGCGATAAGAAGAGACATGCCGGCCCTGATGTCCGGTGAGGCGGTATGACGGCCGTGGAGAGGGGTAGGGCCGGTGACGATCACTCTATGCGGGTCGCAGAGAGTGATATTGGCGCCCATGGAGACGAGTTTGTCGGTAAAAAACATGCGGGTTTCGTACATCCAGTCGTGAAGCAACACTGATCCTTTGGCCTGGGTGGCCAGGATTATGAGCGGGCTCATAAGATCGGTGGGAAAGCCCGGCCAGGTGCGGGTTTGGAATTTTTGACGTAGTCCTATTTTTTCGGAATCGACAGATAGATCACTGGGATAGATTTCTAAAGTGTCATATTTGGTCCAGGAATGTTTGACGCCCAAGCGGGAAAGGTACAAGAGGATCATGCGCATGTCTGCTTGACAGACGGGGGAAATTGAGATTTGGCCGCCGGTGGCGGCAGCCGCGATGGCAAAAGTGCCGGCGTCAATGTAATCCGGGCCAACGGTATAATTTGCCGTTTTGGGTGAAGTCGTTCCGGTAATAATTAAACGATTTGAGCCGACGCCTTCGATATTGGCGCCTAATTCGCACAAGAAATTGGCCAAGTCAACCACGTGGGGTTCACAGGCTGCGTTATCGATGACAGAAGTGACGGGTTGAGAAGCGGCCATAATAAGAGCATTTTCGGTGGCGGTGACGGAGGCTTCGTCCAAAAAAACCTCGACATTTTGAGTGGGGGATTTGGAAAGGGAACCAGTAATGGTGGTGTCCACGATATCAAAGTGGCTACCATAAGCGGCTAGGCCATCTAGGTGGGTGCCTATGGCCCGCTTGCCGATGACGTCGCCCCCGGGGAAGCCCAGGGAAACCTTTCTGAATCTAGCTAGAAGTGGGCCCAGAAGAATAATTGAGGCACGCAGCTTTTGGGACAAAGTGGGATCGACGGTGGAGGATTTGATGCCGGTGGGATCTATGGTTAAGATGTGGTCTTGGTGGGTGATTTTGGCGCCTAGACTGGTCAAAATATCGGACAAGACGGCTACGTCTTTTATTCCAGGGACGTTTTTGAGAGTAACCGGGCCGGAAGCGATGACTGAGGCTGCCATGAGGGGAAGAATGGAGTTTTTGTTGCCGGAAATATCGACGTGTCCCTTAAGCGGAGTACCCCCGGTGACTATATACTGGGCCATGCCGGAATATTATACCTATTCGTGTAAAATAACGGAATGAATTTGATTTATGGAGCGTCAACTGTAAAAGACGGGAATATGAGTTTCAGGTGGGGGGAGGAAGGAATTGTAAATAGTAATAGGAAAAGGTTTTTGGGGAGATTGGGATTGAAGATTGAGGATTGTGTATTTACTTCGCTAAATCATGGGGCTGATATTATGGAGGTGGGGAGTAAAGACAAGGGGAGGACCGTGGAATGCGATGCGATTGTGACGGACGAGCCGGGGGTGGTTTTATTTATGTTGACTGCGGACTGTTTTCCAGTGGTTGTTTGTGACGAAGAGAAGGTGGCTTTGGTGCATTTGGGATATCAGGGGGTTTGGAAGAAGTTGATCCAGAAAGTGGCGAGGAAGTTTGGTAAGGATGCCAGGGTAGTTATCGGGCCGGGGGTGAGAAAAGAATCGTATGTTTTTGAGACGGTGGAGCAGGCGAACGACCCGGAGTGGAAGCCGTTTCTCGAGAAAGTCCCTGGAGGGGTATCCGTAGACTTGGTGGGATATATCAAAAAGCAGGTAAATAATCTGAAAGTTGAGGACTGTGGGATTGATACAGCGAAAGACCTGAATTATTTTTCCCATTATCGATCGGTGCGGATAGGTGAGCCGGAGGGGCGATTTGCGACTATTGCGGCTTTGTATTGGTCGTATTCGTCACGGTAGTCACGAAAGAGAGTAAAGCTGGGGGCGGCGGGGGAGAGAAGGCAAATTTCACCTGATCTAGTATGATCTAGTGCTATTTTTACCGCATCGGACATGGAATTGGCATGAAAGATGTTAGTCGGTGAATTTGTCGATTGGTTAACCAGTTTGGCCAGGCGGGGGCCAGTAGCGGGGAAAAGAATGAGTGTTTTTATGCTGGAACTTAGGATTTTTTTGGCTAAATCGGAGTAATTTTGTTTTCGTTCGTGACCGCCGGCAATGAGAGTGGTCACGCGGGGGTGTAATGTGTCAATTGCAGCAATTGTGGCTTCTGGAATTGTGGCCAAAGTGTCGGCGTAAAATTTGATGCCGTTTTTTTCAGCGACCAGTTCTATACGGGTATCTAGGGGTTTAAAAGTTTTTATGGCCGAAAGGATTTCATCCTTCGGCAAACTCAGGATCTTACCGATTATTATTGATGGTTGAGTGTTGTAAAGATTGTGTGTACCGAGGAGTTGGGATTCGACCGGTTCAGGTTTAATAAATATCTTTTTGGCTTTTGTGGGAACATCGATGGCAGTGATTAAATAGTCGTTTTCGGTTTGGAATTTAGTGATGTTTAATTTGGCGTTTTTGTATTCTTCGAAGTCTTGATGGTAATCGAGATGGTCCGGGTAAATATTTTGCAGGACGGCTATGTGGGGACTAATAGTTAAATCCATTAATTGGTATGAAGAAAGCTCATTGATGATCCAGGTTTCGGGAGTGATTTCATCCAGGTAATCTAGTGCGGGTGAACCGATGTTGCCCGCCAACACGGCGGGCAGGCCGACTTCATGTAAAACGTGATAAATTAACGATGCAGTGGTGGATTTGCCCTTGGTACCAGTGACACCGATGGTTTTTTTACTAGGGCAAATTTCGAAAAAGATTTGCATGTGGGAAGTGAAAATTACATCTGATTTTTTGGCATGGACGATTTCGGGTTTGTGAGGACTAACGCCGGGTGATTTTATAATCAGAGGATAATCCGTGAGATGGGCGAGGTAATCCGGGCCGTCTATTTGGTCGGCATGATCTATTTGCAGTTTGGGGAATTTTTTGTGGAGGAAATTGTAAGTGGACTGGCCCTCGCGGGCAAAACCTAAGATGAGGACTTTGTCAAGTTTGGCGATTTGATCAAGAATCATTTTTCTTTCTTGAGACACCTTTCGATATCTTCTTTAAAAAATCCCCCGCAAATGCTTTCGCCTCACAGGGAAGTTTACTAAGCCTATTGTATACGTGGTTGTCTACACGTCAAGACACTTTTTGTGATGCAATGGAGTTCATGGGTGCTGAACTCGTCCAATCTCAAGAAGCCATCGAATTAGCTAGACGGAAATTTAAAACTGATTTTGCTCAAGGTAAAGAGTTTGTGGATCTAAAAAAAGATGATCCTTTCTTCCAGTGGAAAGACTCTCCCCATGCTTTTAAAGCCACATTGACACAAGATCACGTTTCACCATTGACCACAAGGTACCATGAACCAGTTATCGGTGATCCTACATATTCCGGAGGCTTTGCGATTCCTCGCGTTGTTGAATGGATTACAGGTGGAAAACTATATAGACTTTATCTTTTAGAAGGCACTGCCGTAGAATCAATATTTACCAGAGAGGTTCATCCCGTTCTTAAAAAGCCGACCGTTGTTGAAACGCCGCGGCAACTCAATGATGACGAATTCAGAGGAGTTGTTGAACAACTACGCCAAGACGAGGCCATTAGCCGAACTGGAGTACTTGCTGATATAGAAAGCAAACGGGAGTGGAGGACAAAATAATCTCTTAGTCCCCGAAGAACTGTGGGGCTTGCCCCGTGGGGGCACTGAGAGCCTTTGGCTGTTCGCTTAGATTTAGAAGTAGGCGCCTTTGAGGATTTTGGCAAACTCTTTTGGCATATTTGGATTGTCCTGCCAGGAGGATAATATGGCATCTAAACCCTGGCCGGTATAGCAGGCTTCGGCTTCGGCGCGAGTGAGAACACATTCAAAAGGTTTGATTTTTCTCAAGTCGGGGTTTGATGGGTTATCTGGTGGATATGTGCCGATAATTTCAATTATTTTGTCTTTGGATAAAAATGGAGAGAGGAGGAGGGCAGTAGAAACACATTTGGGACAATGACCGCACCAGGAGTCTTGTTGCTGGTTGCGGTTGCAGGAACGAAATTCTTTGAAATATTGGGGCATTTTCGAAAACAATTTAGTTATTTGTAATTCATACAGTGGCCTTAAGAATGAGAAGTATGAAATGCCTGTGTCTTTAATGTAATTATTAAAGTCTGTTTCGAATTCTAATGTTTTAGAGTATTGGTGGTTGATGGTGTGACCTAAATATTCGACATTGCCTTCATCAGAACTTCTTTCTTGGGAGACAGCGATGTATTGATGACCCGGTAGAAGAAATATAAATGCCAGGATTGCGGAGTAGGGGATGTGACCAGTTAAATAACCCTGTTTAGTGAGCTCGAGCATGTAAGGATCTAAAATACGGCGAACTATGATTGGGGGAGTATTGGTGATTAATTTAGAAATACGAATACTGGCAGGGGTGGTGGGGTGGACAATGATGGGTTGAATATCAAAATGTTTTTTGAGAAGTTCGGCGGTGACTATTGAGTCTTTGCCGCCACCAAGAGGAACGAGGACGGAATTAGTTGTCCAGTTGTCCAGTTTTTCAGTTAAGTTGACAGGTTTGTTAGTCGATGAAGTGATTTTAAGAAAGCCCGGTTTTGTAAAATCTATTTTGTTTTCATAAAAATATTGGCCCATGCCTTTGATTAATAATTTTTCCCAAAATTTAATTTGCTTTGGAGATAAGTACCCAGCTTTGATTTCGATGTTGGGGGAACAGGTAAGTTTCCAGTAAGAGAACATTTCGGCAAGACCAAGATGAAATATTAAGTTGTCCAGTTTTAAATTCTCGAAAGAGATTTGGTGAGTGAAACGATGTTTGGAGATAGAGTAGTTGAATTTTAAGGTGTTGCTGTCTGCGGAAAAGCTTTCGTAAATAAATTTGGGGTATTTGGTGCGAAGAGCTTGGGCTGTCATTTGAGAAGTTTTTGTTGGCTGGGTTTTAACTTTTTGATGTGCAGTGCTGGAGGTAAATCTTCGGGCATAGTACCGCCGATTTTTCTAATAGTTTCTCTGACCTTCGATCCGACTGAAAAATGAGTAAGTGAGGCTCGACCTTCGCCGATGATATTATCCTTTCTAATTTTCTCCTCGGTCTGAGTGATGCGAAAGAGATTGGCGGCAAGTTCTGTGGCTCCGGCTCTGTCAAGAATGTCGTCCTTGCCGATATCTTTCTTGGCCTTGATCTTTGGTATATGCAGACCATAAAGACCGAGGTAACCCAAATCATTGAATTTACCAAAATTTCTAACTCCCGATCTAGACGCCGTAGAGAAAAGTTGTTTGTTTTGTTTTTTTACTTCCTGGCGGATGAATAGCCTTTTGTTTTCCTCTTCAAAGGTAGCTACTTCCTGGCGGCGGGCTTGAATAGCAAAATATGTTTGAGCATTGGCGATAGCTTGTTTGCTGGGATCTCCGTTTTGAGCGATGAGATAGCAGGCATAACGAGATAGCTTGTAGTCTTTGATTTTTCTTTCGCTTCCGGAACCTAGTTTTACCATTTTGCCGATGTCAACAAAATGGCTTGTAACATTTTGATTTGACTGTGATGTAGCTACTTTGGCTTTGTCGATTACTGCTTCGAAATTTCTCCACTGGTCGTATTCCAGAAGAGGCATTAATTCTCTGGCTACCCAATACTCAATGCCGTTTTCGTCAAGCTTTTTTATGTTTTCAAAATCTTGGTGAGGGGAAGAGGGAAGGATTTGGGTCATTGGATTGTTATAAATTCGGACAATTTTTTTGGTAGATCACCAAACTTTCCGACGGACATGAAGACGAAAACATCATTGGGTTTAAGATTTTGTTTGAGATAGGCGAGGATTTCGTCGGGAGTAGCTAGATAGTGGATGTCGGGGTGATTTTTGGCTGTAGCGACTATATCTCTGGAGTGAACAAGTCCGGTAAGGGCCTTCTCTCGGGCGGGCATGATGTCTGCAATAATGGCGATGTCTGCAGGATCAAAACAGTGGGCGAACTGGGGAAGGAGGCCTTTGACTCTGGTAAAAGTATGGGGTTCATAGATAGCCCACAGGCGACGGCTTGGGTAGCGGGACGAGGCTGCTTCTAAGGTGACTTTGATAGCAGTGGGGTGGTGAGCGTAGTCGTCGATAATAGTAATGCCTTTGTCATAGACGACTTCGAAGCGTTTACCAACACCCTTAAATGTCAGGAGCGATTTCTGAATGATATGAGTAGGAATATCGGTGTGGTGAGCAAGAGCGATGGCCGAGAGAGAGTCTTGGATATAATGTTTGCCCGAAAGGTGCATGGAGAAAGTGCCGAGCAGTTTTTCGTGATGAGAAACATCGAACTTGGTGAGTTTGCCTGAAAAGTGAATATTTGTTGCTTGCCAGTCAAATTCTCCTAGACCGTACTTTTCGACTTTAGCTTTGGTGGGTAGGCTTAATTTATTGCCGTTTAGAGTGTCTCCACAAACAATGAGCATTTGGGAGACTGATTTGGCGAAGCTGGTAAACGCTGTTGCTTGTTTCTCCCAAGTATTGAAGACATCCATGTGGTCAAGTTCTGCGCTGGTTAGTATGGCGTGAGTCGGTTCGTAGTAGAGGAATTTTGGCGTGTTATCTAAACAAGAGCTAGTGTATTCATCGCCTTCGATGACTAGAATCTCTTTGCTTCCCAAGCGAAATGAAGAGTTGAAGTTTTTTGACTGGGCTCCGATTAAAACTGTGGGATTTAGTCCGGCTTGGGTAAGAATCCAGCCTAGTAGGGATGTGGTAGTGGATTTACCGTGAGTGCCTGCTACCACCAGGCGATACTTGGCGTTGGGAAAAAGCAGGCGGACCATTTGGGGATATGAGACGAAGGGGATTTTGCTTTCGAGGAGGGCTTCGAGTTCCGGATTTCCCTGCCGGATGTGGTTGCCCAATACCACAAGATCTGGGTGGCCGATATTTTCTGGTTTATGGCCGCTGATCCAGGTTATTTTCGAGCTTTCGAGGTATGTAGTGGCTGGCGGATAGGCGTTTTCATCTGAACCGGTGATGTGGTAACCAAAGTCTTTGGCCACACAGGCCAGTGCGCTCATCAGCTGTCCCGCTATGCCTAAAAAATAGATGTTATTGACGTTTTTGAGCGAGGAAATAGGGGGTGACATCTGGACTTATTGTATCACTGGAGTGTTAGAATATTTGGGCATGCAGTTTTATTTGGGGATGCTTCTTATCAGTTTTGTGGTGAGCATGGTGGGGTTTGTGCCATTTATAGGGCTTCTGTACCGATTGAAGTTTACTCGTAAAAAAGAGACTGACGAAGTGAGGAAAGACGCTACGGCTGCTTTCCACCAAGTGAGACAGATGCACGCTTGGAAGGCTGGAGTGCCCACTGGTGGAGGGATACTGGTAGCGCTGGTCGTTATTATTTTGTTTGCAATTGCTTCGGAAAAGTTTACGTTGGACCGGGGACTAATTTGGGGATATCCACCGGGGTGGGAACTGGCGGCGATATTTGTGACATTTGCAGGTTTTGCGGCTTTGGGATTTTATGATGATTTAATAAAAATCCTGGGATTTGGCAGGTCGGGATTTTTTGGGCTTCGGATGAGGCATAAATTTTTATTGCAATGGGTGGTGGGGCTGACTGCTGCGGCAATTTTGTACTGGGGGCTGAAAATTGATTTTGTCTACATTCCATTTTTTGGAATATGGCGCCTGGGACTTGCATATTTGCCATTGGCGGCTTTCTTGATAGTGGGATTTGCCAATGCGTTTGATATTACGGATGGATTAGATGGGCTGTCGGGCGGGCTGCTTCTTATTTGTCTGATGGCGTTCTGGGTGATTGCTCTTGCTGGACTAGACCAGGTTTTGGCGACGTTTATCGCGGTGTGGATCGGAGCATTGGCTGCGTTTTTGTATTTTAATATTTATCCGGCCCGGATAATGCTGGGGAACATGGGGGGGTTGGCTTTTGGGGCGACATTGGCGGTGGTGGGACTACTTTCAGGGCGGATGATAGCCATGCTGATTATCGGCGGGGTGTTTATAGCGGAGGGGGTAAGCAGCATGCTGCAGCTGTATAGTAAAAGGTTTATGAAAAAGCGGATTTTTCTGATTGCTCCCTTGCATCATTGGCTGCAGCTTCTAGGCTGGGAAGAGCCCAAAATCGTAGCTCGCGCGTGGCTGACTGGGATAGTTCTGGCTGTGTTTGGAGTGTGGCTAGCGTCGCTGTGATATAAACTCAGAAAACTCGGAGAATCAGAATGTCAGTGTGTCGGACATCAGAAGATCTGATAGGATAACATTGTGATTAGGGACGTGATGGACCTCGAAGTGTATCGGGAGTCGTTAACGTTATTACGCGGTTTGTATACATTTTTATTGCGAGTTCCGAAAGCTGAGTACGATTCGGTTAAGCAAATTAAAAGAGCGGGGAAATCGATTTCTGCCCAGGTAAATGATTGCAATTGGGTCAAGTGATGAAGTAATTTCCCATTTGCGGGCTCTTGCAATTGCAGTCCCTCGGCTGACAGAGGAAGCCAAGATTCTGGCTGATAAATACAAAATCCTTTCGAGGAGACTAAACAAATTGCATTCAATCTGGCGTTCTGGTCAATTCTGAAGTTCTGATGTCTGAGTTTTCCGAGTTTTCAGGACATTTGATAGAATTCACTGATGATTAGAAGGTTGAAAAATGTTTATCACTGGTTTAGGTCTTGGTTTTGGGTGGTTTATTATGGGTATCCCGCTAGGAATTTGACTGTAATTGGGGTGACGGGGACGGATGGAAAGACGACTACGACGACGTTGATATACGAGATTTTGAAAGCCGCGGGAATTAAAGCTGGGTATGTGACGACGGTAAACTCTGGAGGCTTACATGTGACAAACCCGGATGCTTCTGTGTTGCAAAAACTATTGCGACAAATGGTAGACACGGGATGTACGCATGTGGTTTTGGAAGTGACCTCTCATGGGTTGGATCAAAATCGGGTGGTGGGGTGCAATTTTAAGATTGGGGTACTGACGAATATTACGCATGAACACTTGGACTATCACAAAACTATGGAAGAGTATGTGGCTGCGAAGGCGAAATTGTTTAGGAATGTTAAATATGCGGTTTTGCCCAATTTTCAATTTTCAAGCACCAATTTTCAAATAAGTTCTGAAGCTGAAATTATCAAATATTCAAAAACTAAAAATAGAGATATAAACCCGGGTTTGAGGGGGGAATACAATAAATATAACATCGCAGCCGCAGTTGCGGTCGCTAAAATATTCAAGATTCAAGACTCAACAATCAATAAGACTGTGAAGGGGTTTGCGGGGGTGCCGGGGAGAAGAGAAGAGGTGAAAATGGGGCAGAAGTTTAGGTGTATTGTGGATTTTGCCCATACGCCAAACGCACTAGAACAGTTGCTGGTTAGTCTAAGGCGTGAGACGAAAAGTAAGATAATACTTGTTTTTGGTTGCACTGGAGAACGGGATAAAGAGAAAAGGCCGGTGATGGGACGGATTGCTGATAAATACGCCGATGAGGTGATAGTGACGACGGACGATGTGAGAAGCGAATCCCAGGATGAAATTTATGAGCAGATTGTGAGTGGGATGAGGAGGAGGCCACGTAGAGAGGATGACCGGGATCGGGCGATTGAGATGGGGGTGGAAATGGCCAAGGCGGGGGATATTGTTGTGGCCGCCGGGATGGGACATGAGACCACACAACTGATAGGTAAAACCGAGGTGGAAAGATCGGATAAGGGGGCCTTTGAGAAAGCAATTTTGCGTTTGTGATTTTCATAGGTTATATTCGTTGAGCCGATGAGTATTAGAAAAAGGGTTATGGGTGTTGGAAGTGATTTTTGGGAATATTGTCAGGCTTGGTGGGCTTGGGCTTTTCGGCGGGGGTATAGATGGTTTTCGAAATTTGAGGCGGTTAAGAGGTGGGTGGCCCAGACTTTGTACCGGCAGCGGGGGCGGTTTGCTCGGCCGTTCGTGCACACCGGGATGGCGGGGTTGGCGGCTATGGGGATAACTTTGGCCCCGGTATTGGCTAGTTCTTTTCCCGGAGTGGGGAATTCCGGCGAGCCGGAGTCTTCGCCATCGGCTGTAGTTATGGAGGTAACGGAAAACGCGACGGTGACAATTGTGTCGGACAAGGTGAGGGATAAAGTCCTGGAATATACCGTGGCCGGGGGAGACACGGTGTCCGGGATCGCGACCAAGTTTGGTATCGATAGCGATACTATCCGGTGGGAGAATAACTTGGCAACGGTGGGGGCAATCCGGCCGGGACAGAGGTTACGGATATTGCCGGTGTCTGGGGTAAGACACAAAGTGACTAGGGGGGAGACGATTTATTCAATCGCCAAAAAATACAGCGCCGATACCCAGGCAATTGTGGATTTCCCGTTTAACACATTTACCGATAATGAGACCTTTGCGCTGGCGGTGGGACAAGAATTGATAGTGCCCGAGGGGAAAAAGCCACGTGAAGTGCCCTGGTCACCGACTTTGTATGTGGCTCAGAGGACTCCGGACGCGGGTGCGGTATCGGCACTGGGCCAGTTCGTGTGGCCGATCGGCGGGCGGATTACCCAGCGGTTTGTCTGGTATCACCGGGGATTGGATATTGCGACGGCATTTGGGACGCCGGTTTTGGCTGCCGACTCCGGGAAAGTGACGGTGGCTGGCTGGCCGGACAATGGCGGATATGGTAATAGGGTGATCATTGACCATGGAAACGGTTATCAGACCCTATATGCCCATTTATCCAAAGTATCGGTCGTTGCCGGCCAAACGGTAAGACGAGGAGATCAGATAGGGTTGGAAGGATCGACAGGCAGGTCTACCGGACCCCATTTGCATTTTGAGATTCACAGGGGGGGAACCAATCTAAACCCACTGGAGTTTTTGAAGTAGAAGTTAAGTTTGTGGACCCGAGGGGAATTGAACCCCTTACTTCTCCATGCCATGGAGATGTGTTACCGGTATACCACGGGCCCGGAGTCCCAATTTTAAATTAAAAATTTGAAATTTGAAATTGGATCTTGTGGACCTAGCCAGAATCGGACTGGCGACTGATCGTTGCGAACGATCCGGTATACCACTTACCTATAGGCCCTGTTGTGTCATTTTACCAGAGGGGAGATTTATGGTATGGGGGTGGGGGAGGGGGAAGATTCTGGGCCGAGTTCGGCGGGAAGCTTGAGGGGAGGGTTAAGCTTGGGGGAAGGAAGGGGCTGGGGGGACTCTAGTTCCGTTTTAGCCGGGGCGGCAGCAGGAGCCTGGGCGGCGGCTTCGCCTAACTTCTTTCTCAGGTCATCTAGCTCGGTTTGGACCTTGGTATAGTCGGCCGAACCGCGGTCTACTAGGTTTGAGACGTTCTGCAAGGCGGCGAGTGCTTTGGGATAGTCGCCCTGTTCGCGGTAAGTCGCCCCTAGGTTGTAGTAGGCGTTGGGGAGATTTGGCTTGAGGTCAACAGCGGATTGGAAGAAGCGGGCGGCTTCGGAGTAGTTTTTGAGGGCGTAGAGGGTACCACCCAGAGCGATGCGTAGGTTGGGGTTGGTGGGATCAAGAGCGATGGCTTGTTGGTAGGAAGCCACTGTCCAGGCGTCCGATCCTTGGGCGAGATTAATAAGGTTACGGTAGGTAGTGGCCAGGTTTTCGACGTTTGCGACTTTGGCGGGGTTGAGGGCCACGGCATTCTTGGCTTCGCGGATGGCTTGTTGGATGAGCTGGGTAATGACTTGGCGATCGGAATCGGTGATATCTTTTTTGGTCGAGAGGACACCGGCTAGTAATAGGTTAGTTTGAGCGTAGGCCAGGCGGTATGTGTCTCGGAAGGGGTTGGCGGCTATGGTGGCAATGAGCGTGTCGTAGGTCTTTTTGCCATCGTTGGCGGCGGCTGCCACAACTGCTTGTTGGAAAAGTGTCTCAGCGTAATACGCCCGGCCGCCCAGGTAAAAGGAAGGAATGGCCAGGCTCAGGGCCAGGACCAGAGTAATGTATGGGAGGAGGGGGGAGCGGGTGCCGCTATCAGTGGCGGCGACAATATCGATTGTGGCTTCGTGGACGAGTGAGGAACCGGCGAGTTTTAGGGAAACGGAGGCGATGATCATAAGGATGACTACGAAAGTCAAGATAGTAATAGTGCCTGGAAGAAATACTTGGGAGATGAAAAGCAAGACGACTGAGGTAAGAGCGCCTAGGCAAGCGGAGTGGAGGGGGGTCTCGGCTGAAGAACTGAAAGTTTTGAGTAGGAGGCTGGTGGAGCGCAGGGCGAGAAATAGGTAGGCCAGAAGACCTATTAATCCGACCGTGGTTAAAAGATGTAAGTAGTAATTACTGGCGGCGGCGAAACGAATGTTCCAAATGGGGGTGAGGTTATAGGTCACTGGGCGGAAACGAGTGAAATCCGCTAGGTAGGTGGAAGGGCCGGTGCCCAAAAGGGGTGAGATTTTGAGTGATTCTAACGCCACTGCCCAACTGAAACGTTGGGGGAGGAAGATGGCGGAGATGGGGGAGTTGGGGTTGGGCCTGAACATGCGGTAGCTGATTATGGCCGAGGAGATGACACACAAGAAAAGGGAAACGGCCAAAAGAAGGGTGCGGGGTGAGGACTCTTTGGATTTAACGATGGAAATGACTAGGAAAGGCACTAGTCCCAAAAGGAGAGAGAGGGTGCTGATAGGATTGCCGGTGGGTGTCCAAAGTGGGGTTTTGAGGAAAGGGAACGGGGCAATTTTTTCACCAATCCCCACGCCCCAGATGATGGAGATGACGGCGAGTAGGGTGACGGACGAGATAAGGGCCATGGTGACCGAATCCAGTTCCTTGCGGGTACGGATAAGATTTATTGAAGTGAAGAAGAGGATGACTAGAGAAAGGATAGTGGTAGTAGATCCAGGGTCGAGAAAGGCGTCTACCCGGTTGGGGGTTTTCAAAAAGGTGGACAATAACCAGGCTGCCGCCAGAGTGAGAAAGGGCAGGCCGAAGGGGGAGCGGGTGATACGGACCTGTTTATCGGCTACAAGTGAAATTGACCAAAGAGTGAGAGAGGTAAGGGCAACTGTAGCAAGTAGTGCTTGTTTGTTGAATTCATAAAATTCGGAGGTGATGGGCAAAAAGAAGAGAGGTAAGAGGAATATGGCAGCGAGAACGGTGAAGAACCCGGCTTTTTGGAGAGGCAGGGAAAGTTTCATGATACTAATATTTAAGTGGTGATTGACAAGCGTGTCAAGAAGAATTATAGATAAGGTTGGACCTGTAGCGCAATAGGTCAGACCGTGAATATGCCAGCTAAGTACAGAGTCAAGAGTTATCAGGAAGACGGAGTATACTATATATATAATAGGGGAATAGACGGACGGGAGGTGTTTGGCTCCGACCAGGATTACAATGAGTTTTTGAGTTTGTGCCAGAGATACGTGGACGAGTATCATCCGGAGCCGGTAATACCGGGGTTTAAAAGTGAACGGCCGTATTTAGCCAGAAGAAAGCAGGCAATGAACTTGCACGGGGAGGTGGAGGTGTGGGCATATTGCTTGATGCCAAACAATTTTTATTTGTTGGTTAGCCAAAAGACAAAAACCGGGATGACTAAATTTATGAGGAGGGTGCTGACGGGATATGTAATGTATTTTAATAAGAAGCACAAAAGGAGGGGGGGATTGTGGGAGGGAATATATAAAGCCTTGAGAGTAGAGAATATGGATCAGGCGCTGAGTGTTTCCCGATATATTCATTTGAGGTCAATGGCCAGGACGATAAGGCGGTTCGGGCCCGTGGAGGCAATTACCAGTTCACGGGTTGAGGATTATCCCCATTCAAGTTATAAGATTTATCTGAATGGAGGTCGAGACACTTGGGTAAATTGTTTACCCATATTAAAGGAGTTGGGGGAGGGGGAGCGTAAGTGGAGAAGTTATGGGGAATATGTTCAGGATGCGAGAGTCGAGAGCAAATGGAGCGAGTTGTTATAGAGCCGATTTACGGCAGGGGTTGCGAGGTGGAGGAGGGGTCGATAATTTGACCGGGTTCGGAGCGGGCGAGGAGATAAGCGGCTATCGCCGTCAGGATACAGCCGACTAGAGTGACGATAATGATAATGGTGGAGAGACGGCTGGTGGAATAACTCGTTGTTCTATTCGGACTAACGGGAGATGGGGGTGGTGAAGGCGGGATAGAGGTCTCGTGGGAAATCTCAGGGGGAAAAGAGAGATCCAGTTGATTGAGGAGAGTTTGGTTGGATGATGAAGGAATGGGGGGAGGTGGGGGAGGTAGGTCTTCTGGTACCACTTCTGACAAATAGGTCTCTGGAGTGATCGGTGTGGGGACTAGCTCCGGTGCCGGAGGAGGTGTTTCCAGGGGCGGAAGGGGAGGTTGGGATTGGAGAAAGTATACAAGTTTTTTTGCCGAGGACAATCGGCGTAATGCGGTGGAGGGGGAGAAGGTGGCTTGGAGGTGCAAAGTGTATGCCGAAAGGTCGGGGTCGAGCTGAGGGGAGAACTGCATGAAGTATCTAGCATCGGACAGATAATTTTTTATGGTGACGATCGAGGCCCCTTCTGATTTGAGAAAAGAACGGAAGCGGGTGAGGATGGCTTCCTGGGCGGTTAGGGGTTGGGAGATGTTGCTTAGGTTGGCAGAAGGGTCGGAGGGCAAGATGTTTTGGGAAAAGGCGAATTGGCAGAACCGACGGAGGGTAGAAAGGCGGCGGTTGGCGGTTGTTACTGGCGAGTGCGAGATGAGATGATCACGATAGTGGGCTAGCTGGGTGGGGGTGAGAGAATCGGCTATGTTTTCGGGGGAAAGAGTGAGACCAAGTGAAGCGTACCAGTCGAAAAAGTGAAGCAGATCCGAAAGGTAGTTTTTATAAGTATTATGGCTAACGCCCAGTGGGCCCAGGAATTGGGCGAATTTAGAGCGAAGGGATTCGGTATAATCAGTTGCCACGGTTTAATTATATGAAGCTAAATTATATAAATTATATTAATTATTAGATATTATATGCTGATAATAGTACGATGTAACTAATTGTCAACAGGATTGTGGATAATCTTGGTATGGATTCTTTTGGTGTTTTTATATGAAACGTGATTTGCTTACAGGGTAAAGCGAAATTAACGTTGGCGATTTATTGTTTTGATTGCCAGTTTGAGAAATTGACCAATTGGATTGATGATTGGAGAATGAAACAAAAATGACAAGTTTTGAGACACAAGGAAGGGAATTTCGGAAGAAGCGGCTATAGGATTAGATTTGACTTGTGGCTGGAGGTTGCGATATGGGATTGGGAGATTTAAAATTGTGTGTAATGGAGAAATACGACCCGAAGTCTCTCGAGAAAAAGTGGCCTAAGGTATGGGATAAAAACTCGTTATACGCGACTGGCGATCCGAAGGGTGGCCGCAAGAGATATATTTTGGACATGTTTCCTTACCCATCGGCTTCTGGATTGCATGTGGGTCATATGCTGGGATATGTGGCAACTGACATTGTGGCCCGGTATTGGAGAATGTCGGGACATCAAGTGCTGCACCCAATGGGGTGGGATGCTTTTGGCTTGCCAGCAGAAAATTATGCAATCAAGCATGGAGTGCATCCCGATAAGTCAACACACGCAAATATCCAGAACTTTAAGAGGCAAATGGCAGCAGGGGAACTTTCTTATGATTGGGAACGGGAGATAGACACAAGTAGCCCGGATTATTATAGATGGACCCAGTGGCTGTTTATCCAGCTGTATGAGAAGGGACTGGCGTATCGGGCTAGTGCTGTGGTTAACTGGTGCCCGTCGTGCGAGACTGTCTTGGCAAATGAACAAGTAGTAGAAGGCAGGTGCGAGCGGTGCGACACTCCGGTGGTTTTGAAGGAGATGGAGCAATGGTTTTTGGCGATTACAAAGTACGCAGATAGGTTGCTTGAAGGGCTGGATAGAATTGACTGGCCGGCTTCGACGAAAGCCATGCAGAGGAACTGGATAGGAAGAAAAGAAGGAGCTAGGGTTCAATTCACAATTCACAATTCACAATTCACAATTAAACCTGAGGTGTTTACCACAAGGTTAGATACTATTTTTGGGGTGGCGTTTGTGGTGGTGGCTCCGGAAGTGGCTCGAGACTGGAAAACGCAGGGTTGGAAGATGCCGTTAGACATTGGGGAGTATGTCAAAGAAGCTCTGGATAGATCAGAAGAGGAGAGGAAAAAAGATAATAAGCAAAAAACGGGAGTGAAAACAGATTTGATGGCTATTAATCCAGCGAATGGCGAGAAATTACCCGTGTATGTGGCAGATTATGTGCTTAAAGACGTGGGTACCGGAGTGGTCATGGGCGTGCCGGCCCATGACGAGCGGGACTTTCAGTTTGCTGGGAAGCATAGTATCGATGTATTGCCGGTAGTGTTGCCACAGAGAGTGTACGTGGACGAGAATGCGAGGAATTACTATAAAGGGAGGCAAGAACGTAATCGCAAAGCAATCAAAGAGTTGTTTGAGCTGGGTAATAAAAATGACAAAAGGTTGATATTGAGTGGGGGTTGGGCAGTGGCTGCACAAGTAGGTGAGGAGTTTAGGGAGAACGAAGATATTGACTTACTTATATTGAAAGAAGATGTTGATTGGTGGAGAAGTCAGTTTGTTAGTTTGGGCTATGAGGTTGAGACTCTGTGGCCCAAGGGAAAAAATACTAAATACTATTTTCAGGCGATAAAGGACTCGAGTCGGGGAGATATACATGTAGATATATCTGCGATAGAGGTGAATGAAAAGGGCTACATTGTTAAGTTGGAGTCGTCTAATCCTGAAGTATTAGAAAGCAGGTGGGCCGATATGGTTCAAGAAAGAAAGTTGTGGGGAGTTGGGGTGTTGTGTTTGTCTCGAAGTGCTATTTATGAAGAAAAAAAGAGATCAATGACTTTGAAGGGAGAAGTGAGATGGAAGGAACAGGCTGACTTTTTGATGTTGGGGCTTGAGCCTTATGAAGGTGAGGGAGAGCTGATAAATTCAGGTGAGTATGGCGGGGTGCACTCGGTTGAAGCCAGAGAGAGGATGGTTAAAGACGGGTTGGGGACGAGAGAGGTGACATATCACCTGCGGGATTGGCTGATTTCCCGGCAGAGGTACTGGGGGGCGCCGATACCGATGATATTTTGCGATATATGCAAATGGAATCCGGTTCCGGAAGATCAATTACCGGTCTTACTGCCAACCGATGTGGATTTCAAGCCGACCGGCCAGTCGCCAATTACTAGATCTAAAAGTTTCCAGAAAGATGTAGTTTGTCCGAAATGTGGAGGAGTGGGGAGACGGGAGGTGGATACCATGGATACCTTTGTGGACTCGACGTGGTATTTTTTGCGGTTTTGCGATTCGCATAACAAAAAAAAGATCTGGGATACAAAGAAAGTGGAGGAGTGGATGCCGGTAGATTTGTATGTGGGGGGGGATCACGCCACGACACACTTGATTTATGCTCGGTTTATGACTAAGGTGCTTTTTGATTTGGGTTTGGTGAAGATGGATGAGCCGTTTGCTAAATTTTATAAAAACGGGCATGTATTGGGAGAGGACAATCGGAAAATGAGTAAGAGGTGGGGAAATGTGGTCAACCCGACCGAGGTAGTAGATAAATTCGGAGCGGATACGTTGAGGATGTATGAGATGTTTATGGGGCCACTGGATGCTACTAAGGCTTGGAGTACGGCTGGGGTGGAGGGAGTGAAGCGATTTTTGAACCGGGTATGGAATTTGTTTGGTAAGACGCGCGATTTGCGGGGCGAGGTGGGGGAAGCGGATGTGATTGCCAATAAATTGGTGGATCGGGTGACGAAAGATTTGGAGACCATGTCTTTTAACACGGCGGTGGCGGCGATGATGGAGAGCTTGAATAGTTTGGAGGTGGCGCTCAAGACGGGGGCGGGCGGAAATTGGGCAGATGTGTGGAGGAAGATGGCTTTGGTCATGGCACCGTATGCTCCGTATATGGCCGAGGAACTTTATCAGCAGTTGCGGGGGAGTGCTGATAAGTTTGAGTCTGTGCATAACCAAAAATGGCCCGAGTTTGATACGAGGCTGGTGGGGAGCAGGATGGTTGTGCTGGTAGTGCAGGTAAATGGGAAGATGAGGGGGAGAATAGAGCTGGAGAGTGCAAGAGCAGAAGAGCTGGAGTATGTGATCGAGGAGGCTTTGAAGATTGGAAACGTGGCTAAACATGTGATTGGTACTAAGTACGGGATTGTATTTGTGCCGGGAAAGATTTTAAATTTAGTCACTAATGGATCCTAGCGGGTGGCAGGCGAAATATTGGCCCGTAGTTTTGGGCCTTGCGAGCTTGATTTTAATTGGTTTGGGTGTGGGTTGGTGGAAGTTGCAGAATCAACCTGAGGTGGAAATATTGTCTGCCCAGACCGAATTGAGTGGAGGTGAAGCTACAAATTCTGCTGCTATAGCGGTAGATGTTTCGGGATCAGTGGTAAAGCCTGGAGTCTATGCTTTGAAATTTGGCGCTCGGGTTGAGGAGGCGTTGGAGGCGGCCGGTGGATTGTCTGTGGAATCTGATACAAAGTGGATAGAAATAAATCTTAATAGAGCAGCCAGAGTGGTGGATGGGCAAAAGATATATGTTCCGTCAATAAATTCAAATGACAAAACTCAAATGTCAAATCAAACTCCAAATTCAAAAATCAATATAAACATGGCTTCGCAGGCGGAGTTGGAGGGGTTGATTGGGATAGGGCCGGTGACGGCAGGTAAAATCATTTCCGGGCGGCCGTATGGAAAGATAGAGGAGCTGGTATCTAAAAAGGTCGTGGGCCAAAAAGTATTTGACCAAATAAAAGAATCGATAGTAGCATGGTGAGATGGTATGTAATTTGGTGTGTAATGATTTTGATTTTGGGGTTTCGGGTGTATTCTAAATATAATGTAAGGCGTAATTTTGTGGAAAACATGGTAGTGAAAATTTACGGTAGAGTAGAATCGCTGGGCGGGGGGAACTATATAAGAGTGGAGGGGATAGGAGTGCGATGGCCAAGGGGCGAGCAGATGCGATATGGACAGCGGTTTGTGACGACTGGCAAGCTTGTTTCTAAAGTAACAAAGAATGGAGATACGAGGTTAGAGCTACAAGCCCGAGACTTTCAGATACTGGGGGAGGAGAACAAGTGGGTGGGGTGGATTGTGGATTTAAAACGGAAATGGCAGCAGGACTTAGTAGCTTGGTTGGGGCAGGATGAGGGGGGTTTGGCGAGTGGGGTGCTTCTGGGAGGAGACGAGGCCATGAGCCGGGAGTTGACGGGGGAATTCAGAAGTGCAGGGTTAAGCCACATTACTGCTGCTTCGGGATATAACGTGGCTGTGGTGGCCGGCTGGGTAATGGGATGGGGGTGGAAGATTTGGGGCAGGCGACGGTCGATACCATATGTCATATTTTTCATTATTTTGTATATGGTGATGGCAGGGTTGTCGGCGGCAGTGGTGCGGGCAGGAGTAATGGCTACATTGGGTTTTTTGGGGCTGGTGTGGGGTAGGAAAAGCGGGGGGTGGTGGATGTTGGGGCTGACGGTGTGGACGATGCTGGTTGTGAACCCGGATTATCTATCCGATGTGGGGTTTTTGTTGTCTGTAGCAGCAACCGTGGGAGTGATGGGGGTCACCAGTTTGCGCAATGTGGAGGGATCGATCGGCTGGCTGGGCTCTTTGGGGTTGACATTTGTCGAGGATTTAAAAGTGACTCTAGCTGCTCAGATTATGACACTACCTATAATTTGGCACTATTTTGGGAATTTGAGTGTGGTGGCTCCAATATCTAACCTGGTCGTGTTGTGGGCAGTACCTGTTGTGATGCAGATATTGGGAGTAGCGGTTTTGGCCGGGGTAATTTGGGCAGAGGCGGGTCAATTGGTATCCTTCCTGGCCTGGCCGCTTTTGCGGTATGTGGTGTGGGTGGTGGAAACAGTGGCCGGGTGGAGCTGGGCGAATATACAGATGGGGGATTTGGGGTGGGAGTGGGTAGCGGGCTATTATTTGGTTTTGGCCATATGTATAAAATACTGGTCTTGGCGGCGGTAACAGTTTGGGTTGCGGTATTGACTCTACCTGACGATAAGTTGCATGTGGTGTTTTGCGACGTGGGGCAAGGAGATGCGATTTTGATTTACCAAAAAACTACTCAAATATTGATAGATGCTGGTCCAAATGATAGGGTGGTGGGGTGTTTGAACCGGCATATGCCATTTTGGGATAAACAAATAGAAGCGGCGGTGGCTACACATCCCCAAGCGGATCATATTGGGGGACTTGTGGATGTTATGAAAGGTTATATTATTGTACAGTTTGTTATGGGTGTGGAGGGAAATGAGACCGCCGGATTTGAAGCGATCCGGCGGCAAATCACAATGACCAAATCCCAAGTGACAAATGTATATTACGGAGATGAGATAAGGATAGGAGATATAAAGTTTGAGGTGGTGTGGCCGGAAAAGAGTTGGGTCTTTGCGCATTTGGAACTTCCGGATGATAGTGGTTCGGCGGTGCTGGGAGCAAAGACGGATGGGACGGATTTGAATAGTTTTTCGATTGGGGGAATATTGAGTTTTGGCCAATTTGATGTGCTTTTGACCGGTGACGCTGACTGGCAGATTGAAGACGAAATGATTGAGGCTGGGGGATTGAGAAGTGTGGAAGTTTTGAAGGTGCCGCATCATGGGAGCAAGACGGGGATGACTAGAGAGTGGTTGGGGGTGGTTAAGCCGCAGTTGGCGGTGATCTCGGCGGGGAAGAATAATCGCTATGGGCATCCGGCGGAGGAGACACTGAAGATACTAAGAGATAAAGAGATTAAGATACTAAGGACGGATGTGGATGGGGAAGTGGAAATAGTCAGCGATGGGGAGAGATGGTGGGTTGACAAGTAAATTGTGACCGTGGTAATATGACTGTGGTCATGAATTTAACAATCTCCAAATCTCAATTCAAACCCAAGGCATTGGAGTATTTCCGGATGGTGGAGGAGAAACAGATACAATTGGTGGTGACTGATTTTGGCAAACCGGTCGTGGATATCGTGCCCCATAAAGCTAAGAAAACTGACCCCTTGGCGGTTTTTAGGGGGAAGCTGATTAAGTATGAGGATCCGTTTGAACCGGTAGGTCTAGAAGATTGGGAGGCCTTGAAGTGACACTGCTCGATACCAACGCCCTTTTGTGGTGGTTGGATGGGGGCGGTGAGTTGTCGAAAGTTGCCCGAGGGGAGATTGGATTAGCTAGGAAGTCGGGTGAGATTTATGTGTCGGCGATAAGTGCTTGGGAATTGGCGTTGTTGGTCAAAAAGAAAAGGGTAGTGATAGAGATGAGTATGGAAGATTGGGTGAGGGAATTGACCGAGTTGGAATTTGTGAAGGTGATACCTGTTGATGCTGAAACAGCGGTGGAGTCAGTGAATTTGCCTGGGGAGTTTCACAAAGACCCGGCGGATAGGATTATTGTGGCTACAGCCAGAAGACTGGGGGCGAAATTGGTGACTAAAGACAAAAAGATTCTGGGCTATGATCATGTCCAGGCGGTATGGTGAAATATGAGAATGTTGCAGAGCAAGATGCTTCGCATAGGGATTGATGCGAGTCGGGCGTTTATCGATCAGCCGACGGGAACGGAGCGATACAGCTATGAGGTGATAATGAGGTTGCTGGGTTTGCCGGAGGCGAAGGAACATGAGTGGATACTTTACGTCAAATCCCAAATCCCAAATCTCGAGATACAAACAAGATCCAATATTCAATTAGTCCAAATTCCAATGAAGTATCTTTGGACGCAAGTGGGATTGGCGGCGAGGACCTGGGTGGATGGGTTGGATGCGTTGTGGGTGCCAGCACATACCTTGCCCATCCTTCGCCGAGGCTTCGGAGGGCTGGGCAGTCCATTGAAAACGGTGGTGACGATACATGGGATTGAGTACGAATGGCTGCCGGCGTATGAGAACTGGTTGCAGCGATGGTATTTACCCTTGTCTACCAAGTATGCCGTAAAAAGTGCCGATAAGATCATCGCGGTGAGCGAATTTACCAAGAGACAGTTAATTGAGAGACTTAAGGCTGATTCTAGGAAGGTTGAAGTTGTTTATGAAGGTGTAAATACCTCACCCTCTAATCCCTCTCCTAAATTAGGAGAGGGACGAAAGGGAGAGGTACTAAAAAGGTGGGGGTTAAAACCTAAGCAGTACCTGCTGTTTGTGGGGACGGTGCAGCCGAGGAAGAACCTCGGACGTTTGATAGAAGCGTTCGCAAGCCTTAAGTCTCAAGCCTCAGGCCTCAAACTGGTTATTTGTGGCAAGCTAGGGTGGAGTTATGACGAAATCCTGACTGCGCCGGAGAAGTATAATGTGAGAGAAAGGGTGGTATTTACGGGTTTTGTGCCGGAGCCGGAGAGAGTGGAATTACTAAAGAGCGCTTTGGTTTATGTCCAGCCGAGCATAACTGAAGGGTTCGGGCTGCCTGTTTTGGAGGCAATGGCGGCGGGTGTGCCCGTAGTATCGTCTAGGGGAGGGGCATTGGAGGAAGTAGTGGGAAAGGCAGGACTGTTGTTCGATCCCTATGATGTAGAGGAGATGCGTCATAAATTGTCATTGATCATAGATAGTTATTTGTTGCGAAAAGAATTGATAGAGAAGGATAGAAGAAGAGTGGGGGGGTTTACATGGGAAAAAGCGGCTAATGAGACTTATAGGATTTTGACTGATTAGCGATAATAAAATGTGGGAAAAATGTGTGTAACTACATCAATTGGCTTTGATTTAAAAGATGATAAAATGTGAACAGAAGATAGCGTTCAGTAACTAGCGTTTAGCGTTTAGTTAACTTATAGTTTTAAATATTATTATTTACATAATTTTATCTTGAGGCTAAATGAAGATAATTGGACCTGAAACAAGTGATATTTTGGAAATCAGAGTGGCTAGCACTCGAATGGAAGAAGTGATAGAGATAATCGAGAGTCGAATAGGTAAAAAACACTATGATAGGCCCTTTTTTGTGGTAACGGTGAATCCGGAATTTATCATGTTGGCTCAAGAGGATGGGGAATTTAAGAAAATTTTGAATGAGGCTGATTTGGCTTTGGCAGATGGGGTGGGACTGAGGCTGGCCGGAGTAAAAAACATAGTTCCCGGGAGAAAGCTAGTAGAGAAGTTACTAAAATATAGGGTGTTTTATTTGGGGGGAAGAGATGGGGTGGCGGAGAAGATGGCGGAGAAATACGGTGGGGAATGGGATGAAGGTGAGGAGAGTATAAGAGCCGGAGAGTATAAGAGTATAAGTATTTTAAGTAAGATAAATAAATATAGGTCGGATATTTTAATGGTAGCGTATGGGGCGCCATGGCAGGAGAAATGGATCTACCGGAATTTAAGTAGGATCAGGGCTAAAGTCGTGATGGGGGTGGGGGGGGCTTTTGATTACTTGACAGGAAGAGCGAAGCTTCCGCCGGAATGGGTCTCCGGCGCCGGACTGGAGTGGTTGTGGAGGTTGTTGTACGAACCGTGGAGGTGGAGGAGGCAACTAAGATTGCTGAAATTCGTGTGGCTGGTTTTTACTCGAGGATGATCTTGGCAAATTTGCGGGAACCTACGCTAATAGTTGCACCACTTGGGACTTCGTCGTTGTAGCTAGTGACGACTTGTCCATCAATGGCAGTACCTCTTTGGTCGACCAATCTTCTGGCTTCTGATTTTGAGATAGCCAGTCCAGATTCAAAAAGGGCATTCACTATTGTAGGTGTGGATGTAAGAGTGTGGGCAGGGATGTCGGTGGGTGTTTGACCTTGCTGGAAGGTGGATTCGAAATAAGATTGAGCAGCGTCTGATGCGGCTTCGCTGTGAAGTTCGAGGACGATTTGGTGGGCGAGGGCTTTTTTTAGATCCATGGGGTTGGAAATTTCCGGTTTGGAGATATTTGTGGCGAGTAAAAAATACTCGTCTATCAGTTTGTCTTTAATAGACATGACTTTGCCGTATATATCGTTTGGGGAATCATCAAGCCAGATGGCATTACCCCAGGATTTGCTCATCTTTCTTCCGTCGGTGCCGGTTAGAAACTGGCCGACCAGAATAAATGACTCTTTGTCGCGCCAAGACTTTTGGAGAGTGCGACCAGCTTGCATATTGAAGGTTTGGTCTGAGCCACCCAACTGGATGTCGGTATCCATGGAGTAACTGTCGTATCCTTGAAGTGCGGGATAAAACGCTTCGGGGAGACGGATGGAGCTGCCGGACTCGAGGCGTTTTTTGATGAGCTCGCGGCTATTAAAATCGTTGAGGGAGAATTGGAACATGAGATTGAGAATTTCTCGGGCTGAAAGTTTGTCCAACCATTCGGAGTTGCGACGAACAGCTACCTTGGAGAAGTCGATAATTTTTTCGGCTTGATTTTTATAAGTTTGCCAGTTGGCCTCGATTTGGTCTGGGGTGAGGATTGGCCTTTCTGAGTCTTTGTCTGAAGTGTCTCCAACTAGGGCAGTGAAGTCGCCGATTAAGAAAGTGACATGGTGTCCCAGGTCGGCGAGTTTTTGAAGACGGTGCAGATGGGTGGCGTGCCCGATGTGAATATGGACAGAGGTGGGGTCGATGCCGAGGTAGACGTTAAGTTTGCGTTCGGAGCGGAGGAGTTTTTCTAGCTTCTCTCGGCTGGGAATAATATTGGCCACGCCGCGAGTGAGGAGTTCTTCTATTTGGTCCATGGAGCGATTATAATCTTTATTATGAGGTACAGCCAGATGTTTCCCAAGACCCTGCGGGAGGCACCTAAGGAGGCGCAGACTGCCAATCACAGACTGTTGGTAAGGGCGGGGTTTATTGATCAATTGATGGCCGGGTCGTGGACGCTTTTGCCTCTGGGATGGCGGGTGGTCTCCAAGATTACGCAGATTATCCGAGAGGAAATGAACAGGATCGGGGCACAGGAAATGCTGATGCCGCTTCTGCATCCTAAAGAGATCTGGAACCAGACGGGGAGATGGGATGAGGCGGACGAAGTGATGTATAAACTGAAAGACAGCCGGGGGAAAGAGTTTGCCCTGTCGTTTACGCATGAGGAGATAGTGATGGACCTAGTTCGAAAATTTGTCAGGTCGTATAAGGACCTGCCGTTGAATGTGTATCATTTTTCTACTAAGTTTCGAAACGAGCTGCGGCCACAGGGAGGGATTTTGCGGGGGAGGGAGTTTTTGATGAAGGATGCGTATTCCTTGCATACCAGCGAGGAGGATTTGATGGAGTGGTATGAGAAGTATAAGCAGGCGTACCTGAAGATTTATGAAAGGTTTGGGGTGAAAGTATACTATACCGAGGCGGCAGGCGGAGTATTTACGGACAAGCATACTCACGAATTCCAGCTGGAGGCGGAATCTGGTGAAGACACGATTTATGTCAATCCGGGAACGAAGGAGGCTATTAATAAGGAGGTTTTTGCAGGCGAGGCGAAGGATTATGAAGTAAAGCGGGCGATCGAGGTGGGGAACATTTTTCCGCTGGGGAAGAAGTATTCAGAGAAAATGGGGGCGTTATTCATAAATAAGGATGGAAACAAAAAGCCGATTTGGTTCGGGAGTTACGGCATAGGGACGACCCGGAATATGGGGGCGATTGTGGAGGTCTGTCATGATGAAAAAGGAATTGTCTGGCCGAGGAGCGTGGCACCTTTTCAAGCCTATCTGGTAGATTTGAAAGATGGCGAGAAGGTACACCAAAAATTGGTAGGCGTTGGAGTGGACGTACTTTGGGATGATAGGGACGTGAGCGCGGGTCAAAAATTTGCTGATGCGGATTTGATTGGAATCCCGGTCCGGTTGGTGGTGTCTGAGAAGACTGGAGATAAAATAGAGTGGAAGGAGAGGAGCGGGACTAAAACAGAGTTGGTGAGTGTGGAGGAGGTGATTAAACGTCTAATGTAGATAAGATAGTGTAAGATTGTCGGATATGGCTAAAGCGCAAAGGATCACCATATCACCTGAGACGAAAGTCCCGGATCATATTGCGTTGATATTAGACGGTAACCGGAGGTGGGCTAGGGCAAGGGGGATGCATACGTTTGAGGGGCATAAAGCGGGTTTTGAGGCGGGTATGAGGGTCGCTCAGGCGGCGCGGGACTGGGGAGTACATACGTTTACTGTATGGGGATTTTCGACTGAGAATTGGGACAGGTCGAAAGAGGAAATAGAATTAATAATGGCACTTTTTTGGAAGATGGTAGACGAGGTTCGCAAGCGAGCCAAGAGGGAAGGCATAAGGTTCGTTCATTTGGGGCGTAAGGATAGATTCTCTAGGGATCTAGTTTCTCATATAGCTGGGTTGGAGGAAGAAACGAGAGACTATAATAGACATGTTTTTAATGCGGCTTTGGATTATGGAGGACATGATGAAATAGTGCGGGCGACGAATAAAATTTTGAAAGCAAGACTGAGAGAAGTGGATGAAAAGACATTTGAGAAGTATTTGGATACTGGGGATCAGCCTTATCCGTATGTGGATTTATTTATTAGGACGAGCGGGGAGCAGAGGACTAGCGGACTAATGCCGTGGCAAATGCATTATGCTGAGTATTACTGGGAGTTGGATCATTTACCGGATTTTACGCCGGAGAAGTTGCGAGAGGCTATATTGGACTATTCGCGCCGGAGACGGAGGTTTGGGGGAAATGATGCGGAGGCTCATCTGAAATTTGATCCTAAGGTTGTCGCTAGGTTGGAAATGGATTGGCGGCGGGAGTTGACTTTGGACAAAGTGGTGAAATATGTGAGGGAGCAATACGGATTGTCTAAAGATTTGGCCAAGACGGCGGGGGAGCACTTCGCCTCGGCTCTGGTGCATCGAGATAGGCGGGAGTGGCAGGAGGCAAAGTTATCCCTGATTGCGCTATATGGGATTGTTAAGCGGAACTTGGGGTTGGCGTTTGAGCCGGAAATTATTGCTAATTTTGAAGTAAACTTATGGAAGAACGGCGAGAGCGAGGACAAAATGCGGGAGTTTTTGGGGGAAAAATACAGGTTTTCCGAGCTACAGGCGGCCAAGAGCGCGCATCTGGCCGTGCTCGCCGGACGGGAGCTGGATCCAGATAAGGCCCGGGGATACTTGGAGCGTTTTTATAGGGCTTTGAAAGAAAGGGTAGCATGAGGTGTCCGGATTGCGGGGCGGTGCTTTCTGATACGCCTTTGATGGGGAAGGTGGGGGAGGCGATGCGGTGCGGGCGGTGCGGGGGATGGTGGACAAACGGAAGTGTGGTGAACGAAGCGACGATGATGGAGCTCCTTAAGTGGCCAGGAAAGATGATTGCGGGTAAGTGGATGGTGGTGGGAGAGGAGAGATGCCCGCGGGACAGACAATTGCTTATGAAGTACGAAGGGGAGAGTGTGCCGTTTAATGTCTCAGTGAAACGATGCACCAAGTGTGGGTGGTGGTGGTGGCCCGGAGATGAGTTGTACCGGTTTAAGCCAGCCCAGGAGGTTAAGAAGGACTATTTTAGGCTGTGGGGAAAGATGGCGGAGACCGGTAGCCTGTTGTTGCCGCTTTTGATAATTGCCGTGATATTGTCCGGGTTAGTAGCGGGGTTGATGCTGGTACAAATCAGGCAGCAGGTGGGGGTACCGGCGAGAGGGGAAATTCAAATTCACAAATAACAAATGACAATTGAGCCTCAAAATTCAAAAAGCAAAAGCTTCGATTTGGAGGAGAGGACTGCAATATTTGGCCAAAATTCAATTCGGTTTTGTAAATCAATAAGGCCCAATGAAATTACAAGGTCATTAATTAATCAGCTGATCAGAAGCGCTACGAGCATTGGGGCTAACTATATGGAAGCTAATGGAGCTGATTCTAAAAACGACTTCAGGGCAAAAATAAGTATTTGCAAGAAAGAATCTAAAGAAACAATGCATTGGCTGAGGATGTTCGCTGAGGCAGAACCTGACAAAATAGAAGAATCTCGTGTGTTGTGGAGAGAGGCTAAGGAATTAAGTCTTATTTTTGGAGCAATTAATAGAAAATAAATTTGAATTTGATTTGTGAATTTGTTATTTGAAGTTTTGAATTTTATACTAGTAGGATGAAGTGTCCGGATTGCGGAGAGACGTTGACGCAAATTACTCTGTCGGGGAGTGACCAGTCGTACCGATGTTTTAAGTGCGGGGGATTTTGGATGGATGGATGGGTGGTGAACCGTTTGAACTCCAAAATGCTTTCTAAATGGATGAAAATAGAAGTTGATGAAGGATGGTTGAACCTGGGAAATAATGCCTGTCCGGTAGACGATGCTAAACTAGTTAGATATCAAGGGGAGAATGTCCCATCAAATGTTGTCGTTAAAAGATGTGAAAGGTGCGGGAGGTGGTGGTTTCCTACCGACTCGCTTTTGGACTTTAAGCCGGCGCAGGAGGCGAAGGTTAATTATTTTAAGATGTGGGGGATGGCAACGGACGTGTCGGCTTTATTGTTACCGGCGCTGGGGCTGGTAGTTGTAGTTACCGGAGTGATAACCGGGGTGAGGGTGGTACAGCAAAAGCAGGAAGCTAGGATTGAGGCTTCAGCACTAGTATCTAATTTCGGGACTACAAATTTGGGTGGTGGAAATGTCCTGGTGGGGTTTTCCTCTCCGGTGGTTATCCGGGAAATCGAGTATAGGAAAGCGGGGGAAGCGGATTGGCTAAGGGTTTCGGTGAAATTGGAGGGGAAAATATACCTTGTTAAACTCTCGGGAATAGTGGATGGAGCGGGTTATGAGGTGAGGATATTGGGGAAGACCTTTGTGTTTGAGGTGAAGTAGTCAGTTGGAGGCGTTTGGGCCAGGAGGGAACTGAGCCAGGAGAGGAGGAGTTGTTGGATGGTAGGATTGGTTTGGGCGGAGGCTGGGGGGCAAAGAGAGGTTGGAAAGTGAAGATTGTGAGGAAAATAATGAGTGAAAACATTATGGTGCGGGGACTCTGGGAGGAGGTCCAGGATTCTCGCCTACGGCAAATCCATGGCTAATTGTCCCGTAATGCATCATTGAGCCACAATGATCTCCGATATATCTACCAGAGCGGCAACCCGATCCGCTGGTTACACCCAAGCTGCAAGCAGTGTCTGTGTCACGATAATAGCGGAAAGTTAACTCCAGTGAATGCTTATGGGAGTCTTTCCAGTCGCATGAGGAATTGACGACAAAAAGAATGGCTTTTTTGAGTTGGCCTTTTCCGTTTGGACCCACGTTATCGTATATTCTCCTGTCACCACTACCCCGCCTCCAGAGCAGTTCAGCGTGCATAATGACCGACTCCAAGCTGGTAATGGAATAAGTCCAGGATGCATCGCAAGCCAGGAGAGTTGTGCCGTAGCATCCGGTACTGCCCCTTTCAAGTTCTTCTGAAAGACCTCCGTCGGCCCTAATGCCCGGATCTAATGGGCAAGCGGAGTTGTAGATGTATGTGCCGTTTATGCGGCCTATTTGGCGCTGGGCGTGAAATTCATAGGCCTGGGCTGGACTTCTGGGGGTATTGTCCAATGTGGTTAGTCTTAGATCCGACCTATTCCAGAGATAATCGGCAATGTATGCGGAGGACATGTCGCCGCCCGTGCCCCAGTTGTTGGAATTGCGACCGGAAGCCGCAGCGAAGGGATAAACGCTGTTGGCCAAATAGTTTTGGAAAGCCTGTTTGTCGCTGGCACTCCAACCGCTGTAGCCTTCCATTAAGTCGGCCGCAATTACTACTCCCGGCGGGTACCAGGCGGCATTTAGATTACATTGGTCGCCGTTGCCAGAAGGAAGTCTGGAGGCAGGGTGGGCAGTGGCATCGCGCAAACCGGCAACCACTTGAGTGGCGTAATTCGTATCGCCAGTCAACCAGTAGGCTATGGCTTTGGCCTCGATGGTGTATGAGTTGTACCAGTAGTCATTTTGACGAGAGCATTGGGCGTCCGGGGCGTTGAATGTTCTTAGACTATTGTTGGCATAGCTAATTACCGTGTCTTTGGCGCTTTTGTAGGGTTCGACTCCGCTAGCTGCTTTTTGCTTTACATACAGCAGTTCTCCGGGTGTGGTGACATAGCCGCGGGAGTTGCCAGAAATAGGGATTGGGGTGGAGGTGGGACCGGAGGGGGTAGGGGTGGGGGATAGGGAAAGAAGAGAGGCGAAGTCGAGGGAGTTGACTTTGGAGTCGCCGTTTCGATCCTGGATGGAAGTGAGCCAGGAGAGGAGGAGGTCTTTGATGGAGGGAGATTGGGCGGAGACTGAGGAGACTGAAGCGAGGGAGAAGAAGATGAAAAGCAAAATTATCACAGAATATTTAAGGTAAGACGTATGGATAGCCTGCTTGCCAGCCCCAATCACGATCACGGGAGTCTGGGAGGGGGTTGCGGTTAGGATAGGCACTGTTGATGAATGGTATAACCCATTTGGTTATACCGTAACTACCGCCTGGATTCCGGATTACGAAGTAGCGATATCCCGCCCTATATATGGCTTCGTTGCCTTCCTGCCAAATTGGCATACCTGCTCTCTGGAGAACTCTAGCTCCTACAACCATTCCCGAAAGTGTATCGTAAGTATACCCAGTAATGCATCCACTACTGTAACTTCCACAGCGTTGCGCGTCTTCGGGAATTATTCCACCTTTAACAGAATCTTCAACTGGATTAATAATCCTGAGGTTATTGGGGTCTGTAAACCACGATTTATCAGAAGACCAGTTGCGACTAACGGTGTTATTGATGTTATTTACGTTGTAAAGAAGTTCGTTAACCCACTCATATCTGACGGCTTGTAGTCTGGGAGTATCGCCTAAGTATCTATAAATTGCGGCTAGAGCTCCAAAAGCCAGCTGCCCCCAGTTATTGGGCATACCAGAAAAAGTGGTGCGGAGTGTACAGGCGTCATATAGCCTGTTGTCCGGGCAAACATTTTGAGAACCGACGCATCTATCGGCCATGTCCCGCAAGAATTGTTCAAAGGCGGGAGTGCGGTAACCTACTAGATCAGCGGCTAGAGGATACGCAGCCATATTTCTGGCCCAGGCTAACGTACGACCAGTCGCTTGACAGTTGCCAAATCTTGAGACCGCGTCGTTAAGAGCTGATATGACCTTGTTTCTATAAGTGGCGTCACCGTTTCTGGCGTAGACAATTGCTCCAGCCAACATGTTTACGTCAGTTGCTGAATCTTGGTTATCGATATCAGGAGTGTAACTGGAGTCGGCAGCTGTTTTCAATCTGTCCCAGCTTGTTCCGGACATAGGCTTACCAGCCAGGTCCGAGGGAGAGGTCCATATGCCCTGGACTGTTTGAGGAGGAGGGA
>MEXN01000001.1:0-8772 GCA_001773695.1 Candidatus Amesbacteria bacterium RIFCSPLOWO2_01_FULL_48_25 | reverse complement strand
GTGCGGGTGGGAGTGGGGCCGGTAGTGGTGGGGGTAGGGGTGGATGTGGGAGAGGGGAGGAAATTGGTGCGCCAGATGAGGTAGTCGAGGCCGTTGACGACTGAATCCGAGTTGAAGTTGGCGGGGGAAGTTGACAGGCCGTAGTCGCGAGCCCAGATACCAAGATCTACCAGATCCACATCGCCGTCGCGGTCGGCGTCACCGGGACGGAACTGGACTCCTGTTCCCAGGACGAAGTTGCAGACAGAGAGGGAACCAGAGGCGGCATACACATTCCAGTAATTTAGCTGGCTGACTGTCGCCTGCTCTGTCCGGAAAGCCATATTTGTCCCTAAAGTCTTTTGAGTTGATCCCGGTGGGGTGACATATGCCGAATATGTATGGCTCCCTATATTGATATCGAGTTTGAAGTGATACCTGGTTCCGGCGGTATATGTAACGGGAGTGGAAGCGTCGACGTACGCTCCCCCGTTTCTGGCCTCGATGGTGCCATCGGTCCAAAACCTGACTGCTGTGGCCAAGCTGGTGTAAGCAGTGGCCGATCCATTAGATAATCCCACCACCCCGTCCATGGAGGCAGCTCCCGGAGTAGCATCAAACTCCACACTAAATGTCCCGGTTTGGATGGTAAATGGACTGCCTATTCCCCAGGTGGCAGTACCGGTTTGACAGGAGCCGGGAATCGGGGTGGAAGTGGGAGCTCCTGTGGGATCCGGAGTGGGGGTGGTGGAAGCGATATTTAGGGTCACGACGGAAGTAGATGCGGGAGTGGCAAGAATATCTGTGATCGGGTCGGTGGTGGTAACGGCCGCGAGGTTGGAATTGGTGGTGGAAGAGAAACTGGAATCTGTATACCCAGATGTGGGGATGAAGCGGATAACGGTGGGACCGAGAGTGGATTTGGCTTGGAAGGTGAGAGTGGCTACTTGTGTGGTTGAAGAAAAACCGACAGCAGGAGTGGTGAGATTGGTGCTCCAGTTGAAGGCGGCAAAACCAAACTCAACTACGCCTGGTCCGGATGGGCAGTATGCAGCACTGCCGTTATACGAGCCGGAGGTGGCACAAGCGATGATGCGGGGGGTGTCGAAAACGCCGGCGCTGGTAACGGGGAGGAATGTAAGAAAGGAATTGCGAAATGCGGTTATGGGAGTGATGGCAGTCAGAGTCAGCCTGCTAGTGTCAAACCTGACCAGAACGTCGCCGCCGACAATAGGTTGGCTGCCGGTGTGAAGGCCAACTGTGACAGTTGAGTTACCACCCGGGGCAGGGTTGACGTAGGTGACTTGGGGGAAAGACAGGGTGCCGGTAATAGAGAGGGCGGCTTTCTTTTTGAAGAGCTGGGTTTGACGGACCGCAGTCAAGCCGAGAAACAAACCCACAAGGAGAAGGAGGACGATGAACAGGCCGCGGCGGTTGTTGGGCATTTGGATGATTAATTCAGATTAGTACTATTTAGTACTAATGGTGATTGGTTGTCAATCAGGGACATTGAAAGGGGAGAGATTGTTTACACAACGGAAGGGGAAGTCAAGCGACCTTTGGTGTCATACCTAGAAGCCACAAGATGGCCTCTTTTTTATAGCGGCGGTCGCCGCGGGAGTTGATGCGGATTGGTACTAATTTTCCTCTTTTACCCCAGCGTTTGATAGTAAGAGTGGAGACGCGAAGGACGGAGGCGACTTCTTTGACGGTTAATAAGTCGGGAAGAGAGTCGAGGTTCAAAGTAGCCATTTGATATGGAGATTAATACTTTGATAGCGAAGAGTCAAGGCTTAATCAAGATTAATGCCATCGAAATTGAGGGGGCCGTCGAAGTTGAAGTATTGGGCGGCTCCGCAAGCTCCTGCGGTAATGGTCCAGTTGGTGTTTGAATCATTGATTTGGGTGGAGTTGGCAGCGGAAATGGCATTGGTGGAGTTGGAGTCTTCCACATCGGCATAATCTATATCGACTGTGGCTGAAGCGTTGACATTGAGATCCCAGGGGTTGTCGTCGGTTTCGGAATCCAGGAAAACGCGTCCGGTGGTGCAGTCTGATCCCTGGACGGTGAATGACCCACTGGCGGCGACAATGGTTTGGAAGGCGTCGTCGAATTTCATTTGCTTGCCGGATGTGGAGATGGTCAGGCCGAAGAAGGTGGTATTGGCGGAATAAGAGAGGATGGAAGTTTTGGTGGCGTCGTTGAAGGTGACAGTGCCGCTTCGGGCTTGGAAAGTGCTACTGTTGGTAAAGTTGCCGCCGACAGTAAGAGAATTGTTTTCGGTGGTATTGACGTCAAGGGTGCCGTCGGCGATATTGAGAGCGTTGTCTACATCCAGGGCGTCCTCGAGCAGAATGATGATAGTGGCGTCATCGTTGCCGTCGTCTACGGTGAGATTGTAGAAGGAGCGGCCGTTGGAAGTAATGGCGTTGGTGCCTGTAGTGTCGTCCATGATGACGGAGGAGCCGTCTTGAACGAAAACGGCTCCGGAGTTGATGGTGAAGGCGTTGGCGTCGTTGATAGTCGTTTCGTTGGCCTCGTTGGCGCTGCAGCTGATAGTAGTTCCAGTGGCGGAGGTATCCAGGGTGCCGCCGGGGGAGCCAGTGTTTAAAGTGATGCCGCCATTGCCAATATCCAGATCGTATTCGCAGGTATTGAAGACGTCGCCGGCGATGACAGTGAGGGAATTGGCAGAAAAGTCGGTGGTGAGATTGGTAACACCGGGGGAATTGCCGATTTGGACATTGCCTACCGATTGTTTGGTGCCGTTATTGTCGGCGTAGGCCAAATTTCCGTCGAAGATGAGTTGGGAGGTGGAAGTGACATTTTCGGTCCAAGTGGTGCTGCTACTGAGTGTGAAATTTCCGGCGACAAAGATATCGATATTGGCGCCGGCGCCGTGGGTAAAGCCGCCGGAAGTGACTGAGAATGTACCATTGACATCGAGATTGTCGACGTTGCTGACGGAGTTGCCAGTAACTGCGAAGTTGTTCAGAGTTTCTCCGGCAGAAGTAATAGTTTTGCTTGAGCCGTTCATTTGGAGAGTGTTGCTGGTACTGGTGAAGGTGCCGATGTCGGTGAAATCGACGTTTCCGGAGACTGTCCAGGTGGTGCTGGAACCGGTAGTGATATTTTCGGTGCCGTTGCCCGAAGTCCCGGTGAGGTTGCCAGTGATACTGACCGTGGGGGTGTTGGTGGCGCCGGTTAAGGTGACGCTTTGAGTATTAGCGGCATTGAGAGTAACGTTGCCGCCAAAGGTCAGAGTTTGTCCACCTGCCGAGCCTAGGACAATGTTTCTGGCGGATGCACCGGAGTTGTTGTAGATTTCGACATTGCCGCCGTAAGTTCGGGTGCCGGCGAGAGTTTGGTCGTTGTTGGTGGCGTCCATTCTCAGGGCCGAGCTGATGGTTCCGGAAGTGGGGAAAGCGGTAGCGGATTGATAGATTAAGGTGCCGGAGCTGGAAATGGTGCCATCGAGGGTGAGGGTAGCGCCGGAATGGGTCAGATCCTGACCGGAGGCGAGGGAGAGGGTGTCGTTAGTCGATACATTTAGGGTATTGGTGACGGTGAGATCGTCGGCTGAGGTGGCGATAGTAATGCTACCGGGATTGATGGTGAGATTGTAGAAAGTGATAGTTCCGGAATTGAGAGTAGGGGAGCCGGAGGCAGAGGTGACGGTTACGGTGGGAGTGCCGGAAGTGATATTGAAAGTGCCGACTCTGGTGAATAGGGTGCCGGAAGTGCCGGTAAGGGTAACGGTGGAGGTGGAACTGCTGGCATCGAGAGTGCCTCCGGCGCCGATATTGAGCAATCCGGTTGACAGGTCATAGCTGGTGCCGGGATTGATATCTAAACTAGACGTGGCACTATCTGAGGCGGTGATGGAAGTGGTTTTACCGGAGGCGACGGTGATAGTGCCGGCGGCGTTGACGGTGAGGGCGGGAGTGCTGGCCCCTGATTCGGAGGGGTTGATGGTCAAGTCACCATTAATGGTCATGGCTCCGCCGAGAGTATAGGTTTCGGATGTAGTATTGAACCTGGGATTGAAAACCAGGTTGCCGTAAGTGGGAGTGGAGGAGACGGTCGTCGCGGCGTCGGAAAGATACCTGACAGTTCCGGCCGAGTCTAGGGTATAGGTTTGGAAAGTGGGAAGGGTGACGGCGGTGGTGACGGTGTTGGTGGAGTCGCAAGTGTTGGAAGTATTACTGGCTGACCCGCCCAAACAGAGAGTGGCCCCGGATGACACAGTGAGGGTACCATTGCCTGCTCCCGGGCCGGTAGGAGTGAGACTTAAGTTGAGGACGCCGGTGGTAACAGTCAGGGCAGCACTGGCAGCGTTGTTAATAGTTATGGCGGCGCCGTCGTTGATGACCGTAGCGCCGGCATTGATGGTTAAGATATGAAATGTAGTGGCGGCGGTGAGCAGAGTGGGGGTGCCGGATCCGGAAGTAACCGAGACGGTGGAAGTGCCTTGGGTGAAGGTGCCGTCTCTATCTATCAGTTTCTCGGTGCTTGATGTGCCGGTGAGGGTTAAGGTATTTGAACCAGCATCGTATGTCGAAGAAGTATCGATATGTAATTGACCTGTGGAAACATTGGCTCCGGGAACATATGTATCTGCGGTGTAGATGTGGGTTTCGTACGAAGAGGCGACGGTGATGTCTGAACCGGAAAAAGTGATCAGATCATCGGCATCTGAGGTATTGCCGGTACTGATTTCGCTATTGGTGATGCTGCCGTTGGCGTCGTCACGCAAGGTGACGCGGTTGACAAAGATAGGGACGTTGGATTGGGTGGAGGCGTCGGTGATGAGTACGGTATTGCCGGCTATAGATTCGCCGTCAAGATAAATATATATTGTTTGCCCTGAAGTGGCGGCGACGCTGCCAACTGACCAGGCACCAGTGTTTTCGGTGCAGTCGGCGGTGTAAGTGCCAGTATTATTGACTCTGAGTTGGACGGTGTATGGGCCGCCGGTGCTGCAGTCATAAGCTGATGTTTCATTACTTGATTGATAAATAAACCCAGAGACGGTGATGGTGGGGATGATTTCCCGGACGGCTAGATGAACTCCAGCCCGATCGTCGTTGCCGGCCTGGGCAAAACCAACTGCCCGGCTGCCCTGGCCAGCGGTGGTTTCATATGCTGAGGAAGCGGTATATGAGCCGGGATCGATATTTGGTCCGTCTGTAGAATTTGCCCCAGCGGACATAACGCCGTTGCCTCCCCAGAAACCTCCGGCAAAACGAACACTGTTTGAGCCAGGGGAACCGTCATCGACGTTCTGTTCGGCGTAACTGCCGTCGTTTTGTATGAGGACAATTCCACTGGCGTAGACTTCGGTGTTTAGGTTGTTGGAGGTGACAGAGAAGGCTACGGCATACACTTCGACGGCGTCGTTAGTTCTGTTGACAACGACGGTTTGGTTTCCGGTAGGAACGGAACTACCCAAGAAGTAAGTGTGGACGACGGCGGGTTCGCCGGTGGTGTCAGTAGCCGTCCCTCCCGATATGGACGACATTGAAGTGCCGCCATAAGTGACGCTGGTGTCCTTGGCGGTGGAGCTGTTTAGAGTGTATACAAAGACCAATATTCCGCGGGGAGTGCTGACTGGGGAGTGGGTCCAGCTGCAAGTGGCAGCGCTGACACAGGCGGTCGTACTTGTGTTTGACTCACTGGCGGCGTCAAAGGCGATGGCGGCGCGGGCGGGGCGGGGGGAGAGGAGAAACATGAGTAGCGCCAGGGGGAGAGCGAAGATGAGTCGCTTATTATTGGACATAAGTTGTGGCGAGCGTCCAGGGGCGGGACTCGAATTGGGAGGCAATAATAGTGTATTGCTGTAGACTGGTCGGAGGGACTGAGTATTCGTATTTGAGCTCGATTGTTTCTCCAGCTTTAAGACCTATGTCCCAGGAGAGGGTGGAGGAGTTTTTGTTTTGAGTGAGTTTGGCCGGGCCGATCCAGGGAAAAGTGAATTCCGGCGGGAGGCGATCTTCGAACTTGCCTTTATAGTCTTGATGGGCGGTGATAGTGATAACCATGGGATATCTGGTTTTGCCATCAGGGTTGATGCGGGTGGGCCCCCAGCGGGATATTGATAAACCGGGCAGATCTTTTGAGACTTCGAATGAAGTGGAGATGGTGTTGCTAGTGTTGGTGAGGGTGAGAGTGTATTTGCCTGATGAGGTGGGGGTGAAAAATGAGGTGTAGTCCGGACTATTGGTGACGTTATTATCAGGACTGCAAGTGGGGGATTGGGTGATTTCTAATCTTTCGGAGTTTACGGCGAGCTTGAGATTGCTGTCACAAAGGGTGTCGCCGTTTTCATCCAACGAAGCCATTTGGATATAGACCTTTTCCCCAGGTTGATAGATGGATTTGTCGGTATTTATAGACAACACGCCTTTGATTGGGTCTTGTTTAGGGGTAGGAGGAGACTTTTGTAATGAATATAATATGTATCCGATTATTATTAATAAAACTGTTAATATGGCGATAGGAGAGATATTTTTTTTCATAGTCACGGGCTACCAGTTTGCGGGCCGAAGCGGATGGCTGCGCCTTCGTTGTAAAGAGTTTTCATCTGGCTGGCATTGAGGGGGTAATTGTAGATGCGAACGTCGTCGAGAAGATAATTGCCGAATCTATTTTGAGCGCCGCTTCCAGTGTACCCTCCGATTTTGGTGCTGTCGGTGGGGAGGTTGACCCCTGAACCATTGAACCGGCCGACAGACAGACCGTCTATAAAGCCTTGGGGTAAAGCGTTGTCACTGCCTACTACCAAGGCGACATGGTGCCAACCGGTGCCGATGTTCCTGTTGGTATCGATCCATCGGGCCCCTTCGTAAACCATTATCAGGTTGTTTCCTAAATTATCGAAGGTGGATGCTCCCACCCCTATTCCATAACCGTTGTTTGAGGGACTCTCGTCACCTAGTTTGACAAAAGCGCCGTTTTCAGAGGTAGTAAAAAGATATACCCAGGTGGCGATGGTAACATTGGTGGTTCCAAGACCGAAAACTGACGAGATAGTAACGTTGTCGTCGCTGCCGTCGAAGCCCAGGGCGGAACTGTATTTACCGGTAGAACCATCGTCCCACATTTCGGTTGTGACGCCTGAATTGCATGTTCCGACGGTAGTGTTGCCGAGCGAGGTGGGATTGATGGTGCCGTTGGTTCCGGAGGTGCGGATGTCGGCCTTGGGGGCGGTGTCGTAGGCGGTGGTACCCTGGCATTCGTCGAAAGCGTAGTAGGCGACTGGGGAGCCGCGGTTGTAATCCCAGGCGATCTGGGCGGGGGTGCGGGCGTAATTATATATGCGGACGTCGTCGAGGGTGCCGTTGAAACCTTGATCTGAAGGGCTGGAACAGGTGGAAGTTTCGGCGCCGATATCCACGCGTTGATCGGAAGTCCCGCCGGTGGGATCATTGGTATAGGACACGGTGGATCCCAACTGACGGCCGTTTTCATAGAATTTGACCTCGTTGGTGGCGGTGTTTCGGGTGGCGGCGAAATGGACCCATTGTCCGGAAGTGATGGAGGGAGCAACGGTGGAGCTGATGACGTCGTTGACGCCGTCCCCGTGTTCCCATTCCAGGCGGAGAACGTTGTTGGTGTCGTTGATATAGAAGTAAAAGTTGATGTTTTCGGCCTCGGTTTCGTCGGTGCCGGAAACATTGATGATGGCGTCATCGTCGGCGGCGGGAGCCCGGGCGTAGACCCAGGCGGTAATGGTGACATCGGTGACAGGGGCGCCGTTGTAAGTAGTGTCCAGAGCGCACTGGGTGGATCCGTCATACTTTATGGCGGAGCCTAATTTCCCTGGTACCCACTGGGGGCCCTTGGTTAGGACAAGGTCGTTTTCACCGATGGCGGAGTCGACCGCGGTGGTACCAGTGTTCTCGTCGAGTTTCCACCAGTTGATAGGAGGAGAGCAGGTACTGGAATCGCCAGGGATGCAGAAAGCGGCGGCGGCGGAATTGGAGGCGGTTAGGCCGTCGGATTGGGTGGAGAGGGAGCCCAGGACGATAGAGGAGCCGCGGTTATACTCGAGCTGGACATCGCTGGAGTTTAGGGCCAGGCGGTAGACTTTGGCTTCGTCCAGATCCCCGGCCAACTCTTCACCGGAGGCGGCATCGTCGGTGTCGATGTCGCCCAGGCGGAAAGTGCCGTCACTGTCTAATGTAGCGGAGGTGGTGTCGGTAGCGCTGCTTTTGAGGATGCCGTCAATGTAGAGATTGACTTTGTCGGCGATGACATCTCTAACACCCACGATATGGTGCCAAGCGGCGTCGTAAAAATCGGTGGTGGTACAGGAGGGGACGTCCGGTCCCCAGGAGGCGTCGTCGTCGATACCGAAACACAAGGTGCCGTCGGTGTTGGCATAAAGGGCGTAGCCGGCGGCGCCCGAGGGACCGCCGTTGGCGGCTAAGTATTCAATGGCGGCGGGATTGCCGGGGGCGTCGGATCTAAACCAGGTGGACAGGGAAAGATCTTCGGTAGCGGAGAAATCAAAATCCGAGTCGTTGGCCGGGCGGGCCAGGCGGGAAGTGCCGGTGCCGTTCCAGGCAGAGTCGAGTTTGCCCTGGACAGTCCAAGAGGCCGCGGAGAGAGTCAGATCGTTGTTATTGGCGGACTGGTCCTGGGCGGTGGTATCGGAAGCGTCATCGAGACTCCAGTAAGCGACGTAGGAGCCGATGGGTGTGCCCACAGTCGGGTGGCCGGCGTTCATGTCCTCGATGATCTGTTTGGGAGTACGGGCGTAGTTGTATAACCGTATCTCATCAATTAAG